>JAISTD010000052.1 GCA_031272765.1 Candidatus Methanovirga australis | reverse complement strand
GTAATTACAAGCAGATGTTAATTCAAAAGAAACATGTGATGGATATTGAATATTTTCATCATTATACGACAAATAAGTGTCCACCATATTTCTTGATGAAGAAAGGAAATCTGTTGATGCAATTAATGATTCTATTGCTGAATTAATATCTTCTGCATTTTTATTTCTTTCAATAGCAAGTTGTTGTGAAATTTTTTCAATAGAATCTTTACCATTAAATTTAGATAAAATATCATTAGCATCCTTATTTAAAGTATAAAACTCATCACAATTTGTTCCATAAACATATGGAACATAACCGCTTTTTAGAATAAAATCATTTTTTATAAATGGAATTTGAGTCATTTTATCATACGACCTATTTTTATATAGCTTAAGGAGGCTGTTACACAATTCAATTAATATTTAAATTAAAATAAACAATGTGACTGTAAAAAAGTGTGGAGTTTTCATGAAAGTCCATGTTTTATATATAAAGTAGTCATGAAAATTGGAAAAGCTCCACAAAAGTTTACAACATCTAAACAATATTAAATATATGAATTATTAATTAAAAAATTTTTAATAATATCTTATTAAAAGATGTTTTGTTCATTGAAAGCAGAATTGTGCAACAAGCACTTAAGGCAAAATTTTTACAATTTTAATATTGCTTATATAATTTTAATAAAACGCAACAAAACCTGATAATGCAGCACCCCAAGCGGGACCTGGACATAAAGCACAAGCTGTACAAGTAACACAAATTTTGCAACCTATTTTATTAGGAGTTATTTCAGGATTCATTATTCTCCTCCATTTCATTGATTAATAACAATTATAGAATTCTATTCAAACATGATTAACTTACAAATTGCTCCAAGATAATCACAGTTATTATATCATTTAAAACTCTAAAAACAAAAATTAAAAGCATTAAAAGCTCTCTTTAACTCAAATTTGATTTTATTTATATTGATTTCATTAAATTCCTCCAATTTAGTTTATAATTTTTTATACAAAAAGAATTTCAAGCACTTCATATTCAATGATTTATATTAAGTATTTAGAAACTCTCTTGATATAAGAAGAACACACATATTTTCAGCCCATTTAATAAATTAAATATATGTAATAACTTGTGATTACATCAATTTTGAACTCATAAATTCAATAAAGTTTGTAGAAATATAATGTTCATAATTTCGTAGTGTCCTTCTTTATGAGGAGACTAAAAACTGCACAATATGTCATTTATTGCATTGCAACTTGTTAGCAACCATAACATAATTATGAACTCTCCCCATAATTAACATTGAAATTTTCTATATATAAATGTTTCGTCTTAATTCTTGAAAATAAAACTTATTAAATGTCTTTTAATTTAATAAATAGTTATTAAAATAGGATTAAAATAAAAAATAGAATTTAAATCATCTTATAACTAATAAAATACTCCTCCCCCCCCCCCCCATAAATTGAAGATTAAAGAGTTTAGAAAAGAAAAAATTAAGCAATCAATTTTTGGAAAATTTTACCTAAAATTGATAAGCATTATTAAAAGTGTTTGGCAGAGGTAAAAAAATTTATTTTATATGATCTTTTATTTCATTATTTATGGATTTATCTTCATTATTTTTTTTAAAATAGAATGTTTAATTAAAATTTTCATTGTTCATTTTTTATTTTATCTTTAAAATTTAAAATATTTTATTAAGTTAGTTTTTATAGCTAAATATTTAGTATAAATAGTTATTTCAATTATTTATAAGAAAATTAAAATTATTATTTAATTTGATATATTATGGTTAGTATATATTAAATTTAAAAGTGTTATAACTACAATATGTATTGAATTATGAATTTATATTGTATTAAAAAACAATAAGTTTATAAATAAAAAGTCTTATAATTAATAAGATATTATTTTATTAATCTTGATAACCAATAACAAAATGAAATTTTAATCTTCTATTAACCTATCTTATACCTTTATATACTATGAGAATTATAATATTATAATGTTGTTTTTTTTAATCTTAAATTTTTAATGAAATTTATATTTTATGTGGGGCCTGTGGCCTAGTCTGGATAGGGCGACGGACTTCTAATCCGTAGGTCGAGGGTTCAAATCCCTCCAGGTCCGTATTTTTACTATTTAACAAATTACAAAATTATATTAATTTAAATAATGAAGTTATAATACTTTAAATTATGAATTTTATATTATTTATAATGATTTTAGGTATATATAATCATAATCAAATATTTATTAATAACATTATAATAAAATCTTAAAATTAATATTATTTATTTAAAATAGCTATTTTTAGATTATTTCTTAATCATAATAATGTTTTAAAATAAAAATTAGTGAAGTTAAAATAGGAATTAGTGAAGTTTATATAATATAATAAGTTTATTAAATAATAGTTAAATAAATAGTTTATTAATTAACTAAAAAGATTATTATTATATAAATATCTTGAAACTTGTGAAAATAAAAGATTTTTTTATATAAAATATTAATTTTTGGATGTGAAATGATGAATATTGAACAGGGCGATTTTGTGATGCCAGGGGATGTTCTTGGAGTTAGTGAACAATATTTACCTGGAGATTGGACCTATGAGGATGGAGGATATATTAAATCAGCTGTTATTGGGAACATATCCATAAATAAGCGAGAAATAGTTATTATCCCAAAAACTACAACTCCCTTACTTTTAAAAGTTGGAGATACTATTGTTGGTCAGATAACAGATATTAAAGGTCAAAGAGCAATGGTTGATATTCAGGCATCTATAGATTCAACAAGAGAATTGGCTTTACCATATTCTGGTGCAATACACATATCTCAAGTGAAAAATGGTTATCTTGAAAAGTTAACCGATGCCTTCAGAATTGGAGATATTATTGAAGGAAAAATAATAAAGATAATAGGAGACAATGTGGATATAAATACTGAAGATCCTGAAAATGGTGTTTTAAAAGCAATGTGTTCTCGTTGTAGAAAATTTATGGTTCCAACAGAGAATAGTAATGTTCTTTACTGTGAACCATGCAATAGAAAAGAAAAAAGGAAAGTTTCTTCAAATTATGATGATTAACAAAGCAATATTCGGTGGATACAATGGAAGATATTATAATTAAGAAAGATATTAAGACAGAATTAGAAATAGAAGTTCCAGGTGAATCTCATAGTGTTTGTAATATTTTAAGAAAATATTTAATGGAAGATGAAGATGTGAAGTATGCTGTATACTGTATAGATCATCCACTCATTGGAAATCCGATAATAACAGTTAAAAATACTAAAAAATCACCTAAAAAGTCTCTTTTAGTGGCTGTTAATAAACTAAAAGATAAAACTGATGAGTTTAAGAACTTGATTAATTCAGTTAAAGACTGATTTATTAAAGGTTTCTTCAAATTATTTAACTCATGATTTATTATCTCCAGTTTTATGATTTAATATTTAATTTATATCATGAATTTAGCTATTGTGATAGTTTGAACCATAAAAAACAATCAATTACAGTGGATATTTTTATATATGATGATAAAAATGAATTTATTCTAATTAAAAGAAAAAATGAGCCTTACAAAGGTTACTGGGCATTACCTGGAGGTTACTTAGACTATGGTGAAACTGTTGAAAATGGAGCAGTTCGCGAAGCAAAAGAAGAAACCAATATAAATGTTCAGTTGAAAAAATTATTCAATGTTTATTCAAAATTAGATAGAGACCCAAGGGGTCATACAGTAACAATTGTGTATTTAGCAACAGGAAATTTTAAAAATCTAAAAGCCAATGATGATGCAAAAGATGCAAAAATTTTCACAAAAAAAGATTTGTCATCGATAGATTTAGCATTTGATCATAAAATAATTTTGAATGATATTTTAACAAGTTTAAAAAATAAAATCAACAATAACTAAAGAAATAAAAGCATAAAAAAATAATATTTGAGTGTTAAATTTTAAATAAAATTAGGTCGATAAAATGGAATTTTGTCCTAAATGTGGAGCAATGTTGCTTCCTAACGAAAATAAACTTAAATGTAAATGTGGATTTGAGAATGACTTAAATGATGAGAAAGCTTCTCAGTACTCTGTGTCTGAAAAGGTTTCATCAAAGAACACGGTTGTGATGCAAGGAGAAGAAATAAGTACACTACCAACTACCAATGAAACTTGTCCTAAATGTGGTAATGATAAAGCTTTTTGGTGGCTTAAACAAACCCGTAGTGCTGATGAAGCAGAAACCAGATTTTTAAGATGTACAAAATGTAAACACACTTGGAGAGAATATGATTAACTAACTTACTAAAATGTGATATTGTATGTCGGATGATAAAAATTCTTCTAAATATGATAAAAGTTCTTTTAAATCTGATAAAATTTCGTATTTAACTGAATCTGATAATTCTTATACAGATAAATTAATTGAAGAAGTAGATGAGTCAAATAATAAAAATCTAATAGATGAAAATAATGAAGCAAATAAAAATAATAAAAGTCCAAATAAAGAGGATCAATACAAATTTTTAATAGCTGAGAAAATAAGTTCGTTTTTAAAATCTGATATGGAAAAAAGATATCCGATCATAGCTATTTTAGGGGTTATATTTGGATTAATTTTAATTATAATCTCAATTATCTTATTTTCAGGAGGTAATAGTGAGAAAATTGTAGATAATGTTTCCTTCCAGGAAAATGGAATGTTTCCTGTTTTAATAGGTTTGATCAGTTTTGTTATTTTAGGATTATCAATTTCCAACTTATTCATGAAAAAATCATTACTTGATTCTATTTTTAAACCTTTAGTTGATATTGATTCATTAAAACTTGATGAAAACTTAAATTCTGAAATAGAAAATAATAAAAGTCATCTGAAAGATGGTACGGATTTAAATAATGTGTGTGATGGCACGGATTTAAATAATAAAAAAGATGTTAAAATTTTAAATGAGGATGATTTAAATAAAAACAAAAACATTAAATAGTAATGAACAATAATTTGTTTGATATAACATTATTATAAATTTAATAATTAAGGTATTTTATAAGATATAATTAAATTTAATAATTGATAAATATTGACATAATGACCACAATATAATCTATTTATCTATTTTGAATTTAAATTGAAACCCCAGCTCAAAGTAGAAAGATTTAAGTCTGCATTCATGAATGAATAGCTATTGTAACATTTAGAATAGCTATTTGCTTATCATTGTTCCAATACCTTTTTTGGTGAATATTTCAAGAAGAAGGGAGTGTTTAATTCTACCATCGATTATATGGGCTGATTTAACACCTTTTCTAATTGCATTAGTAGCAGTTTCTATTTTTGGAATCATACCTCCAATTATAATTCCTTTTTTAATTAACTCATCAATTTCATCTAATTTGATTTTTTTTATTAAAGTATCTGGGTCATTAGGATCTTCTAAAACACCTGGAACATCGGTTAAGATGATTAATTTTTCAGCTTTAATTTCAGAAGCTAATTCACCAGCCACAGTGTCTGCATTTAGATTTAGTGTGTATCCATTGGAATTTGTGCCTATTGGAGATATAACTGGAATGTAATGATTTTTTGTAAGTAATTCTATAATTTCAGGATTTATGGATTCTATATCTCCAACTAAACCTAAATCGATGATAGTTTCTTCACCAGTTTCATTATTTTTAATCTTTTGTGGAGCTTTTTTTTTCGCTGTGATTAAATTAGCATCTTTTCCAGAGAATCCAATTCCTTTTCCACCGTGTAAACCTATTTTTGAAACAAGATCAGTATTTATTTTGCCCACTAAAACCATTTTGATTATTTCCATAGTTTCTTCGTCTGTGATTCTTAATCCTTGTATAAATTCTGGCTTTTTGCCTAATTTTCGCATTGATCGTGTGATTTCTAATCCTCCACCATGAACAATGATAGGCTGCATTCCAACATATTTTAAAAGAATCGTGTCTTCTACTGTTGATGACATTGCATCGTCATCAATCATTGCATGACCACCATATTTTATCATTATATTCTTAGTATGGAACTTCTTTATATAGGGTAAGGCTTCAATTAATATATCAACTGTATGCATGAGATCACTTTAATTTTAATAATTTATTCAATTTTATTCATTCAATTTTTATTTTTTAATAAGAATTTTTAATATTTTTGTTTTATTTAAAAGTTTTTAAACTTTTAGTTAACTTATAATTTTGGTTTTATTAATCCTTAAATTAGAAACATTTATAAGCTATTAATTAAATATATTGAATGTCTAATTTTTTAAATTTAATTTTTAATGTAGTTGATTTTTCAGCTTAGTTTTAAAAACTTAGTTTAAAGATGATTTTCTAATTTATTTTTAATACAAATCTTTTTAATTCTTTAATTAGATTTAATATTTTAAAAATTAGATTTTAATTATGAATTAATTGTTTAATTATTATATATAAATATAATTATAATGATATATAAATTAATTGTAATTAAATAAACTTATAAATAATTAAATAAATCCAATATGGGTTTAATTACTTGATTAATATTTTTTAGTATTTATATTTATTAAGTCGTCCATATATTTATTAAATATCTACTAATTGAGTTGTATAAACCTATTTTATTATAACAGCAGTATTAAATTTTGTATTAGATTTATATAATAGTTAAATCATTATTTATAATATTATCATTAGTTACACTGTTGTTCATTAGATAATTATTAATCAGCAGTATCTTTTGATATAATCTATATAAAACTAATGAATAAGAAATTAAAATTAATAATAATGATATATTTGACTAATGATACACTATTTTATAATAATTTATATTTCATAAGTAAATATAATTTTTTTATATAGCTGCGGTTATAATATTTGCCGATGGATGGCAAATGCCAGATGAAAAAGGAGGTAAATAATATGGCAAAAGCAATATATGTAAAATTTGATGTACCCAAAGATTTAGCAGAAAGAGCAGAAGAAGCATTAGAACTTGCGAGAAATACTGGAAAAGTAGCAAAAGGAACTAATGAAGTTACTAAGTTCATTGAAAGAGGAGATGCTAATTTAGTTTTTATAGCAGAAGATATTGATCCTGCTGAAATTGTAGCTCATTTACCAATGCTTGCAGATGAGAAAGAAATTCCTTATATATACTTACCTACTAAAGATGCTGTAGGAGGAGCTGCAGGTTTAAATGTGGGAACTGCTTCAGCCGCTATTATTGATGCTGGTGACGCCAAAGAATTAGTAACTGAAATTATTGAAAAGGTTAGTGAACTTAAAGGATAAATGTTCTTTTTAAATAAATGCTTTATTTTTAAATAAATATGCTTTTTTTAATATAATTTTTAGAATAATAATTATATAGAAATTTTCAGTGTTTTAATAATATTTTAGATTGTATTTAGATAAAATTATAATTATTTTGAATAATATTAAGTAAATATTCAAACATAAGTTAGATATAAACTAAATAAAAATATTATTTTATTATTGATAAGTATATATGATATTGATAAGTATAGGAATTATCATATAAGTTCGTGATAAGTTATAGTTTTATATACATCATAGTAATTAATTAACATAATAAATTAATTTTATACAATAAAAATCATACGATAAAATAATTATCTAAAATAGGTAGATATTATTTAAATAGCAGTTTATTTAATTTAATCCTTTATAAAAATTTAAGGTGATTGTGTATGGAAGAAGGAACTCCAGCAGAAATTATAGAAGTTTTAAAGAGAACTGGGATGACTGGAGAGGTAATGCAAGTTAAGTGCAAAATCCTCGATGGAAGAGATAAAGGAAGGATATTGACTCGAAATATCATGGGGCCTGTTAGGCAGGGTGATGTTTTGATGTTATTGGATACTATTAGAGAAGCTAAAGAGATTAAAACTCCTTAACAACATCTTTACTAGTATAATTTCTATTCATTAAATTAATTCAAGGTGTAAAACATGAGAGTATGTTCATTTTGTAAAGAAGAAATAGAAGAAGGAACTGGAAAGATGTATGTTAAAAAAGACGGATCAATCTACTTCTTCTGTGGTAGTAAATGTGAAAAAAACATGATTAAGCTTAAAAGAGTTCCAAGAAAAGTTAAATGGGTAAAAGCATAGGGTGAGAATATGATGGAAAAGAGTTTTGTCATGTTAAAACCCGATGCTGTTTCTCGTAAACTCATTGGAAAAATTCTCTCTCGTTTTGAAGAAAAAGGTTTAAAAATAGTTGGAATTAAGCTTTTACAAATAACTGAAGATTTGGCTAAAACTCACTATAGTGAACATGAAGGAAAACCATTTTTCAATGATTTAGTCAATTATATTATTTCAGCTCCATCTCTTGCAATGGTTATTGAAGGTGATGAAGCAATAACAGTTATAAGAAAAATTGTTGGTGCTACTGATCCTAAAGAAGCGGATTTAGGAACTATTCGTGGAGATTATGCTATGGATACAGGAAGAAATATTATTCACGCATCTGATTCTCCAAAATCTGCAGAAAGGGAAATAAACCTTTTCTTTAATCAAGATGAAATATATGATTATGAGGTTCCTGATAGTTCTTGGGTTTATGAATCAACTTTTTAAGTAAGAAATAAAATTTTTATATAATCTAAGATTGAGTTTTTACATAATCTAAGATTATAATCATAAAAGCTAAAATTGTAAACTAACTAAGAATTATAATTTTGATGTTTTCTACGAGTGTAATCATAAAGGAAGATTACAAGTTTACATAAATTAAAATTGTAAAAAATCTTTGATTTATTTTTTGTTGTTTACTACTGACTTTTAGTTTTTCTATTTTTTGAGTTTGGATTATATTTATAGTCTATTTCAATAGCTTAATGTTTGATATTTTTAATATGTTATTATGAAGATTAGATCTCCAATTGTTTCTGTTTTAGGTCATGTAGATCATGGAAAAACTTCTTTGTTGGATTTTATTAGAGGTAGTACAATAGCTTCAAGGGAAGCTGGTGGAATAACCCAGCATATTGGTGCTACTGAAATTCCAATAGGCACAATAAATAAAATCTGTGGAAAGTTCATAAAGAAGCTTGAAATAGCTGATACTCTTCCAGGATTATTTTTTATCGATACTCCTGGTCATGCTGCTTTTACTAGTTTAAGGAAGAGAGGCGGAGCTTTAGCAGACTTAGCTATTTTAATATTGGATATTAATGAAGGATTTAAACCTCAAACTTTTGAGGCATTGAAGATTTTACGGTTATATAAAACCCCTTTTATAATAGTTGCTAATAAGGTGGATAAGTTATTTGGATGGAATTCTAATCCTAATAGCTCTTTTTCAGAAAGCCTTTCTAAACAAGCTAAAAGTGTTCAACAAGAAGTAGATACTCATATTTATGGGATTGTTGGAACTCTCCATAAAGAAGGTTTTCAGTCCGAGAGATTTGATAGGGTGACAGACTTCGCATCTCAGGTAAGTATTATTCCTATTAGTGCAAAATCTGGTGAAGGTATTATTGAGGTTTTAGCATTACTTTTAGGTTTAGCTCAAGAATATCTAAAAAAACAGTTGTTGATTGCTGAAAATTCTCCTGCTAAAGGTTCAGTTTTAGAAATTAAGGAAGAACAAGGCTTAGGTCTTACAATTGATGTGATTATATATGATGGTGTTCTTAAGAAAGATGATGAAATTGTTTTAGTAGAAAAAGACAGTGTCTTAACAACTAAAATAAGGTCAATCTTGAAAACTAATCCTCTTGAAGAGATGAGAGAGGCAAAAAATCGTTTTAAGAAGGTTGATGAGGTTGTAGCAGCAGCGGGTGTTAAAATTGTTGCCCCAAATCTTGAAAATGTTGTTTCAGGTTCTCCACTTAGAGTTCATCAATTAGGATCTAATGTTGAAGAGGAAATATTACAAGAAATTGAAGATATTACTATTAATACAGATAATGATGGTGTTTTAGTTAAAGCAGACACTTTAGGCTCACTTGAGGCAATTGTAAATCTTTTAAAAGAGTTAGGTATTCCTATTAGAACTGCAGATATTGGTGATATTTCCAGAAGAGATATTGTCAATGCTTCTATTGTTGCAAAAGAAAATCTCAAACATGGTGTTATTCTTGCTTTCAATGTTAAAATCCATAATAAAGCAATGAAGGATCTTAATGAGAATAATATTAAAATTTTTTCAAGTAATGTAATATATCAAATTACAGAAGATTATGAGCAGTGGCTTAAGGAACTTGAAGAAAGTCAGAAGAAACAATGGCTTGATGCTATTGTTAAACCTGCTAAAATAAGAATAATACCTAAACTTGTATTCAGACAAAGTAAACCATTCATTTCTGGTGTTGAAGTTTTAAATGGAACTATAAAACAGAATTATTCGTTAATGAACAAAGAGGGTCAGTTGATTGGTCAGATTGAAAGTATGCAAGATAAGGGAGAAAATCTACCTTTCATTCATAGAGGTCAGAAGGTTGCAATGTCTATTAAAGGTGGGGTTTTAGGTAAAGGTTTTGAAGAAGGGGATGAGTTACATGTTGATATTCCTGAAAAGCATTATAAAATATTGGTGAAAGAGTTTAAAGATAAGTTAACTGAAGATGAGTTTGAGGCTCTTAATGAAATTTTAGATATTAAACAGAGAATAGAGCCTAAATGGGGTGAATTAGGTCTTTTTGAATAGATCATATGGTTTTTGATGGTCTTATAATAGTTTTATAATGCTGCTATTTTTATTATATAACCTCGTTAGCCTCTTTATAACTAAATAATATCTTAAATAAATTTTATTAAGGTTTTATTCATAACTTAATTTAAATCATTATAAACCAAATCAAAATATTTTTTAAATAAGAGGAATAATAAAATAAAAGAATAATAAAATAAATGATAAATATTTATTATACATTAAAATAGTAAATATCTATTAATGAATAAATAACTTCAATAATAAAACTTGTTCAATAGTTAGAAACTTATTATTATAATTAATTATAATACTTATCAGTAAATATATTAACTATCAATATATAGTTATTAATATATAAAATAAATATATTTATTATTAACAAAATATTATAAATAATGTATAAATAAATTATAAATAAAATAGTTTAATCATATAAAGTCATGATTTTTAAGAAGATAATGATAAAATTATAATGAGGAGGAATTAGTTGACATTTAAGGTTGTAGTTTCAGATAAAGAAAATAGCTATCAAATAGAATCCGATGATTCAGTTAACAAACAATTCATTGGATTAACTATTGGTGAAGATGTGGATGGAAAATTAGTTGGATTAAATGGATACAAATTGAAAATCACTGGTGGAAGCGATAAAAACGGTTTTCCAATGAAAAAAGATATTGATGGTTCACGCAGAATTAAAAGTTTAGTTTCTGGTGGTATTGGTTATAAACCAAAAGCTGATGGTGTTAGAAGAAGAAAAAGTTTTAGAGGAAATACTATTTCTGAAGATATAGTTCAAATTAATACTATTGTTTCTGATGCAGGTAATAAATCTATTGATGAAATTTTAAATCCTCCTCAAGAAGAAGGAGAAGAATCAAAAGAATAATCCTTTATTCTTAATATTTATATTAATAGCTTCATGAAATTAATATCATTAAATTTAATACTAATATCAATAAATCATTAAATAAATAATTATTATATTATTAATCAATTAATCCTATATTAATCAATATGAACATTATTAACAGTTGATTATTTTAGTTTTAATTTAATAATTAGAACATATAAGGTGTAATATGGCAAAAGTACAATCAGATGTTAATATAGGTTTAGTAGGTCATGTTGATCACGGTAAAACAACTCTTACTAAAGCATTGTCAGGTGTATGGACAGATACTCACAGTGAAGAAACAAAAAGAGGAATATCTATACGTTTAGGTTATGCAGACATTGTTTTTAGAAAATGTACCAATTGTGAGGAACCAATATCATATACAACTGCAGAGGTTTGTGAACATTGCGGAAGTAAAAATGAAGTTCTTAGGAAAATTTCTTTTGTAGATGCTCCAGGACACGAAACTTTAATGGCTACTATGTTATCTGGTGCTGCGATAATGGATGGTGCAGTTTTAGTAATAGCTGCTAATGAATATTGTCCACAACCGCAAACTAAAGAACATTTAATGGCATTAGATGTTATAGGAGTCAAAGATATAATTGTTGTTCAAAATAAGGTAGATATTGTTTCAAAAGAAAGAGCAATTGAAAGTTATCATGAGATTTTAGACTTTGTTCAAGGAACAAATGCAGAAGATGCTCCTATCATTCCAATATCTGCTCAACAAGGAGTTAATATGGATATACTGATTAAGACAATTGAAGAAGTAATTAAAACTCCTAAAAGAAGTCCAAGGAAATCTTCAAGAATGTATGTTGCAAGATCTTTTGATATTAATAAACCTGGTTCTAAACCAGACTCACTTAAAGGCAGTGTTATTGGTGGAAGTTTAATTCAAGGAACTCTTAAACTTGGAGATGAAATCGAAATAAAGCCAGGTGTCACTGATAAAAATAATGAATGGGTTAGTTTAACATCAGAGATAGTGGGTTTAAATGCTGGTGGAAAGGATGTTGATAAAATTGGTCCTGGTGGGCTTATTGGTGTCGCCACATTATTAGATCCTTCTTTATCCAAAGCAGATTCTTTATCAGGTTCAATAGCTGGGAAACCAGGTACATTGCCTCCTGTTTTAAATAACTTTTCAATGGAAGCTTTTCTTTTGGAAAGAGTAGTTGGTATTGAAAATGAAAAAGATGTAGAGCCTATTAGATTAAAAGAACCATTAATGATTAATTGTGGCACGACTACTACAGTTGGCGTTGTTAACAAAGTAAAAGGGTCTACTGTTGATGTTGTTTTAAAATTACCTGTTTGTGCAGATCCAAAGCAAAGAGTGGCTTTAAGTCGAAGAGTTGGAGCAAGATGGAGATTAATAGGTTATGGTATAATCCAATAAAAGGATTATGAATCTAATAAGGACTGTAACCTAAGACATAAAATTTAAATTCAATATCAGTGATTTAATGACTAAAATTGTTAAAAATAATAAAGAAGTGATTATAGATACAAATTTTTGATGATTCCCTTTCAGTTCAATGTTGATGTAGTTACTGAACTTGAAAAAACTTTACCTTCTTTTAAATTAATTGTTCCATCATTCGTTATCAAGGAATTATTAGGACTTAAGAAGAATAAAAAGTCAAAAATTAGGGTAAACGCAGGATTAGCTATTAAAATAGCTAAATCTTCTAATATTATCATAAAAAATATATCATTAAATGAAAATGAGTCTGTTGATAATGCTTTACTCCGTATGTCAAAAGTTTTAGCTACAAATGATAAAGAATTAAAAAGAAAAGCAAGGAAAATGGGAATAGCTGTTGTGTATCTAAGACAAAAGGGTTATTTGGCTATTGATGGTCATATTGTTTGATTGTAATTTATATGAATTAGATTTTTAGATTACTTGAATGTATATTATTAGATATATATTCTTTAGAACTTTGATCAACTTTTTAAAGGTTGGGGGGATTGAATGAATTTATGGAAAGAACTTAGTCCAGGATCAGATGTTCCTGAAGTATTAAATACAATTGTTGAAATTCCTAAAGGCTCAAAAAATAAGTATGAGTATGATAAAGATGTAGAATCTTTTGCATTAGATAGAGTTTTACATTCCTCTGTTGTTTATCCAGCAGATTATGGTTTTATTCCACAAACTATTTATGACGATGGAGATCCAATGGATATTATGGTTTTAATTGATCAACCTACATTTCCTGGCTGTGTAATCTTATCACGACCTATTGGAATAATGAAGATGATTGATGGTGAAGATAAAGATTTTAAAGTTTTAGCTGTTCCAGTGAATGATCCAAAGTATAATGGTATTGAAGATATTTCTCAAGTTCCTAGTCATATTTTAGATGAAATTTCTGAATTTTTCGGAACCTATAAGAATTTAGAAGGGAAAAAAACTGAAGTTCTCGGTTGGGAAGACTCTAAATCTGCTAAAAAAGAAGTTATTCGTTCAATTGATTTATATAAAGAGAAATATTGATTTTTTTGTATTATTTAATTATCATTATTTAATTTTTTTATAAATAATAGTATTTTTATTTTATATTTTTTAATATAATTTATAATAATATTATAAAATTAAATCTGAATGATAAAATTAAATTTGAATGTTTTTAATTTAAAATTAAGATCATAAATTTATTGTATTTAACATTTAATAATATTAATCAACTATTAATTATTTTACATATTAGGGGTGTTTAATTGTATTATCTATCAAAAATTCAAGATACTGTAAGAATTCCACCTTACAAATTTGAAGATCCTCTTGAAGAAGTTGTTATTGAAACTTTAAATGAAACATATAATGGTGTATTAGATAAAAATTTAGGATTATTGGTAAGTGTTAATAATGTAGAAGATATTGGTGAAGGTAAAATTATTATGGGTGATGGTGCTTCATATCATGATGTTGTTTTTGATGCAATCTTCTATAAACCAGAATTACAAGAGATTATTAAAGGTCATGTTATTGAAATCTCTGAATTTGGAGCGTTTGTGAGATTTGGTCCTATGGATGGTTTGGTGCATGTTTCTCAGGTGACTGATGATTACATCAACTATGATGGTAAAAGAGGTGCACTTCTTGGAAAAGAATCTAATAAAGTCCTTGAGGAAGGAGACGATGTAAGGGCAAGAATAGTTGCAATTAGTCTTAAAGGCAAAACAACTAAAGAAACCAAGATTGGTCTTACAATGAGACAAGTTGGTTTAGGAAAATTGGAATGGATTGAAGCAGAAAAGAAAAAAGCCTTATCAAAATCTTCAAATAATAAAGAATCTGCTAATACTAAGGGGTAAGCTTAATGAGTGAAAAATCTTGTGTTTCATGTAGTAGAATATCTAATAGTGAGATTTGCCCTGTATGTGGCAAACCAACCTCTACAAATTGGAGTGGATTTTTAGTGGTTGTTGATCCAGATAATTCAGATATTGCTAAAGGATTAAATATAAATTTAGCTGGAGAATATTCATTAAGAGTTAGGTAGAATAACTATATTAGAGGTTTGAATGGTGTTAGTTTTAACAGATGAATTAAGGAGAATTTTAAAAAAGCCTATGGGACAATTATTCCCTGATTTTAGAGAGGCTATTGATTCAATTAAAGAGTCGAAGTTCTTCATATCTGTGGGTGATGAGACTACAATCAATCTTCTTAAAAATGATTTGATTCCTAATTTAGCTATTGTTGATAATTCTATTCAAAGAGAACAACATAATCTAAATTTAGATCACACGAATAATGTTTTTAATGCTAATAATCCTCCAGGAACAATAACTGATCAACTATGGGAAACCATAGATCTTGCAATTAAAAAATCAGTTGATGAAAATCAGTTAATTATTGTTAATGGGGAAGAAGATCTTGCTGTGCTTCCCTGCTGTTTATTGGCTCCAGATTATGGAATCATTTTGTATGGACAGCCTAATCAAGGTTTAGTCCTTTTAAAAATTTCTGATATTAAATATGAAGCTGAAAAATATATTAAGATGTTTGATGTTAAATGACACTCAATAGAGTTAAGAACTCAATAGAGGTTAAGATATTATGGAAATAAATGTGACCCAGAAAAAAGAGAATAAAGTTTTAAATAGAACTGAAGTTAAGTTTGATTGTATATACACAGGTGAAGCAACACCAAAAATATTGGATGTTAAAAGTAAATTAGTTGCATTACTTGACACTAAAAAAGAGTTAACTGTTGTTGATTCTCTTCAACCAAACTATGGTGAAGCAAAAGCCACTGGTTATGCTAAATTTTATGATTCCAGAGAAGATTTAGAAAATATTGAACCAAAAAACATAATTGAAAAAAATAAAGAAGAAGAACCTCCTGAAGAAGCTACTGCTGAAGAAGAGTCTTCTACTGAAGAAACTGATGAGAATTAATATGGAATACGAATAGATATTTTTAAAATTCTAATTATTTTTATATAGGGGAGATAACCATGAAAGTATCAAATGTTTATAAAGTTGATGGAGATAAGTTAAATAGAAAAAATCCCTTTTGCCCTCGATGTTCCAATGGTGTGTTTATGGCAGATCATGGAGATAGATATTCATGTGGTAAGTGTGGATATACAGAAATGAAAAAATCTAAAAATTAATTACTTTTTTATTTACAATTTTATAGAAATTTTAATAGCTATTAAATGATTTCATTACTTTTGATTAAAATAAATTGTTATAAATAAGTTTTCTGATAAAAGTAAGTGTATACTTTCATTAAGGGATTCAAAATGAAATTAAATTATAAAATCAACCTTCAACTTACTCAAACATCTGGACAAACTTCGCAACCTCCTTGGAAATTAATAAATGATGAATATTGTGCTGTAAGTTTAATAAATGAAATCCCAGTTCTTCTTAGAGTGTCTCAGAATAATCTTGATTTTCTTGAAGTTAATTATGAATTGTTAAATGA
Organism: Candidatus Methanovirga australis; assembly: GCA_031272765.1. Taxonomy (GTDB): domain Archaea; phylum Methanobacteriota; class Methanobacteria; order Methanobacteriales; family Methanobacteriaceae; genus Methanovirga; species Methanovirga australis. The sequence goes on along the minus strand of JAISTD010000052.1, from coordinate 11,345 downwards.
AAATCAGATTGGTGACAAAGGAAGTTTGTATATTAAAGGAAATTCAGATATTAAAGGATATTCGGATGTTGAAAGAAATTTAAAGGTTAATAATAGTCAAGATATTAATGAAAAAATGATTTTTGATGAAATAGCTAAGTTATATGACTTAAATTTTGATTTAAATAAATTTTATAAGTTTTTATCAAATGATGAAAAACTTAAATCAGCTATTAATTTTTGTAATGGTCTTCGATTATTTTTAGCTAAAGACTATTTTGAATCTATTATTTCTTCAATATCTTCTGCAAACAATTCAATTGTTAGGTGGACTAAGTCCATAGATACTATTTCTTATAATTGGGGGAAAGCTTATAATTTTCCTTCTGGTAATTTTTATACATTTCCAAATCCTAAAACTTTATCTAATATCTATGAAGATGAAATAGCTGAGATTGAAAGTAATAGGTGTATTAATACTAATAATACTACTAATAGTAGTAGAGGTAATAACAATAATAGTAATGATAATATTAACAGTAGTAGTAATAATAAAAACAATAATAATGATACCAGTAATAATAAATATGCTAACAAAGAGAATTGTAATGAACTGGCTGAATCTTATGTTAACAATCTTAAGTCTTGTGGACTTGGTTATAGGGCATCATATATAAAGAAGGCGAGTGAAATATTCTCTTCAAAACTTGATCCATTGGATATTAGATATATGAAATATGATGAAGCTTATGAAACCCTTGTTAAAATTCCAGGAATTGGTCCTAAGGTAGCTGATTGTATTCTTCTTTACGGTTATGGGTTTATGGAAGCTTTTCCTTCTGATGTTTGGATAAAAAGAATAATTTCCTATTTATATTTCGATGGAAAAGATGTTAAAGTAGAAAAAGTAAGGAATTTTGGGATGGATGAGTTTAAGGATTATGCTGGTTATACACAACTTTATTTATTCCATTTTGCAAGAAAATCAGGATTAATGAGTAAACTGAAACCAAGGAAATGACTAACTATTAAATTATTTGGCACTAATCATTATGTATTCCTTGAAATAATTTTGTAAGTAATGGACTTTTTAAATAAATATAATATTATTATTATTTTAAATTTTTTTGTTTAATTGAATAAAGATGTTTTTTAATATACTTAATTTTAAATTATTTAAATTATGTCATGGACTAATATTAAAATATGAAATTTATATAAGAAAAATGAAACTTTATATAGATTAATTGAATTTTTAATGTTTTTTTTAGAAAATTATTTTATGAAACATAATTAATATACTAATAGATAAAAATACAAGGATTTAAAACATTCATAGTTAAAATTATTTAAATTTAATAATAATACTGTTAAAAATCATAATGCTTGCTTTTTTAAACTTATAAATTATTTTAAACATGATTTAGCTTATTTAACGAGGAGTTTGGTTAGAATATGGTTTCCAATGAACGATCCAATAAAAAAAATAATATTAAAAGGGTTGTTGCAATAATCAGACCTCAAAAATTAAGTGATGTTAAAGATGCTTTAGCTGAAATTGGTTGCGATGGAATGAATGTTAATGAGGTCAAAGGAAGAGGAAGGCAGTTAGGTATTAAAGAACGGTATAGAGGTTCAAGTTATTGTGTTGATTTACTTCCAAAGACTCGTATTGAGATTATAGTCAATGAAAAAGATCTTGATAAGATTATTAAAACTATTGTTGATAGTGCAAAAACCGATGAAATAGGTGATGGAAAGATCTTTGTATCTTCAGTTGAAGAGGTTATTAGGGTTAGAACAGGTGAAACTGGAGAAACAGCAATTTAAATTATATTACTATTAAATTATATCTATTGAATTATATTACTAAAATTGTACTACTATTAGATAATAAGGGTATATAAGTTATTGTTGAATATATAATATGACATATTATCAGATATGAAAATATGGTATCTCTATGAGCGAAAATAAATCATTGTTAAAAACAAATCTGGAAAGAATAAACTTATCACATCCTGTTATTCATAAAAATGAATGTAAGGGTTGTAAAAGATGTATTATTGGTTGTAAGAAAAATGCAATTGAATTATGTAATGAATTAAATAATTTAGGATACAATTATGCGAAATACAAAGGTGAAGGCTGTAATGGCTGTGGAGATTGTTATTATACTTGTCCAGAGCCATTAGCTATTGAAGTATATGTATCAAAGAGAAAATAGCTTTTATGACTTAAAAATTTAAATCATAAAATTTAATAAGTTCTATTTTTAAAATTTTCATTGTCAATTAAATCTTTTTATTTATTATTAATAAAGATAAAATTGATTTAATAAATAATTATTTTCATTTAAAGCATCATCATTAATGTGGGATTGAATGATATTAAATTTAGAAGAACAAAGAAAAATGGAACACAGTGGTTATAGGTTCGCTGGTGAAAATGGGCATGCTGGAGTTAAAATCTGTCATTGGACCAAGAAGAGTATTTTAAATCAAGGGGAATGTTATAAACAGAAATTTTATGGCATTAAAAGCCATAGATGTTTACAAATGTCACCAGCTATTCCTTTTTGCTATCAAAAATGTTCGTTTTGTTGGAGAGATCTATCTCTTACAAGAACTCAATGGAATCATGACCATGATGATCCAAAAACAATAATTGATGATTGTATAAAAGCACAAAAAAACTTACTTTGTGGATTTTTTGGTAATGATAAAGCAGACAAATTGAAATTATCTGAATCTAATCAACCAAATAATGCGGCTATTTCATTAGCTGGAGAGCCTACATTTTATCCTGAGATAAATGGCTTAATTGACGAGTTTGAAAGGAGAAATTTCACAACTTTTCTTGTGACAAATGGTCTTTTACCTGAGAAATTAAAGAGTCTTGAAACTGAACCAACGCAACTATATCTTTCCCTTGATGGAGATAGTGAGAAAACATATAAATCACTTTGTAATCCTCAAATAGATAATGCTTGGAGTAAGTTAATTAATAGTATTGAATACTTACCAAGTTTTAATTGTAATACTACTATTAGAATAACTTCAGTTAAGGGAAAAAACATGAAAAATGTAGAAAATTATGCTAAATTAATAAAAATAGCCGATCCTAACTATATTGAGGTTAAAGGATATATGTGCGTTGGATACTCCAGAAAAAGATTAACAGTTGATGATATGCCAGAGCATAATGAAGTTCTTAATTTTGCATCAAAAATAGCTGACGAAATAGGCAAAAAAGTGGTTGATCAATCTGAAATAAGTAGAGTTGTTTTATTGAAGTAAATATGATAATTTTATAAAAATAGGTGAATTTAGACCCACTCCCCTGTTAGTATTAAGTTTTATATTATAAATCAATAATTTTATATTGTAAATAGATAATTAAAATCAATGATTAATTTAATTTTAATAATGAAATACTTTATTAATTTTCATTTGATGTTTAAAAATAAAAATGTATTTTTTAGGTTGTGATTTTAATGAGAATAAAAAGTTTGTTAGGAATGAATGTTGTGGATACAAGTGCTAATGTTGTAGGTGAAGTTGAAGATGTGGATTTTGATCAATCTACTGGAAAAATTCAGAGTTTGATTATATCTCACAAAAAAAATATTATTTCAAATAAGGAGATTATAGTTTCTTACAATGATATTGAAAATTTAGGAGATTATATTTTACTTAATACATCTGTTAATTTAGAGAATAAATAGCTATTGAACTTATATTCATTAGTTAAATGTGCTAATAATTTAAATTGTATATAATATCAATGACATTATTTTTCACAAATTAAGTGCATTAATAAAGACTATAGAACTTAATCCTTACATTAAAACAAGTATGTGTATTGATAATAAGGGGACTGTTTATCAGAAAAGGAATGATGATTATAAATTTGATATTCAAGTATTCAATAAGAAATTAACTAAAAAAATAGAGTATAACTTTATTAAACCTTTTAATATATTTGAGCCACCTTTATGTAGATTTGAATTATATTATTATGATAATGAAGTAAACTTGCTGATGTCTTTCCATCATTTAATATGTGACTTGTTTTCTATAGAGATTTTTGTTAAAGATTTGATTAAAAGTTTCAATGATGAAAAAAAGGATAAAATAGTTTATAAGAAATTTGATTTTTTTGATTTTGCCACTAATCAGTTTAACATAAATCCAGCATTGAAAGAAAAGTCAAAAAAGTACTTTATTAATCAATTAAACAATTTTCCATTAGATTTTTATAAAAATTATAAAGGCACTATAGAGTCACTGAAAAAAATGTTTTGAAGTTTAAAACTTGTTTGATAAATATTGATGTTAATGATTTTTTAAAAGAGCATAATATTTCAGAGAATGATTTGTTTTTACCTTTAATAGCAATATGCTTAACTAAATTTTTAGATATTAATGACATTTTAATAAACTTTGTCTTCCATGGTCGTGATGACCATAAATTCTTCAATTGCTTCGGATTTTTTGCTAAGACAATTCTTCTTTTATTTAATGTGGATATGAATATTTCTGTTAAAGATTTTGTATTTAATTTGAAGAATTTGAGAGAGTTAAATATTTATCATTCTAATAATTTTAATCATGAAATTTTAGTTAAGGATTATTTTAATTCTAAAAAGAAGTTATATATTCAATTTAATCATTTGCTTAATAATGTTTTTCCCCATAATTATAATGACATTATCAATAAAAAAATTTCATCTAATTTTTCTATAAGAAATCTTTCTGTTGATAAAATTGTTGAGAATAATTCTCTATTTTTTAATTTAATTAGGATTTCAGATTTTGAATTAAATTTAGGATATTCAAATGCCTATTACTGTGATGATGAAATTGATATCTTAATTAAAAATATTGGTTTTTTATTAAAGTTGGTGTTGGATAATCCATCAATAAAAGTAGGCGATTTATTAAAAAAGTTGCTTGTATTAAAAACTTAATTTTAGGTTTATATTCCTTGACTTTTCAAATAAATATAATATTGTTTTATTTTAAGTTTTATTTAATTAAATAGTGTATTTATTGATATAATTAATTTTAAATTATTTAATAATGAAATAAGTCATGTTTAAATGATATTTTCAAACAGAGAATAAATTCTTCTAAGTTGAAAATAAATTTTCAACGATAAAAGATTTCTTCAATTTATTTCTCCAACTTCAAATAAACAACATTCATCACCCATTGTATAACATTTTATTTCAATTATATTAATATCTTTATTTAGAAAACTTGAAAAAACAGAGTATAAAATGCCTAAATCTAATAAACAGGAAGGTTTACCTATTTTTGGGAGGAATTCACATTCAAAACAATTTGTAAGGGTTATTTTCATATTTCCACCATATTTAGCGACTTCCATATCTCCTAATCCATTATGTTTCCAGAATTTAATTAAATTAGAGGTAAAAGTGTCGTAATCATCATCTTTTATGTTATTATAAATTGATAAACCTATTTTAATGCCTGTTTCATATAATAATGGATTTAGAGTAAATCCTTCTTGAATCATGATAGATCTTAAAGTATGAAACATTAGTCTTACAAATTCAAAGTTATCTCCAGAATTAACTAAATTTTTTACTAAGTAATCGATTTCTTGTTCTGGAAGCTCCATTTTATTGGTATGTTCTAATTCTCCTAAAAATCGAGAGTTGATATAGAATATTTTTTTTCTTTTATCTGTTGGGTTTTGTTTATATGATACTATTCCTTCTTCTGTAAGACTTTTTAAATGAACAGAAATTGTTGATTTTGATTTATCCAGAATTTTCACTATGTTATCAAAATCCATTTCACATTCACTAAGAAGTGATAGAATCATTGATTTAACTGGACTTTTCACAATATTTAATTTTGCTTCTTCTCCAGTGGCAAATATTTTAATTGGTTTATTTTCAAGTGTCATACTAACATTCAAATTCTTGTTTTTATATGTATCTAAAATTGATGCTAATTAAATTATATATTTTAATAATTACATTATACTATTTAAATATATATCTTATTAAAACTTATTATGTCCTAAAAGCTTAGCATACTATTTTTTTAGAAATTGTGTGTTATTAATCATTAGATCATTGAATTTCTTATTTGTTGTTATAAATTTCAAATTATTTGTTACTTTAATGGAATTAAAATATTAATTTGTTCATATAATATTTAGATACAACTCATATTATATACCGATAACTAATTTATTGTATTAAAATATTAATTTTATGTTATATATTATTTCCTACGAAAAGATTAAGATAAAATATTGTTAGTCAACATTGTAAATATTGATTTATGTTCAAATTTGATAAAAGATTAAATAGCATAAGACAAACTTATAGAGAGTTTCTATAAACTTAATTTTAACATATATTGATATGATGTTTTGTTATTATTTCCATTTTTTCATTGGAAAATTCATATATTTTGACATTTTAAGCCTAATTTCGCTGATATTTTTATGGGTTTTCCATAATTTTTTCATAGCTATCGCTAAGCGGAGTAAGTTTCCATTAAGAGTCTTGGCAGTTGGATTAAGTTAAATGCTGCACATCAAATTTTTTTTAGAAAAGTGGGAAAATCTTTGATTTTCCCTAAATTATTGTGAAATCGTAGATTTTTGCAATAGTCAGAAAAGCGAAGCTTTTCTAAATTTTAAAAGCAATAGCTTTTAAAGTCAGAAAAAGTTTTTTTCTAAAATTTCTCGTTTCACTCGAAATAAAAAACGGAAATTAAAATTTCTTAAATTTCCTTTGGAAATATTGATTAAAAATAACTTCTCACTAATTTTTGATCAAACTTTTGTATAACTATTTATCATATTCATTGAACAAAGACCATATTTCATCCATAACTTCAGATTTTGTTAATCTTTTCTCTAAAGTAACCATTATTGTAAGCTTTATCAAGTATTGGAGACCATCCAAGGAATATTTCGTTTAGGATATTCTACTCACAGAGATTTCTTATCTTAATTCTGGTATCAGTATAAACCGTGCATTTTTTGGATTATCAAGGATTTAAACATAGACTATAATATCAATTTCGGGTTTTCCATCCTTTTTGTGTCTTATTTTTATATGATTGTGACAGTATTGGGCGAAATAACTCCCAATACTATTATTTGATCAAGCATTCAATTTATCTCCATGTTTTTTAACATCACCTACATTTACTGCTGAATAAGATTAATTGCATTGTTCATAACTTATTATTTATCATATAAACCTGTAAAAAGTCCTTAATACTCAAATATAAAACCAGGGGGAGGGTGTGAATAATCGACACCTTTATATACTACAACAACATTAGGCTTAATATGGGAATTTCATAATTTATAAAATACTTTATCAAAATATTGTGATTTTTGATAGGTTAATAGAAACTCTCTGAAGAACTCAAGTAAAGTAATTATCATTCAATACATTTATATTATGAAAAATATGTTAATGATTTTTACTTTCAATAAATTTCTTGTGTTCTTTTTATATAAATGAATTTTTAATTAGAAGGTGACTTATGAATCCAAATGTAATAGAAGTAGCTAATTCCTGCACATATTGCTCTGCTTGTTATTTTTGTGCTCCATGTGGGGCATGTGCTGTATCAGTATTGGCAATTGTTGTTGTTGCTGGAGCTTGTTTTGTTTCAGGTACACTTTTGGCATGATATTATTAATGGAGGGATATAATGAATCCAATAGTTATTGAAAGTTGGGATGCATGTAATAGTTGTAGTAAGTGTGGTGTATGTAGTGGCTGTGGTGGGTGTGCTCTATGTCTATTGACTCCAGCATTTTTTGTTTCTGGTTTATCTGCCAGTTTAATTATTTCTGGTTCTGTAGGTATTCTGCTAACAACATTATAGATTTTGAAAGGTTTTAATTTATAACTAATTGTTATGAAAACTTTCACACATTTTGTAACGATGAATATAGTTCATGACCAAGTACTGTCATTTTAATAAAATTTGTTTGTTATTATGCTTTAAAACTTTAGATTATAAAAATATTAACTTAAATTTTCAATATTTATAATCTGATTTGCTTAAGTTGACAGTATTGACTTATTCATCAGGAAGATTGGAAAATGATTTGCCAAGTAGAAATTTAGAAGTAATTATCGGAGAATTTTTTGAAAATAAAAGATTTATTTGTTAGATTCGTTTTTAGTTAAATTATTTGTTTATAGTCAATTATTTAATATTTAAAGAATTTTAAACAAATTAATTTCTTAACTTGACATCATTGAGTTTTATATTGTAATATAATTCACTTTATGGGGGATATTATGGATAAAAAAGTAATAGCTGCATCTTGGCTATGTATATCCACTGTTTATTATATATATATCTTATTATTTAAATATGAGTTTGTTCTTGATAATATGTTAATATTTGATAGAATATTTTTTTATGTATTTATAATTATTAATTCTCTATCATTATGGTTTTTATGTAAGGAGTGATTATTGTGTATCCACATATTATTAAAAAATATGATGTACGATTAGGACCTAATCCCTATGTATTTAATATTAGTGATATTAAGGATAAAAAATATTTTAGGCTGAATAAAGATGCAGCAGACATTGTTACTATGTGCGATGGTACTAAAAATATTGATGAAATTGTTAAAGAATTGTCTGAACTTAATAATAAGGAATATTCTACTTTATTTTCAATAGTGAAGACATTCATTGATTCACAGGTTTTTATTGACTACTCTAATGAAAAAATTGAAATTGATAAAAGTAGGTGGGGAGATTTTTCAATACAAAAAATCTCACATGCAAGTATAGATTTGACCGAGGAATGTAATTTTAGGTGTAAACATTGTTATAACGATTCACATCCTGGAAAAGGAATTTATCAAGACACCAATAAACTTTTAAAAGTTTTAGATAATTTGTATGATAATGGTGTTGCTGTTGTTGAATTAACTGGTGGCGAGCCTTTACTACATCCAGATTTTAAAATTATAATTGATCATTGTTTGAAACTTTTTGATTTGGTTGGTATAATAACAAATGGTTTTTATCTTAATGAAGAAATATTAGATTATTTAACTCCATTTAATGAGAAATTAACATTTCAAGTTGATTTGCATGGAACTAAAGAATATATGGACTGGTTCTGTGAAAAGGAAGGAGCATTTGATAAAGTGAAAAATAATATTGCTCTATTGTGTGAGCGAGACTTTATTATTCGAATAGCAATGGTCATGACTAAATTAAATTATACTCAGATTCCTGATATTGTAAGTATAATTAAAGAAATGAGACAACATTATCCGAGTGATAGCTATCTTTCAGAAACTTTAACTCTCGCGGTTAGTCCATTTGTACCACAAGGTCGTGGAGGTTTGAATACTGAGCTTATTTCATTTGATGTGTCTGATTTTGATAATGTTAACACTATTTTAAATGAGTATGCTGAAAAATATTCTGATTTTTTATTCAAACTACCACAAAATTTCGTTGAATTTTTGAATAACAATGCTAATTGTGGTGCAGGTAGTAAAAGTATAAGTATTGGTGCAAATGGTAGAATTAAACTCTGTCCAATGGCTGATGATTCGATAACTTTTGGAAATCTTTATGAAACTAAGTTAGATGATATATTGAGAAAAAAAGATTTCACAACATACTTTATTGATTTAAAACCACCTAACTTGGAGGTCTGTTCTGAATGTCAACATATAGGGTTTTGTAATGAGTGTGTAGTTAGAGGTATTATTAAGTATAAAGAGGTTAATGATGAATGTATCTGGGCGATAGAATCTAAATTATGTGAAAATGTTAATTTGACTTTTTAAATATTTTATAAAGAAGGAGGGGATAATTATGAGAAGATTTAAATTAAATAATTTATTGATTATTTTTAGTATATCTTTATTTTTTTGTGTTATTTCTATGGATAATGCAAGTCAGATTAATATGGATTATACTTTTTCAACTTTTAATGTAAATAGTCATGATTTTACAAAATCATCCACAGATATAATCAAAGATTCAAAAAGAAAGATTATGGACAATACTATTCAAATAAATCCGAATGATCCTGGAGGTATAAAAGGAGCAATAAATAATAATTATGGTTGCATCGTTCTTACTGAGGGAGAGTATACGGGTGAAAATAATACTGATATTATAATAGATAGAAGTATAACTATAAAAGGAAGTAAATCTTCAGGAATAGTGATAAATGCTGAAGGAAAAAGTGGAATAATAACTATTAATTCCAATGGTAACTTGACATTGAGTTCTGTTACTTTATCAAATGGTAATTCTGAGACTGGAGGAGGAGTTTGTAATATTGATGGTTCATTTACTATTGATTCATGTGTATTCGATAATAATATAGGAAGGTTAATGGGCGGAGCAATTTTTTCACGAACTACCAAAAAATTGAATTTAATTACAAACACACTTTTTAAGAATAATAATGGAAACATGTCTGGAGGAGCTGTTTTTTCTTTTGGGGATAATACTACATCCATTATAAAAAACTGTAATTTTTTACATAATAATGCATCCAATATTTATGGGGGTGCTGGTTCAATCATGGTTTTAGGATATAATAATCTTATTTTAGAGAATTCTAATATATCTGAATCTTCTGGTTTTAATGGTGGAGGAATTGTGGTAAGTGGTGATGAAGCATTGTATAACCAAGGAATCAAAGCAAAAATAAATATAAGTAATACTATTATTTCTAATAATACAGCTTATGTGTGGGGTGCAGGTTTGTATTCTAAATATAATGATGTTGATATTAAAAATACAACATTTATCAATAACAAGTTATTACCATATGTTCTTGAAGAAACTGAATATTATAATGGTGGAGGTTATTATAATTTAAATGGAAATGTCCATATTTCTAATTCTACATTTGAAAACAATTTTGGTTATCATGGTGGCGGGTTAGACACGAGATATGGGAATTTTGATATTAAAAATTCTATTTTTAAGAACAATAATGCCGTATACGGTGGAGGAGTGTATTCTAATAGTGGTAATATTACTTTGAGTAATTCTACATTGTCTAATAATAGTGTTAGTGTGAATGGTGGAGGAATTTATAATTTAAATGGTTCTTCTACTATTGATAATTGTAATATCTCATCTAATGTTGCTGGTGATAATGGTGGTGGTTTAGATGCAAGATATGGTAGTTGCAATATAAATAATTCTTTAATTAGTCATAATTCTGGTAGGGATGGTGCTGGTGCTTATGTGCATTTTGGTAACCTGAATATTACTTCATCAAATGTATCAGATAATATTGGTGAGTATGGTGCTGGTTTGTGTTGTGAGGATGGGAACCTTAATTTAT
>JAISTD010000031.1 GCA_031272765.1 Candidatus Methanovirga australis | reverse complement strand
CATTTGAAGAAGTTATATAAGACTATTGAAAGTATTGAAATTTATTTAGGTCTTCAAAGAGTTAAATGGGATCAAAATCACGGAAAAAATATTACACCCACCGAATTTTTTACATAGTCGCTTTTTAAAAACAATTGATGGATTAATCCAAAGCTGAATTAACCACTGCTTCATCACGATAATAAAATAGAATTTATGCACAAATGAAGTGATTTACAAGGATAAAGGATTAATGGTGGTGTGAAACCTATGAAGATACGATGATTATTCAAAATAAGCCTAAAAATGATGAATTAAGCAACATATAATAAAATGAGGAATTTTGACTTTTGAAGAATTTAAATAATATAATAGCTAAATTAGTTTAATTAATTTAAAGTTTTTACGGTTATGTATATATACTAAAAAAAATATATATTAAAATGTTTGCAGTTTATTTGATTTAAATTATATATGACTATTTTTATTATATTTATTATATTAGCTATTTTTTTTATATTAATAATACTTACTTAAATTAGAGCTCATAGATTATTAATTTAAGTAATAATAATTTAGTTAAATCTAATTTTTAAAAAATAATAATTAATAATTCTTGTAATTTATTAAACAATAGTTTTAACCTAAATTAAAATAATAAAACATTTATCAGATTAAATATCTTATCAAAAAAGTCCATTTTCAACAAGCTTAGAAAGAAATAAGATCTCTTTGTCTAATCAATGTTTTTATCTTAGATCAAATAATTTATGTAAAATAGTTCAAAATGGAGAAAAAATTAATGAAAGAACAATTATCATTTAATGATTTTATAATATCTGAAGATATTAAAAAAGCTGTTAAAAACTTAGGATTTGAAGAACCAACTCCAATTCAAAGTTTAACCATACCTGAAATATTAAAAGGCAAAGATATAATCGGTCAAGCACAAACTGGAACTGGAAAGACAGTATCCTATGGGATACCATTACTTGAAAAAATATTCCTATCTGATAGATCACCTCAAGCTATTGTTATCTGTCCAACTCGTGAATTAAGTATTCAAGTAGCTGAAGAATTAGTAAAACTATCCTCTTTCATGAAAAAAATATCTATTCTGCCTATTTATGGTGGTCAGTCTATTGGAAGACAAATAAGAGTGCTTAATAAAGGAGTTCATATTGTAATAGGTACACCTGGAAGACTCATAGACCATATTAAAAGAAAAACATTAGATTTATCTGGAATTGAAACTGTTGTTTTAGATGAAGCTGATGAAATGTTAAATATGGGTTTTAGAGATGATATTGAAAGTATTTTAGTTAACACTCCACAAAAAAAACAAACATTACTTTTTTCAGCCACAATACCAAAGGATATAAAGAAATTAGCTAATAAATACCAGAATAACCCAGAACACTTAAGAATAGCTCAAAATTTAATAACTGTTCCTGAAATAGAACAAATATACTTTGAAGTTAGAGGAAACAAGAAATTAGATCTTTTATCTCGCTTAATTGATACTTACGATGTAAACACAGGTTTAGTCTTTTCAAACACCAAACGAAATGTTGATAGACTTGTTAAAGATCTGAAGATCAGAGGATACAGTGTTGGTGGTATTCATGGTGATTTATCTCAAAAACAAAGAGATAGTGTTATGAATAAATTCCGTAAAGGAAAGATAGATATTTTAATAGCTACTGATGTTGCAGCAAGAGGTATTGATGTTTCTAATGTTGAAGCTGTTTTTAATTATGATGTTCCTAATGATAATGAATACTATGTGCATCGTATTGGTCGAACAGGAAGAGCAGGGAAGTCAGGCTATGCATTTACTTTTGTATCTGGAAAAGAGATCTATAAACTAAGAGATATTCAAAGGTACACAAAAACAAGCATTAAACAAGGGAAAATACCTTCTGTTGATGAAATAGTAAATATGAAATCTACTCTTGTTTTAGATAAGGTCAAAGACATTATTGATGGAGAAAATTTAGATAACAATATTAAAATGATTGAATCTTTAATAGAAGAGAATTACACTTCTGTGGATATCGCAGCTGCACTTTTAAAGATAATAAATGATAAATAAATCTTATTAATGTTGTAAAAGAAAATTCTTTTTATTTTAATAACTTTTTAATAAAAATTCTTAATAAAATACTATAAAAAAATTGGCAAAACATTAAAATCAAAAAAAGAACAATTTTATAGTAAAAATTAATGGATAATAGTCACTGCTGTCAACTTAAAGCAATAAAACTCTAAGTCTTAAAATATTTAATTAATATTTTTATAATTTAAGTCCTTTAAATCAAATTTAATAACAACAAATTTTTAATAAAATTTATTATCTTGACAGCATTGGGATAATAGTTAAATTTCATCTCCTTTATTCCAATTAACAATCCCATATATTACACATAAAACCACGGATAAAATTAAAAACAGAAATCCGCTTAAAACCCAAAGATCAGGTATTCCTAAAAACATTTTAACAACTTATTTTCACTAAACACAATATTTTCATTAAAATTTTTATTATTTTTATAAAATTCTATTAAAATCCTGCATAACATTTGTCAAGTTTTTCTTTAGATAATGGTTTTGTAAATAAACTTACTACAATAGTAAATACAAATGATATAGGTACAGATATTAAT
>JAISTD010000231.1 GCA_031272765.1 Candidatus Methanovirga australis | reverse complement strand
GGGTCAGTATTTGAATCCTGGTTTTATTTGTGATGAAGGAGTTAACAGTGGAGAAATCCTTAAAGATTATTATTCCACCTGGAAATAAAAAAGAATATTAATTTATTTTTTTTATAACTTTTTTTATGGAGGATTTTTTATGTGACCTTTTTTTGAGATTGAAAAGAAAATTTGTTTATCTAAATGGGGTTTCAATTGAAACCCTAATATTATTATTTATACTATTTTTTTAATTATCCATTAAATATGACTATTAAATTGATATATGTCGGTGTTAAAAAAAAATTGAATGTGTAAGAATATTGTGTAGAAAAATTAATAGTAAATATCTAAATTAATGTAGTAATAATGGAGTGTGTGTGAATGAAAGTTAAAAAGTTAGGTTTGATGTTATCTTTGAGTTTTTTAATTTTTTTGTATTTGGGTTCTGTTAGTGCAGGAAATGTTCATGTAATTGATGATAGAAATTATTTAAGCTATTTTGATGCGAATGGACAGCTTTTACCAAATTCTTGTGATAATGGAGACACATTAGAACTTAAGGACATGGGTAATAAAAGTTTTAATATTAATAAAAATCTATTTATCATAGGTTATAATGCAAGTACTAAATTGACAGACTGCTATTTTGGTTTTGGTGGTGGGAGTGATGGATCAAGTTTAACTGGAATAAATTTAACCAATACAAAGAAAGGACACTTAACTGCTATCTCTGCAGATAATATTTTGTTAGAGAATAATACCATGTCTTATGATAGTGGATTTAATGTTGTTGGCGGTTTTGTAGTAGAAATGGGTCGTAGTAGAAATTCAAAATTTATAAATAATACATTTAAGAGAACAGGAGGAAGCACATGTCTTCATTTAATTGGTGGGGAGAATATTGATTTAATTGGTAATAATATTTCTTCTGGAGATAGGGTTCATCAAGGAGGAAATGTAGTACATCTTGAGGGTAAAAAGTATAATGTTATTTGTAATAATATCACTGGCTCTCCATCTAATATTTGTTGGGGAATAAAAATGAGTGCAGATGATTCATTAATTGATAAAAATGATATTAGTGATGCTCAAACTGGAATTATGCTATTTGGAGAAAGAAACACGATTTCAAATAATAATATTCATGATTTTGATGCTACTTTAGCAGCAGGGAGTTTTCATATGTATTTTGATGCTGTAGGAATTCAAATTAGTTGTAAGAATTCAAGCATAGTAAATAATACTATAACTGGTGTTAAAGAAGATGGCGAAAATATTTATATGCATGATGTAGAGGGTGTGGTCATGATAGTTAAGTCTTTTGCTTTTAGATCAGATTCTTATGATGTGAGTAAGTATTGTTCACAAAACAAGATTACTATGAGTAGTCCTAATTCTTGGGTTTTTGACGAAAGAACATCTAATAATACAAATTTACATGTATTTGAAAATAATAATGTGGTAGGAAATAGTAAAGTTACAGGTCCTCCTTTAACTTCCTCTAATGGTGGCTTTTGAGCAGGTATAAATATTGGGTGTTTATTTAATGGGGGTTTCAGTTGAAACCCTAATAATTATTTTTATACTATTTTTTTAATTATCCATTAAATATGGCTATTTAAGCCCCACATAGAAAGTTATGGGTTTTTAAATAGTCATTAAACTATTATTTTAGGTTATTCTTTCATGTAAGATTATAGTTTAATGACTACAATATAAATGTTACTATGATCATAGTGATTTAAGTTAAATTAAAATATTCACAATTTATAAATATATTTTTCAAGTTAAATTTAATAAATCAGAAATTATTTAGAAATATTTATATAGTAGTTAAGTTAAAATAAAATTTGTCAAAGTATTAATGGAATATTTTATATTAAAATTAAGGTTTTTGTTAAAATATAATCTGTTGACTTTGACAACTTATATAAAGTCTATACAACTATTGTTTGTATTTGACAGTGATTGTAAAAGGAGGTGAAATACTAATGAATGCAAAAAAGATAATATTCTCTTTACTGATAATTGGATTTTTAGTGGCTGTAGGCTCAGCAAGTGCAAAATATATGACATATGAACCAGCAGTATTTGAGGAATCCAATACAAGATCAATTGAAGGTTTAACTCCATTCAATGTTGCAGCTAATCTTGAGAGTTATAATTGTCTTGGAAATAATTTATATGCTGGTCTTGGAGATATTAATGAGCATCAAAATTCAAAATATATCTTTGATTCGAATGATACTCGAATTTATGTAGCATCAAATACTAGTAGTTCTGGGGCAGTTTATAATGCTGGTGTTGAAAAAGGTTTATTCACATTTGTTGGAGAGGTAGAACCTACTTTTTACCATGGTTCTCGTAAATATTATGGTTTTAAAGTGAAAAATCCTGGAACTTTGGTTGGAGATGTAACACCACCAAGAGGAGTAGTACATGGATCAGATTCTCCTCCATGTTATGCATATCCTCCAGATCCTCCAATTAAAGTAGCTGTGCAGGTTATTTAAATATATTAAAATTTTTCTTTTTTTATTTTTTTTTGGTGGGGGGTTTTTTGTGTCCCCATATACTTCATGTTTATAATTATTATTCACTGTCATGAAAATAAATTATTAATTAAAAATTATTAAAAAGGAGTAGATAGCTATGAATTATAAAAATACTTTAATATTGCTACTTTTAATAGGTAGTATCAGTGTGCTTAATGTTAATGCACTTGATATAGACAATACAGGCTTGACGAATAATAGAGGTAATCAAATTTTTTTTAGTGTAAGTAATTTTGTAAGTGCATTATTTAGCACTGATGTTAGTGGTAATTTCACTAACTTAGATGAAGCAATAGAATCCTCAGGAGGTAATGTTCGTTTAGTAGGGGATATTAAATTATCAGAGGATGAAGAAGACACATATCGGGATGGGATTATTATTGATCATGATCTTCATGATCTTGTACTTGATGGTCAAGGACATACAATAGATGCTCGTGGGTTAGCGAGAATATTCCAAGTAACTGGAGGATCAATCACAATAAAGAATACAAACTTAATCAACGGATATGCCTATGATGATATTGGTAACGGTGCTGCAATCTATACAAAGAACAGTAATGTGACTGTTATTGATTCTAAATTCAATAACAACACAGCAATGGACCCTGATATGGGATATGGTGGTGCAATCTATGCAGGTAGTGGTAGTGTGAGTGTTAGTGGTTCTAGTTTCACTAACAACACAGCAAATGTTTATGGTGGTGCAATCCATGCAGAGCGTGGTGGTGTGAGTGTTAGTGGTTCTAGTTTCACTAACAACACAGCAAATAAATATGGTGGTGCAATCTATACTGGTGGTGTGAGTGTTACTGGTTCTAGTTTCATTAATAACATAGTGAGTGATAGGGGAGGTGCAATCTACACGAGTAGTGGTGTGAATGTTACGGATTCTATTTTCAATAATAACACTGCAAAAAATTATGGTGGTTCAATCAACTCATTAGGTGATGTGAATGTTATTGATTCTAATTTCACTAACTCAAATACTAATATTTGGGGAGGTGCAATCTATACAAATCATCCTGTGAGTGTTACTGGTTCTAATTTTAATAATAACACAGCATCAATGGATGGTTCAGGAAGGGGTGGTGCAATTTATACAACTACCCATGTGACTGTTACTGGTTCTAGTTTCAATAATAACATGGCAAGTTATGCTGCTGGTGCAATATCTTCATTTAGTGGTGTTGTAAGTGTTACTGATTCTAGTTTCAATAACAACACAGCAAAGACAAATAATGGTGGTGCAGTCTGTGCAGATTATGGTAGTGTGAGTGTTACTGGTAATTCTATTTTCACTAAGAATACAGCAAGCAATACAACAAACGATACAGGTGGTGCAATATATGTGGGTGGTAATGTGACTTGTCGCATTGGTGTTGTTTTTAAGGATAATATACCTAATGATTGTAATAAGCCTATTGATTGGATAGGTGATGGCCTTAGTTTCACTGATTTAGCTAATGAGATAAAAAATAGTAATTATGTTACTTTAACTGGTGATGTTGTATTATCTGATGCTGAAAAAGATGCATTTAAAGATGGGATTAATATTAATCATAATCTTATCCTTGATGGTCAAGGACATACCATAGATGCTCGTGGTTTGGTAAGAATATTTAAAATCACTGAAAGTACAGTAACAATAAAGAATATTAAACTAATTAATGGAAAAGGAGATTTGGGTGGAGCAATATTCACAAATCATGATAAAATTAGTTTATTTAATTGTACATTATCCAATAATAAAGTTGATAGTAATGGCGGTGGAATTTACAGTAATTGTTCTGATTTAAACATTACTACTGGATTATTATCAGATAATAAGATATCAGGTAATACTGGTGATAATGGTGGAGCTATTAATAACCATGAAGGAGTGTTAACTATCACTGATTCTGTTTTAGATTCTAATTTCGCAGTTCCTGGTGATGGAAATTGGGGTCAGCATGGTTGTGGTGGAGCGATTGATAATTTCAAAGGTGTTTCAACCATAACTAATACGAGATTGTCTAATAATAATGCTCGTTTTGGTGGGGCGATTAACAGCTATTATGCTACTTTAACGACTAATAATTGTACAATAGTAAATAATCGTGCTAATATTGGTGGAGGTATTTGTTCTAATATGGGCACTCAAAATATAGATTCCGAAACTACAAATAAATTCAGTGGTAATACACCAAACAATCATTATCATTTTTATGGTTGATTATTATGGAAGAAGAATAGTATTAATAGTCTTATTAGAAAAAAAGGAGGCATAAATATTTTTATGATTTCTTTTTGAGAATAAAAATGTTGCTAAAGAGTGTGGTGATTAATTTTTCCCTTTCTTTTCTTTTTTGGGAAATGTCAAAAACTTGGGGGGGTTAAATCTCAATAAATTCCTCATGATCCCAAATTTCAGTTTTAAGCATTATTTTTGATTTAATACCATCCTTTTAAGTTTCATAAGCTTCTTAATACTCTTAGGAATGGTTTTTTTTGAAGAAGACTTCAATTTTATACTGAAGTCTCTGAGTAATTTTTTTTATTTTTATACTATTTTTTTAATTATCCATTAAATATGGCTATTAAAGCCCATATAGAAGTTTATGGGGCTTTTAAATAGTCATTAAACTATATTTTTTTCAGATGAAGTGTAGTTTAATGACTAATATATGTTTGTTAATCAATTTTTAGTTTTAAATAAAGAAGAAGAAGTGGATGATTTTATGAGTGCAAATAAAATTTTTGGTGTATTGGTTTTTATAATGTGTTTGAGTTTGGTTACAGCATCGAATTTAACTAATGAATCAAACAACTTAGCTAACTTTAATGAATCAAATGTTTTGAATGTTTCTTTTAATGGGAGTTCTAATCAAATTTTTAACTTATTATCTACCCAATATATGGGTATTCATGTTACTGGTAGTATTCAAGATGCCGTTAATCAGGCTTCTCCTGGTGACACTTTAATTTTAGAAAATAAAACCTATATAGAATCGAACATTAACATTAATAAAAATTTAACTATACGGTCTGATAATGGTGCTAAGCCTATTGTTAATGGAAATGGTGAAGGGTCTGTGTTTAATATTAGGAATGGTAGTAGTGTTACCATTGATGGTTTGTCTATAATTGGAGGGATTAATAGTGGAATTAATGTGGAACATTACTCAAATTCAACCATAATTAATTGTAATATTTATAACAATTCAGCAGACTATGGAGGCGGTGCTAACTTCGATGGAACTAATAATAGTGTAGTTAATTGTAATATTTATAATAATTCTGCGAATTGTGGTGGTGGTGCTGATTTTTATGGTTCTAATAATATTGTAGTTGGTTGTAGTTTTTTTAATAATTCTGCTGATTATGTTGGTGGTGGTGCTTATTTCGTTGGTTCTGGTCATAGTGTAGTTGGTTGTGGTTTTTTTAATAATTCTGCAAATAATAATGGTGGTGGTGCTTTTTTCGCTGGTTCTAATAATAGTGTAGCTAATTCTAGTTTTTTTAATAATTCAGCTATTAATGGTGGTGGTGTTTTTTTTAATGCTGATAATAATGGGGATAATAATATAGTTGGTTGTAGTTTTTTTAATAATCGTGGTGGTGGTGCTTATTTTGTTGGTTCTGGTTATAATATAGTTGATTGTAGTTTTTATAACAATTCGGCTACTGGTAATGGTGGTGGTGCTTATATTAATGGTGGTACTACTGTGAGTAATTGTAATTTTTATAACAATTCGGCTACTGGTAATGGTGGTGGTGCTTTTGATGATTACTATGATAGTTATTATAATGATGTAACTAATTGTAGTTTTTTTAATAATTCTGCTGGTGGTAGTGGTGCTGGTGCTTATATTAGTGATGGGGATGCTTTTTGGGGATATGGGAATAGTGTAATTAGTTGTAATTTTTTTGATAATTCAGCTATTGGTGGTAGCGGTGGTGTTTATGCTGGTGCAGCTAATATAATTAATTATTGTCGTATTTTTAATAATAGTGTGAATAATACTTCTTCAAATCTTTACTCTCCAGCAGGGAATAATATTGATTGTAATTGGTGGGGTGTTAATAATATCAGCGATGCTGGTATTAGTGGTGAAGTTATGCCTAATAGTTTTTATCAGGTTCAATTGAAAGCAGGGAATAATAGTTATTATTCTAATAGTTCTGTGATGGGTTCTGCTGAACTTTTTCCTTTAAATATATCTTATAGTTTGGTTCTTAATGGGACTAATAATAGTTCTGGTGTTGATAATCTACCAGATTTCACTGGAACTATTAAATATTATCCTATATCCAACAATGGATTTAATACATTGAATAAATTTTTTAAAAACAACCAATTTGAAGTGGTTGATGATGAGAATTCTTGGTTGGGTGTTGGGAATTCTGATGATAATACATTTAGTGTTGATGCTAAAAGTTCGTGGAGTACTGTATTAAATGATAGTGATGTTTATGGGTTTAATGCCATCGTTGATAATGAAAATCTATTATTGAAGATAGGTGCCAATGAGAATGATACTGTTATTAATATAACTTGTCCTGACTTATTTAATGTTAGCGATAATTTAACTGGCACAGCTAAGTTAAGAACTTCCAGTGGGGTTTTACTTGGAGATAAAGATTTGAATGTTATTGTTACGGATTCTGATGGTTCAAATTTTAATAAAACTTTGAAAACTGATAGTAGTGGTGAAGTTGATTTATCTAATTTGGGCTATGTGTTTAATTCTGCTGGTGATTATGTTTTGAATTTTAGTTTTGCTGGTGATGGTGAGTATAATCCTTGCAGTGTTAATAGGATTCTTAAGGTGAATAAGAGTGATACTGTTATTGGTTTGAGTTGTCCTGATTTATTTAATGTTAGTAGTGTTTTAACTGGTTTGGTTAAGTTAAGAACTTATAGTGGGGTATCAGTTGGAAATGCGGATTTGAATGTTAGTGTTACGGGTCCTGATGGTTCAAGTTTTAATAAAACTTTGAAAACTGGTAGTGATGGTGTGGTTGATTTATCTGCTTTGGTTTATAATTTTACTGTTGCTGGGAAGTATAATTTGAGTGTTACCTATAGTGGTGATAATTATTATGGTTCTTGTAGTTTCACTAAAGAGGGATTGGTTGTTTATCCTTTTCCAGTTCCTTTCAATGGAACTTTTAATTTTAAGGGTTATTCTAAGATTTTATTGGATAATAGTCATGGTTCTGTTTTTAATGATTCTGTTGTTTTGTATAATATGAGTGATGCCTTGAATGGTTATGTTCTTGATGGTGATGTGTTGAATTATAATGCTAAAGCAAGGATTGTTGATAGTATTTTAACTATTAATTGGAATGTGCCTGTAGGTGAGTTTGGTTATGTTATTGTATTTGTTAAGAAAATTTAAAAATAAAACCATTTTTGGGAGTGTAGGTGTATTTTATGTTTAAGAGATTACTTATAGTATTGTTGTTGGTTGGCGTTGTTGTTGCTGTTGAGCCTTTTGGCACTCATTTATTTGCTGATGATTATACTTTTAGTGTTGGTGATGAGGTTATCGTTTCTGCTAATTTAGTGTATTTTAATGGTAGTGGTGATGAGTGTAATTTATCTGATGGAAATGTCACTGCTAATATTAATGGTGGTGGGAGTTTAACTGATTGTACTAATGGTGATGGTTTTGTTAGTTTTGATTTTGGTAAGTTAGATGCAGGAAATTATAGTGTTGAGTTTAGTTATTCTGGAAATGGAAATTATAGTAGTTGTAATGAGTCAATAAATGTCAATGTTCTTCCATCCACACCACCAGACAATAACAATAGTAGTAGTAGTGGTAGTGTTGATGTTGGTGGTGGTAGTGTTGTTGATGGTGTGGGTGTTGGTTTGCCTGTATCAGGGCTTGATTTGAATGTTTTGTTGTTTTTATTTTGTGTTTTAATTGGTTGTTTTATTAAAATATAATATCATATTGTTTTAAATTTGTAATGTATGATGAATCTTTATATAAAAATTGATATATGGTTAATAATGATGAGGTGTAGATAAATGAGAATTAAAAAGTTAGGTTTAATGTTGATTTTGAGTTATTTAATTACAATAATGTTTTTAGGTTTTGTTAGTGCAGAAAAGGTTCATGTAATTGATGATAAATCTTATTCACATTATTTTGATGCGAATGGTAGGTTTTTACCAAACTCAGCTATTGATGATGGGGATACATTGAAGATTAAGGATATGGATGGTAAAAATTTTAATGTTAATAAGAAGTTGTTTATCACGAGTTATAATTCAAGTACTAAGTTGACGAATTGTCATTTTGTTTTTGGTGGTGGAAGTGATGGATCAAGTTTAACTGGGATAAATTTAACCAATCAAAATGATGGACATTTAGTTGTTATCAGTGCAAATAATATTTTATTGGAGAATAATACTATTTTTTATAATGGTGGTTCCATGGGTTTTTTTGTAGTAGAAATGGGTAGTAAGAATTCAAAATTTGTAAATAATACATTTAAGAGAACAGGAGGAAGTACATGTCTTCATTTATCTGGGGAGAATATTGATTTAACTAATAATACTGTTTGTTCTGGGACTATGACTGAGCAAGGAGGAAATGTAGTACATCTTATGGGTAAGAATTTTAATGTTACTGGTAATAATATTATTGCTTCTCCATCTAATATATGTTGGGGAATAAAAATGGAGGCAAATGAGTCGTTAATTGATAAAAATGATATTGCTAATGCTCAAATTGGAATTCGCCTACAAAGAGAAAATAACACAATTTCTAATAATAATATTCATGATTTTGATGCTATTTTGGCAGTTGATTATGGTGCATTAGGTGAAGATGGTTGTTTTGCTGCTGTTGGAATTGAAACGATTGTTCCTCCTGGTATTATAGAGAATAATACTTTTTCTGTGAATAGAAATAGTACAAATATTTTTGCTGCTGGAAGAGGAGTGACAAAATATGTTAAATATCTTGCTTTTCTATCTGTGGGTAGAAATGATATAAGTGATTTTTGTTCATCAAATAAGTTTGTTATGGATAGTACTTATTCTTGGGTTTTTGATGAGCGATCATACAATAGCACAAATTTAACTGCATTTTATGAAAAAAATAATAATGTGGGGAGTAGTAAAGTTAAAGGTCCTTATGTTAAGGGTGGTGGTGGGATTTATAGTGAAGGTTGAGTAGAGTTTAGACTATTTGAAAGTTTCATATTTGTCAGGTTGTTCTATGTATGCAAGATGATATTTTTTGATGGTGAACGAGAATTATTTATCTAAAGGTTTTCAGTTGGAACCCAATATTATTTTTATCTATTTTTCTAATTTCCATTAAATGACTATTTAAGACTTCATAATGTAGAAATTATGGGTTAAATAGTCATTAAACTATATTTTAGGTTATTCTTTCAGATAAGATGTGTTTTAATGACTATTATATAATGCGATTTAAGTTAAATTAAAATATTCAATTTTATATTTATGTTTTTCAATTTAAATTGAAAAAATCAAAAATTATTTAGAAATATTTATATAGTAATTAAATTAAATTAAAATTTGTCAAACATTATTAGAATGTTTTTTATTATAATTAATATTATTTATCATGTTTGATATTTTGTTAATATTATTTGATAATTGCTATTTTATAAGGTTTATATATGTGAAAATATTATATATTATGAAAAACATGATATATGAAGAAAAATAAATGAAGGTGATTAGTGTGAAGAAGAAAATGAGTTTGATAGTAATATTAGTTGTTTTGTTATCTTCTGCTCTTTGTGCATTACCACAAGGTGCATCAGAAGGAAAAACAGTGCAAAAATTGATTGATGATGCACCAAATGGTGCAACAATTAATTTAGAGAATTCGAAGTTGTATACAGGTGATGGAAATCGTGGTATTAGCATCACAAAAAATATTAATATTAATGGTAATGATGCAATCATTGATGCAGAAAAATACAGTCGAGTGTTTAATATAGGTGAAGGTGTCAAAGTTACCATAAGTCATTTAACAATAAAAAATGGTAAAGACTTAGAAGAAGGAGGCGGAATACTCAATAAAGGAGTCCTCTCACTAAATAATTGTCAACTATACAATAATAGTGCAACAGATCCTGATTATGGTTATTATGCTTATGGTGGGGGTATTTCTAACTATGGTAATCTTATTCTCAGTGACTCAAAATTCATTGATAATCGTGCAAACTGTGATGGAAATGCTTATGGTGGAGCAATATACAGTTCAAAAAAATCTAATTTAACCATAATTCGCAGTTCTTTTGATCATAATATAAATGATGGTGCAGTCAATGCTAACTATAGGATTGGTGGTGCTCTATATATTGATAATAAAGCTAATTTGTTTGTTGAATCTTCTAATTTTAGTAATAATCATGCTGATACACATGCTGGAGCTATATTCCAAGGAGATTCATCTAATGTTAATATAAAATCCTCATCTTTTACAAATAATACTGCAGGAGGTAGTGGATTTGGTTATTCTGGTGTTATAACTAATGAAAATGGTAATTTAAATATTAATAATTCTAATTTTACAGGAAATGGACTATCTGATGATAGTTACAGTGGTGGTGGAATAACCAATGCAGGAGGAAATGCAAAACTTACAGTTAATAATTCATTCTTTAGTGAAAATCATGCACCACATTCTGGTGGTGCTATTGATATTGATGGTATTGCTGTTGTTGCTAATTCTAAGTTTGTTAATAATCGTGTTACCAGTGAATATAGTTCTAACCCGTCAAACTTATCTGATAGTAATTCTGGAGCAATTTGTAATAATGGTAAATTAGAGGTTGTTAACTCTTTGTTTATTAATAATAGTGCTGGTGAAGGTGGAGCTATAAAAACTCAACCATTTAGAGCAAATAGTGAGGAACTAAAAATAAAAGATTCTCAGTTTATTGATAATGTTGCAACAGACTACGGTGGAGCAATTTGTGTAGCATCTCCTGTCTTCAATATTCAAACTGTCTATCCAAAGAATGTGAACATAACTAACAGTAAATTTGAAGGTAATAAAGCTAATGTTGGTGGTGGAATCAATGTTATGAATGCAGATAATGTTTCTATTAATAACTGTAATATGAGTATGAATCAAGCACATAATGGTGGTGCGATTAATAGCTTTTATTCAAATTTGAGACTAATTAATTCTAAGTTGTTTTCCAATACCGCAACTGTTAATGGTGGGGCAATTTATTGGGATCATGGAGTTTTAAATGTAGATGATGCTACCAATAGAAGTTTTCAAGGTAATAGACCAACAGATATTTTTAAGGTCAGTTAGTCGTATTATTATTTAATTAATCATTGAAGGTAAGTAATATTAAAATTGAGAAGGTAAGAATATTAAGTTGAAATTAATGAGGAAGTGAAATAAGATGAGATTTAAAAAGTCGATAGGATTATTAACCATTTTTTGCATGGTCTTATGTATGGGTTCTGTTTGTGGAGCTGAGTATGTAATTGATGATTCAAATTATTCAAACTATTTTGATGATAATGGAAATATTAAAGATGGTTCAGGTATTAACGATGGAGATACTCTTAAGATTGGTGATATACATGGAACTCCTGAAAACCCTAAACTGTTTATAATCGATAAAAAATTAAAGATCACAAGTAACGATCCAAACAACCAAATTATTGCAGGAAAATTTATATTTGATGACGGAAGTCAAGGATCAACTTTGTCTGGGATAAAATTAACTTATCCTGGGTATTATAGTGGTTTTGGTTTTGGTATCATTTCTATATATGATACTGGCAATATTTTATTAGAAAATAATAATGTTTTCTATAATGCTCCGTATAATTCTATTGGGGGGTGGATAGTAGATTTAAAGGATTCTTCTGATATAACTATGAAAAATAATGTATTTAGAAGAACTGGAGGAAGCACTGGTCTTCATATGACAGGTAGTTCTAATATTAATTTATTTAATAACTATATTTCTTCTGGAAATAAGACTCATCAAGGAGGAAATGTAGTAGATGCTGAAGGTAAAAACTATAATATTGCAGGTAACACTATCGTTGGTTCTCCTTCCAATATATGTTACGGAATTAAATTGAATGCAAGAAATTCAGTTGTCAATGGAAATAGTATCAGTGGTTCTTCAGTTGGAATTAAGATAGAGGCTTTATCTAAAAATATTATAGTTTCTAATAATGATATTTTTGATATTGATGCTTATTTAGCACGGGATATGTCAAATAGACATGATTTCTTTGAAGCTGTAGGAATTGATTGTGATTCTCAAGTTGCAAGTGTGACAAATAATAGAATAACTGGTATGGAAAAAGCAGGATTTGTTCGTGATTCTGGTATCAATACTGGTGCTCCAATTCATTATTATGCTATTAGAGGTATTGGTTTTTCACGAGAGGTTGATAAGTTTTCAAATAATAATATTATACAACCTGATACTAATGAAAATGCTTATATAACTGATGATGCGACAGGAAACAATCTTACTTTAAGAGATGGTTTTAATACTTTAAGAAAGAATGGGAATGTTTTATCTGGTAAACTTATGCCAAGTTCAGTAGATCCGACACCAGGTCCAACACCTACACCACCATCACCAACTCCAGGAACAGATCCTTCACCAGGATCACCGTCATCAGATTCAGGAACAGGCCCATCATCAAGTTCAGATGCGAATTCTATATCTACAAATGGAGCAGTAGATGCTTCAAATTCAGGTGAACAATCTGATGCTTCAGAGGAACAAGGAAAAGCTCATGAAATAACTAATTCTCCTAATCCTAATTCTCCTAATTCTGATAAGGATTCTCCTTCAGCAACGGCAATTTTATCTTTAATAGTCTTAATAATAAGTTTATTTACATTAGGATACATGGGAAATAAGAAAAGTAAATTATAATTTCCTAATTTTTAATTTTATTTTTTAAATAGGTGTGTTTTATGGTTTCAAGTATTCCTGGCGGCGAATTTTTAAATAGTTCTCTAAATTTAATTTCTCAGAATTTACTAATTCCTGTAATAGTTATATTATTGATTTTTATGCTTTATGCAACTATAATTATTGGAGAATTAATATATGAATACATTAATAGAAAAAAAATACCTGTTTCTCATATAGAAAAATTAATTCATGACATCTCATTAGCAGACAATGAAAAGCATGTTAAAGATAGTATATCCGCTTCTTTTATTCCTAATACTCAAAAAAATGATTTAATTCAGTTGGTTTCTGCAAATGATTTATCAAAAGCATCCAGTGAAGCTTTAGCTCGTAAATTAATTGAAAATGAAGAAAATTCAATAGATAAAATTCTTGAGAAAACAGATATTATGGCTCGTATTGGTCCTACATTAGGGTTAATGGGAACATTAATTCCAATGGGTCCAGGATTAGCAGCACTTGGTAATGGAGATGTTAATACTCTTGCACAATCAATTATCGTTGCATTTGATACAACAGTTGTAGGTGTGGCTTCAGGAGCTGTAGGTTACTTTGTCTCTAAAGTTAGAAAAAGATGGTATGACGAATATTTATCTAACTTAGATGTTTTATCTGATGCAGTATTAGATTTTCTAAAAAGTAATAAAAAAACCTAATAATATCATAAAAAATACTAAAAATAATAAGATTTAGAGGAATAGTATGGTTAAGCACAGAAGAAGGCGTTCTCGAAGAGTAGAAGAAGATCCAATGGCAGGAACAACAAATTTAGTTGATGCAATGTTGGTTATTTCAGTAGGTTTATTAATTTTTTTGGTGATGTCATGGAATATGCAATCAATAGTTTTTGGTGGGAACATGACTCAAGAACAAAAAAAAGACCAAATGAAATCAGTTTCTCAAATTAATCAAGGAAAAGAATTAGATCAGATGCCAGACACATCAAACGGTTCAGGTCAAGGTTATGAGGAAGTAGGAAAAGTTTATAAAGATCCAAAAACAGGAAAGCTAGTTATGGTAGAATAAAAAAATTAATAAAAATTAATTATTTGTTAGGTAATAGACAAGGTCAAGTCTTTAAAACCCTTTGATGCTTCTCAATATCATTTGTTTCGTGTCATTAAACTTAAAAATGAAAAAGGATAGATTTTGATGAAATTAAATATGAAATATAATATTAAGTTTTTTAGTAGTTTTGGTTTATAATGGGAAGTATGAATACTTCCCAATCAAGAGTATATAATGAAGTTAATGAATATAATGTTTTTGTATAAATGATTTTAGTGAGATTAATGCCCAAATGAATGGATGGGATTTTGCAAAAAGTGTGGGTAATTACTTTAACATTCCTTGGAAAGAACTATTTTTTTCTTTGATAGATGAAGATAAGATTAAAGAAGAAGATCAAGTTGTAAGTTTTAATGCCAATAATGGTTTCTAAAGTTTATTATCTTATTGGAAGAACATCAAACTACTCAGTTCAATCTAATCCTCATGTTTCTTCAAAGGGGATTGATATTCCACATGTTCCAGAAGTAGGTAATCATGGAAAGTTTATTTTCCAATCAGAGACTGATGCTCCTTTCCATGTAGCTTTTGCTATATGATATTGTGTTCTTGGTGTTCCTTCACCTATTCCTCGTGAGACTTTTTTATCTTATCCTCAGAATGAAAGAAAACATATATTTTTGACAACAAATGAGTTTGCTACTTCTATAAATATATATGGTTGGAATGCGGACTTTTACATGATCAGGACAGGTAGGGAATATCCGATTTTTCAGCTTGCATATGTACAATTAGGTTTTGAACGGGCAATTGTGTATTTTATTGATGGGAAATTTGATATAATCTTTTTACAATCTGGAGATCCAGCTATTCCGAATGATTCAGAGTACTGGTATGAAGATGATTGTATTGGTGTAAACTGGACATTTAATACCTAACCCATATCCTACTCCTCCTCCTTGGGATTGATAATGTGTGTGAAAATAATAGTGTGAGTTAAGTCAACTACCTATCAGTTAAATAGAAGATTGATTAAATAGTTTTTAAAATTAAAATAGAGGCTATAAAAAAGTGTGGAGGGTTTTCATGAAATTCATGTTTTATATTATTCATAAAAAATTGAAAAACCTCCAAAACTTTTACAACAATTTATTAATTTTAATAATGTTAGTTTTAATATATTTTAAAATGAAGTGATTAATTATAGTGCATCTCCAAACTTTTTAATATTTATTTAAAAATTATTTTTTAATTTATTCAAATTTTAAATTTAAAAGTATATTAAAGTTTTGTTGTCGAAGACAACTTAGGAGACGAAGTTTCCGTTTGTTTCGAATGAAATGAGAAACTTAGGAGAATCTTTGATTCTCTGTTTATTCTCAAGCGAAGCATGAGAATTTAGAAAAATCTTTGGTTTTGAACGAAGTGAAAAACTTAGGAAACAAAGTTTTCGCTATTTTCGTTGTTCCGAACAAAGTGAGGAACTTAGAAACCGAAGTTTTCGCTATTTCTGAAAGAAATTTAATGGAATTTTTATAATTTCATGTTTTTAAAATATTTTTAAATTAAAATTTAAATAATTTTAAGAATAATTTTTTAATAAATGTTATAAAAAATTAGTAAAATACTTAAATTAAAACAAGATAAATTGTAATTTAAATAATATTAATAATTTAATTGCTAAAAGAAATATGAGAAACTAAATATAAAATAATATTCTAAATTTTAATGGAATGTGTGGTTTAGAGATTATGAAAATGATTGAGAATAATGAATTTGATACTGAACATGTTGTATTGATGGGTGTTTTAATAGCTTTCTGTGTGGTAAGTACAACCTTTCTTGCTAGTTTACCTGGTGTTTCAATCACACCGTTTATAATAATAACCGCCACTATAATATTTGGTAGAAGATTTGGCATAATAATGGGTGTTTTAATACCTGTTGTAACTGGATTATTTCTTAGTCTGGGTATATGGACATTATTCCAAATGATAAGTTATGGATTAATGGCATTTAGTGCTGGGATCTTATTAAATTTAATGAGAGAACCATTACAACCTAAAAGTAGCATTATTAGAGCTGGCTTTGGTTTTATTTGGGGATTTTTAATTGGTTGGATCACTAATTTAAGCATGTTTATGTTTGTGCCATTAACACTCAATTCTCTTATCATGACTTATAGTATGGGTTTTATATATGACTTAATTCTTGCTGTTACGAATGCTGTTCTTTTGGTTGCTCTTTATCCCTTTTTTGACAGAAAATTTAGAAGAGTAAAGGAAAATATATCTTATTGAACTTGTTTGAATTATTTATAACTTTAACATCAATTCTTGAAAACTCAACGCGATATAATTGATTAAAGAAATGTGTTCGACAATTATTTTTTTTGTGTTCACCTAAAAATATGTTTTAATGGAAGTTTTTAGTTTAGTATCTATTAAATTTTTATTTGATTTAACCAATAGTTATGCTCTGTCGCTTATAGATGTGAGACAATGATTTAATGATTCTATCAATCTAAAAAACAATTATATAGATGTAATAGCTGAAAAAACTAACTTGGTGCTAATTTAGTTAATGTTAATCCTATTTTTCAGTTTGGAAGTAATGATATTATGAGAGTTTCTATTAACCTATCAAAAACGAAGACTTTGTCTTCTAATTTTCTTTCAGAAAAAATAGCATATTTTGATAAGATTTATAAATTATGAAACTCACATAATTAACTAATGTGATAATAGCATATAAAGGTGTCGATTATTCACACCATCCCTCTGGTTTTAATTAAAATATTAAAGGATTTTTACAGGTTTATATGTATAAGTGATAATTATGAACAATAAAATTAATCTTATTCAACGGCAAATGTATGAAGTATGTTAAAAAACATGGTGATAAATTGAATAATAATTGATCAAATAGTAGATTGGGAGTTATTTCGTCCAATACTGTCACAATCATATAAAAATAAGACAAAAAAA
>JAISTD010000160.1 GCA_031272765.1 Candidatus Methanovirga australis | reverse complement strand
TTAATTATCACAATTTTAGTTTTAATTATCACAATTTTAGTTTTAATTATCACAATTTTAGTTTAAGAAGAATATTCTATTTTAAATTATTAAAATTTTAATTTAAGTAATAATTATTTTGTTTAAGTAAAATATTTATAGCTTAGAAATAATAAAAGTATAGTTAATAAATATTAGTATAAATATTAGAATAAAATTAGAATAAAATTAGAATAAAATTAGAATAAATATTTGTATAATTATAATAATAAATAATTGATGAAATTATATCATTTTAGATAAGAAATTTGTTTTAATGATTTTTATGGACGAAATGTTGAATATTGAGATTTGTGGTCTTAAGGTCGAAAATCCTCTTCTTTTGGCTGCTGGGATTTTAGGTAGTACTGCTGCTTCTATGAATCGTGTTTTAGATAGTGGTGCTGGAGGAGTTGTTTCTAAATCTTTTTCTCGCGAATCTAATAAAGGCTATAACAATCCTACCGTTGTAGAGGTTGAAGGAGGGATTTTAAATGCTGTTGGTCTTTCTAGTCCTGGACTTGATTTGTTTAAAGATGAACTTGGTCTCATTAAACGGATAGATGGGCAGAAAATAGCCATTGCTTCTATCTATGGCTCTACTCCTGAGGATTTTGCTTTTGTTAGTAATTCTGTAGAAGGGATTGTTGATATGATTGAGCTTAATGTTTCTTGTCCTCATGCAATGGCTGGCTGTGGTTCTGCTATTGGTCAAAGTGGTGATAATACATTTAATGTTGTTAAAGCTGTTAAAGACAAGGTTTCAATTCCAGTTATTGCTAAATTGACTCCTAATGTTACAGATATTCTTGAAATAGCTGTTGCTGCTTCAAAGGCTGGAGCTGATGGCCTTACTTTAATAAATACTTTAGGGCCTGGAATGAAAATTGACATCAATGCAGGAGTTCCAGTACTTCACAACAAGTTTGGAGGGATGTCTGGTCCAGCTATTAAACCAATAGCTATTAAACATGTTTATGATGTTTATGAAGCTTTGGATATTTCAATTATTGGTGTTGGAGGTATTAAAACTTTTGAAGATGTTGTTGAGTTTTTCTATGCTGGTGCAAATGCTGTTCAGATTGGTACTTCAATTATGTATGAAGGAATCAATATATTTTCAAAAATCAATGATAAATTAATTGGTTTTATGAAAGAAAAAGGTTTTTCATCTGTTAATGAGATGGTAGCTTATGCTCATAAGTAATATTTGATAATTTATCATTATTTTAATTATTATAATTATATTGTTATCATTGATTTATTACCAATTGTAATGATTGTTTAGGGGATTTTATGGATAAATTAGATAATGGATATCGTGTTTTGAAAATAAAGGAGATTATTGAGGAGACTCCTACTATAAAGACTTTTATATTTGATTGGGATATGAAAGAAGGGAAAATTCCTGTTCCGGGTCAATTTATAATGATTTGGAGTTTTAATGGAGTTCTTGATGAAAAACCTATGTCAATATCTAAAATAGACACTGTTAAAGGCGAAATTGCTGTTACAGTTAAACAATTAGGGGAATTCACTAAACATTTACATTCTCTTGTTGTTGGAGATGAATTAGGGATTCGTGGTCCTTATGGAAATGGTTTTAAAGTCCATGGGGAAAATATTCTTGTCATTGGTGGTGGAGTTGGAATGGCTCCTGTTAAATGTTTTGGAGAGTATGCTAAATCTCTTGGAAAGAATGTAGATTTTATAATAGCTTCAATAACTAAAGATGAGTTGTTGTTTTTTGATGAACTATGTTCTTCATTTGATGTTTACAGTTCTACAGACGATGGAACCTGTGGATTTAAAGGATTTGCCAGTCATAGATTGATTGACCTTCTTAAAAGCTCTTCTTATGATATGGCAGTTGTTTGTGGTCCTGAGATAATGATGAAGGGAATATACGATATTCTTGAAGAATCAGGTATTCCAGGCCAATATTCTATGGAAAGATATATGAAGTGTGGAATTGGAATATGTGGGCAGTGTTGTACAGATGATACAGGATGGAGAGTTTGTGTTGAAGGACCAGTTTTCTCCTCAACTTACATTAAAGAGATTTCTGAATTTGGAAAGTATCATAGAGATAGTGCAGGAGTAAAGCACTAAATCAACTTGTGGTAAAAGTAATAGTGTTAATTTGAAATAACAGTTTAATTTTAAATGTGTTAAAATAATAGTTATTAAAATTTAATAGGTGTTAAAATGGAAAAGACAATTAAAAAATTAATGGGTTCATCTTATTTTATATTAATATTGCTTGCAGTTATTTCATTTCTTGTTTTAACACCAGTTGTAAATATGATAGTTCTTGGAGCTATTATTTCCTATGGTATTAAACCAATATCTAAGAGATTACGGTCTAAATTACGATTTAACTCTATTTCAATCATTTTAGCCATTGTGCTGGTTGTAATTCCATTACTTTTGATTTTAATCTATTGTTTATCTACCCTTCTTGGTTTTGCTTATTCATTTTTAAGTACAAGTTCTTTTTCTTCTCAGTCCTTGGCCAATGAAACAGCAAATCTTGTAAGTCAGTATTTACCAACAGAACTTCAAGGATCAACTGAGTACATTATATCAGCAATTGGAGGATTCATTAATGACATTTTATCATTGATATTTTCCCATTTAGTTTCATTTATACAATCTGTACCAATGATTTCCCTTCAATTATTTGTTCTATTGGCTTCTATTTACTACTTTACTAAAGATGGATCAAATTTAAAGGATTATGTCTATGCCTTTGTTCCTGATGATAGAAAAGATTATTTTTCAAAGATGTTTCAGCAAATAAAGATTGTTTTAAAGAGTATTTTTTATGGCCACTTCTTAACTGGTATAGTAATTGGTATATTGGCTTCAATTGGATACTTTATATTAGGATACCCCTATGCACTGTTCTTTGGAATTTTAACTGGAATATTACAACTTATACCTATTATAGGTCCATGGCCTGTTTATTTTGCCCTGTTTTTAACTGATTTAGTTAATAAAAATTATATTAGGGCAGTTATTGTTCTTTTC
Organism: Candidatus Methanovirga australis; assembly: GCA_031272765.1. Classification (GTDB taxonomy): domain Archaea; phylum Methanobacteriota; class Methanobacteria; order Methanobacteriales; family Methanobacteriaceae; genus Methanovirga; species Methanovirga australis. Next base: position 972 of record JAISTD010000160.1, on the reverse strand, counting down.
TTTGGTTTTGGATTAAGTTTAAGTGATATGTACATCCGCCCAGCTCTTGCAGGTCGTTATGTTGATATTCATCCATTAATTTTACTTTTAGGATTTTTAGCAGGTCCAATTGTTTTTGGAGTAGCTGGCTTTATTTTAGGTCCATTGATTCTTGGAATTACCTATGCAGTTATTAAAACCTATAAAGAAGAAAGAGAAAGGTTAAATCAAGTTTAATGGGTTTTTCATTTTTATAATTAAATTAGTCTTCTTTTCATTTTTATAATTAAATTAGTCTTCTTTTCATTTTTTATCCTAAATAAATAATATATAATTTTTATTTTCAATTTTAAAAGTAAATAATTAATAGTTTCTAGGAATTAAGAGTTAATTAATAGGTGTTAAAATGGAAAAAACAGTTAAAAAGTTAATGGGTTCATCTTATTCTGTATTAATAATACTTCTAGCTTTTTCATTTTTGGTTTTAACACCAGTTGTAAATATGATAATTCTTGGGGCTATTATTTCCTATGGTATTAAACCCTTGTCTATTAAAATAAGGTCTAAGTTACGATTTAATTCAATTTCAATTATATTAGTTATTGTACTGGTTATAATTCCCTTACTATTGATTTTCATTTATTCTTTATCAGTACTTCTTCATTTTACATATTCATTTTTATCTACAAGTTCTTTGTCATCTCATTCAATGGCTAATGAAACTGTTACTCTTTTAAACCAGTACTTACCATCTGATTTTCATGGATTTTCTAAGCATATTATATCCTCTATTGGAGGATATGTTCATGAGATTTTAACGAGGATATTCTCTTATTTGATTTCATTTATACAATCTGTACCAATGATTTCTCTTCATTTATTTGTTTTATTGGCTTCTATTTACTACTTTACTAAAGATGGAACCAAACTGAAACCATATGTCTATGCCTTTATTCCTGATGATAGAAAGGATTATTTTTCAAAAATCTTTGA
>JAISTD010000086.1 GCA_031272765.1 Candidatus Methanovirga australis | reverse complement strand
GTTTCTAAGTCAGCAAAGATGGACATATTACCATCTACCATAGATTTATTTTTTTATTTTTTTAATTTAAAAAATGATTACTAATTATAATCCTAATCAACAATATTATCAAGATCAATATTCTAACCAACAATATTATGGTTATGATCAACAACCTAAATATAAAAAACCTAAACCTCAATTTAATAGTCCTAAGGAAGCATTAAAAAATGAATATATGAGATTAGCACATAAATTTATGCGTATGTCAATGCAATATATGATCTTAGCACAACGATTAGATGATGTTGATCAATATACTTGTCGTGATATTACTACTCATGATGCATTAAATAGAGAAATAACTAATACTCGTGGGCTTTTTGATTTAGCAAAGAAAGCTGGTGGAGCACTTTGGGGAGGAATAAAAACAGTAGGTAGTGCTATTAAACAAGGTGTAAGTCCAATACTTAATAAAATTGATTTTAAAAAAATAAAAAATAAATCTATGGTAGATGGTAATATGTCCATCTTTGCTGACTTAGAAACTTGGGGCAACATCTCTCTAATCTTTGCTATGGTTGTAGCTATTATAGTGATCATAGGAATTGTTTTTATAGGAGCTATTATATATTGTTTATATAGATGTATATGTGTTAGAAATGTTGAAATATCTTATAAAGGGAATAATCCTATGGATAATTATAGTTAAACTCATTTCGACGAACGAAGTGAGCGGAGCGAATAGCGACCTAAAACAATATTCTTACTCGCTGACGCTCGGGCTCGGTTCCCTCGCTAATAAGTATGAACAACCCATCCATCAGGAAACATAAGTGTATTATGAGGCTCAACACTAGGTGGATAAAGAAGAGGTGCTTCTAATTGTCTATCAATTAATCTTCCATCATTAACTGGTGTAGGTGTTTGAACAATTGGTAGTTGTTCCATATGACCTTGTTGATTGAACCATGTTAATTTAGTATCATATCCATCTAATATATTCCAATTATAATGTCTATTTATAAATACACTTAGATCAGGTTGATAAACAGCAGGATGATCTGCTGGATGAAAAGTAGGTATAGTCATATTTATAATAAATTAAATTTTTTAGTTTCAAGTCGCTATTAAAATTTAACTTTACGATTAAATGTAGATAAAGTATTATATTCATATGTCTTCCCTTTTTTAAATGCTTGTGATCCATCAGTTAAATCAAATATAATCGTCTCACCGTTATATAACTTCATATATAATTCTTCTATTCCAACTTCATTATTTTTACAATAATTCCATATAACTTGATTTGGGATCCCTTTTAATCTAATATGATAATCTATATCATCATCTTCATTCGTCAATACATCTAAATAAGCTTTTTTACCTAAACCTATAAATTTTTTACTCCAAGATCCTTTACCATTAACTGGGCTAAAATCACTATGATATTGACATAAATTATTACCTATTAAATCAAATTTATATTTATCTTTGAATAATTCACTTAACCTTGGTATATCTTGATCCAGAATATGCATACTATCAGTATCTTGATAAAATATCGGGATCTTATTATTTTCTGCTAAACACATTACTCTATTCATTAAATGTTTAGATTGACTTAAAACACATACACCAAATTGAGGTAAATTATAATGATCATTAATACTTTCTTTTAATTTAATATAAGCCATTTTTAATTTATCATTAGTATTAATTTCAACGATTTCATTTTGATGTAATATTATATAATGATCTAATTCCTTTTTAGGTTTAGAAATTATTTTTGTTGGAATAGGTTTTAAAATACTTTTACCATATATACTATTAAGTAATAATTTAATAGTGCTTTCTAATGGGTTCTTTTGTTGTTTATATGTTTTACGTAATTCAAATAATTCACGAATAAAACTATTGATAGAAGTATTAAAACCATCATTAAAATAATACCCTCTAATGAATTCATATTTAAAATTTGGGTAAAATTCAATTAAATCTAATAAACTTCTTTTATCAACATAGAAATGATCAGTAGTTTCATTAATAAATACTTTCTTATTTTTCAATTTCTTAAATACTAATGGAAAACCATATATATCATCTATATTTTGGATCTTGATTTCAATAAAATAATTTGAATACTTCATTGGATTAAATTCGGTAATTATCTTAGGTATCCCTTTTGGAACACCTTCCATAACTGCCATAGCTGATGGATATAATGAAACAGCATCAAAATCTTGGATCTTACCAGTAATAATATTCTTTTGATTATTACATAACATACATCTACCACCACTAACACATCTCATAATAAAATCTTGTGGTTTCCCAGCTAATTCATAACAATCTTCAAAGCAACCATATTTTTCAGCTAATGCATATCCAATTGCAGATATACTAACATATTGATTGATCCCTTCAAAATTTACATTGTTAGTATCAAATATAATTTTAAGATCACTATCAAATTTAATTAATCCTTTCAATAACACTTCAACATCACGCAAACAATAATATTGAACATAATCAATGATATTAATTACATATGCATTTACATTTGCAAATACATGATCAATTGTTTGTGATTGTGATTGTATTTGTTGTTTAATTGTAAAACATTCATCGTTTGTCATGCATTCATTCATGTTTGTATAGCATTCATCGTTTGCTATATGTTTGCTATTTGTTTGTATAGCATTCATCGATTGTTTGCATGGTGTTTGTATAGCATTCATCGTGCATTTACCTTTGTTTGCATAGCATTCATCATTTGCATTGTATTTACCTTTGTTTGTTATGCATTTAATTTGAATGCAATTGCTTACAAATAATTTATGATCATTCGTTTGTAAATCATTTAAACATGCTTGCAATGGGATCCATTTCATTTGTCTGTATTCTTTTGTCAAGCAATTGTAAGGACAACAATCCTTTGCAACTTCTAATCCAAATATATCTCTAAATGATCTTAATGGATGAGGTATAATTGAATAACTATCTTTGAAACATAAATTCTTACTTTTTTCTTTACTTTTACCTTTATAAGTTAAATTGATTTGTAAAATCGTTGATCCACGTTGAATGAATTTAACATTCTTTAATTTCATACCGCAATTTAAAAAGAAACTACTATCATATTTCAAATTATGAAACCAGATCAAACTATTATTTGGTAACCAATCTAAAAATTGTTTAGCACAATCTTCACCATAATGAGTGATATAATTTATACGACCGTTCGTCATCCAAGCACTACATACAATAAAAGGGACATGTTTTTCACCATGAGTATCTGTTTCAAAATCACTACATATTACATGTTCATATTCAACGCAACTCTTTTCAAATTTACATTTCTTTAAACAATTTTCTTCATCATATTCTAAACCATCATAATCTGGTAATTTCTTTGAATTCTCTACACTTTGTAAAAAACCAAGATCAGTAGGTTCTAATTGTTTTAAATAATTCTTTCTAATTAATAACCGAAGAAATTTCAAAGGATCAAAATAATAATGCACCCCATTTTTAATAATCTTTGGACTTAAATCAATTAATATCTTTCCAGTATGATCATAAGAACGATATAAGAAATAATGATTTAAAATTAAATACATAACAACTTTACCACATCCATTACCATCATTTTTCTTATTTTTCCATTGATTAACTTTTTGTTGGATCATACCATCAATAATTACTATTTCAACATTAAATTTATTACATATATCAGTAATCTTTCTTTTTGGAAAGGATCTTGTTTCTATTAATCTTTTAATAGTATCTATTTGACCATCTGTAAATAATTTTGACATCATTAAAGACCATATAAAACAAAATTCATCTTTTGGTTTAAGTTCATTATGAATTTGCCAACAATCTAAATTTAAATCACTTGTATTGATCATAGGAAAGAAAGCCCCTGTTTTGAAATTATATTCTCGTTTATTCATTTTAACAAATTTCATAAAAAAATGAACTCCAATAGCTTTTGGTCTTGGTGTTTGTATTTCATTTCTATGATTAACTTCAAAATTATCCGGTTCATCACTACCATTCCCACTAATGAGATTATAAGCTCTTTGAATAACAACATTGATCCCATAATTTTTAATATCTTCAATTGGATAAAATTGTTTAACATTATCATTTTTCTGGATCCATAACATTGCTTGAATATTCTTTTCAAATGGTCTTTCATCAACATACTTTATACATCCTTCAACAAAAGCATCATAAGTGTTATCTGTTGATGTTATTGATATGTCTTGATGGGCAAGTAATAAGTCAAAGATTGACTTAACAAGTGCATTTGACATCCGCCCCTGATGTCTTTTTTAAGTGTAATTAAAAAGTCGTTTTAC
>JAISTD010000070.1 GCA_031272765.1 Candidatus Methanovirga australis | reverse complement strand
TGGTAACTACATACGTTTAACAGAAGAAGCATATAAAAATAATAAAATTTCCATAGGGAAAAAAGAAGAACTCTTATTAGATGCTTTTAGAAGTGACAATATTCTTGAATGAAATTAAGATAAAGTTCAACTATTTCCAAAATGGAAAAAGTTCAAAATAAAGGTAAAGAACAATTAAGAATATTTATTTATCTAAATATTAGTTTTGGAATGCTCTTTAGATAAAGGTTCATTGTATAGTAGAGATAATATGAAACTGAAGGTTAAATGAAAAATCAACTATTCAGAATTTCCCAAAAGTTCAAATAGAAAAATTCCAACTATTTCTAAAATGGAAATAGTTCAAAAAATTAAAACTTGTAATTATAAGGTTTCTAAGTATTATTTTGTTGAAAATCTAACTTGTTCCATTTTGGAACAAATTTAAAATGAGAGAGTATAAAAAATTAAATCACAAGGAAGTTATATGAGGAATTTTAAATATCTATTGTTATGAATTTTTTTAATAATATTAATAAAACATAGCAATCATAAAAAAAATTTATGTTAGTTATGTTTCTTATGTTTCTTATTTACTTCTTCATTTCTTGACTTTTTTAGAAATATTTATAAAACATAAAAAACATAAAAAAAAATTATGTTAGTTATGTTTCTTATGTTTTTTTAGAAACTAATTTAATTTATAAATAACTTGTTATATAATTTGGTGATATTATGAATCCATTTAAAAGAAGAACTGGTGTGGTTCCATCATACTTTACTGGTAGGGAAAAGGAACTTAAAGAATTGAAAAGGATATTGGATAGTACAAAAAATGGAGATTCAGGGAATATAATTTTTTATGGGTCTAAAGGTATTGGAAAAACTACCTTGCTCTTAAAATTTCAAGAGGAATTTGAAAACTTAGATGATGTATATATTATAAGAGTTCCATTGGTTGAAGGAGATTTCAACGATATCTATAACCTCATAGTGGACAAAACAGCTGATTTTTTAAATATAAAAGTTACAAGTATTTGGAATTCTATTAAAGAAATAGGTGTTAATGTGCCTATTATTGGTGGATTTACCTTATCAAGAGATATTCCAATAACTTCACCTACGGTAGCCTTGGAAAAGATTTTAAAACTAATATTTGAAAAACTTAAAGGAAAAGACCCAGTATTAATTCTTTTATTTGATGATTTACAAAGAATCTTAGTAAATGAAGATACTCAAAAAATATTAAGTATTATGCAGAATGCCTTAGTTGAGCTTAATATTGCTAAGAAAAAGATAATGTTTGTTGCTACAGGTTCTTATGATATTTTCTCAAAAATCGTAGAATATACAGATTCTGCTGTTAGGATTTTTGACCCTTATGAATTAGGACCATTGTCCTTTGAAGATACTAAAAAAGCAATAAACATTCCTTCAAAAAAAGAAGGTGTGGTTTTTGATGATGAAGTTATTAAAAGAATATACAATGTATCTGAAGGAAATCCTTATTATCTTCAAGTTATAGCTCACAACTGTTTTAATGAAGCAGATAATAATAAAGTAACTGTCCATACATTTGAAAAAAGCTTTCCAAGTATTTTAAGTTTTTTAGCTCAAAGAGAATTCAAGACAATGTATGAACATGCATCAAATGAAGAGAAGAAGATTCTTGCAATAATATCACAAAGTAATACAGAGGTTTTAAGCTACAATGAAATAAAGATTAAATACAACACCAATTCAGAACCTTCAATATTCTTAAAAAGTATGGTAAATAAGAATTTACTTATTAAAGAAAGCAGAGGAAAATACAAACTAAGAGACAAAATGTTCAAAGAATACTTAAAAACATTTAAACCATATGAAGAGAATGGTTCGTTGACCTATTAATTCTTGGACTTGACCGATTACAAAGTAAAATAAAGTGATAAAATGAAGAAAAAACAACTGGCTATTAACTTTGCAAAGTCTATAAATTATTCTGGAATAGAAAAAATTATTTTGTATGGATCAGTTGCAAGGGAAGAGGATAATGAAAACTCTGATATTGATTTGTTAATAGTGACTGATGGTTCAAATGATGAATTTATTAAAGAAGAAGTGTCAAATAAGGCATGGGAAGTTCTTCTTAAGGATGGAGAATACATCTCTTTAATTTTTAAAACAAATTCTTATTTCCAAAAGCATAAGAAGCACTCATTTATTTCTAATGTGATTAAAGATGGTGTTGAAATTGGGTGAAATCAAGTTATTTTTTTTAACAAAAATCAATAATGAAAAAATTAATAAGCTTTTTTTGAAAAAGTTTTTCTTATAGGGAAAACATTTGGGATTATTGAAAAAGTTAGCAGTATAGGGAAAACTTTCTTGAATTTAAAAAAAGTTTGCAGTATAGGGAAAACTTTCTTGAATTTTGAAAAAGTTTGCAGTATAGGGAAAACTTTTTTCATGAATTTTTCTGTTTGATATAAACACAATTGAAGAAAAATTAAGATTTAAGGTCCAATTGAACCAATAGAAATAACATTTATTCCATCATTTCTTGTGTAGCTCATTCCAGTTCCTGTTATAATGTTTAGTGATTTAGGTGGTTTAACTTTTGTTTTATCAATTTTTGAAGCAAATTTATTTAAGTTTTTAGCAGCTTCCTCGATTTGCCCTATACCTAATTTTATTTCAAATGCTATCCAGTCTCCATTTCGTTTTTCTACAATTGCATCTACTTCTAAACCTGATGAATCCTGATAATAATAAACTTTAGCATTATTTGCTTGGGCATAAACATTGAGGTCATGTATTACAAGAGATTCGAATAAAAAACCAGTGAATTTAATATCATTAAGTAAAGTATCTTCATCTCCATCAAGAGCCGCAACTGATAGGGAAACATCACAAAAATGTCGTTTTGGTGTTTTTCTTAGTGATGCAGATGAACGTATATGTGTATTCCATGCTGGTTGCTCTTCAACTATCATCAATCGTTTTAATGCATCAAGATACTGGTAAATTGTAGGGCGACTTATTTCTGTTTTTTCATTTTTTCCAATATCTAACATTAAAGTTTTAATATTGGTTAATGTTGCAGTGTTTCGAGCAAGAGAACGGATTAATTTTTCTACTTTTATAGGGTCACGTTTTATGTTAGACACCCTACTCATATCTATTTCACAAATCATATCAAGATATGATTGATTTAGGTCTACTGCACTTGATAGATTTTTACCAATAAGTCCTGGAAATCCTCCTATTACTATTTTTTCAATGATAAATTCTAAGCTAATTCCTTCATCTAATACATCGATATTTTCATTAGAATCTTTAAATAAATCTTTCATACTTACTTTTCCTGTTGAAAAACCTAATTCATTCCAAGACATGGTCTTCATGTTCAAAGTGGTGAATCGTCCAGCTCCTGAATGCATTTTTATTCTTTCTTCAGGATTTGCAGATCCTGCAAGTATGAATTGACCTTCTTTTCTTCGATTATCTACTTCATGCCTTACATAGTTCCAGATTTTAGGGTGTTCTTGCCATTCGTCAATTAATCTTGGAGTTTCACCAACCAAAACTAGTTGAGGTGCAGTTTTCATTAGTAGTTCAGCTTCTTCATCAGTATCAAAATTTATAACACTTTTTGCAAATTGTTTGGCAGATTCTGTTTTTCCACAACCTTTAGGTCCCCTGATTAACAATGCTCCAGAGGCTTTAAGCTTTCGTTTAAGTTCTATATCAGATATTCGTTTAAAGTATTTCATATTAATCAAATCTTATTTTTCACTTTACACTTTTTGAGTATTTCACTTTACATATTTATAGTATTTCACTTTACATATTTATAGTTTTTTATTTTACACTTTTCGAGTATTTCACTTTACATTTTTAGAGTTTTTCATTTTACAATTTTCGATATTATTTCATTGTAAAACTTTTTCTCTATTCAACTGTTTCATATAGAAACATTTATATACTATGGAGTACAATACAATAAATGTTGATTGTAAATTGAAGATTCATGACGAAAAATATTATTTAAGTCAATCTCTATCAATCATCTAAATTGTAAAAATCTATGTTAATAATGATATAGCATAGAATAAAACGAATAAAATAAATGAATAATAAAATTAAGTTTGTATAATAAGGAGAGTGAAAAATGGAGACTAAAAATGAAAGTTGTGAAAGTTGTGAAAGTCGTGTGGACTTGATTAAAACTGATCCTAAGAAAGCTATTTTGAAATTGTTTCCAACTATGATGTTGTTTATGGTTTTGATGATGGGATATATGCTCATCGATACAATTTGGATAGCTGGACTTGGTTACGATGCAATTGCTGCCTCTGGCTTTGTTAGTCCTATTTACATGATTATGATAGGAGTGGGAATGGGACTGGGAACGGGGGCTATTTCCTTGATATCAAGGTCGATAGGGGAAGAAAATCGGTCAAAAGCAAATAATGTAGCACTACACAGTATACTAATATCTACAATTATCTCAATAGCTTTAACCATAGTGTTTGTAGTGTTTTTAAAGGATATTCTTATTCTTATTGGTGCAAAATCTGTGTTGACTCCTGCAATGGAATATGGATTAGTAATATTTATAGGGACATTTCCTTTTATCATAAATCTATTACTTTCAAGTATTTTAAGAGCAGAAGGAGATGCTAAAAACCCTACTTATGCTATGATTGCTGTTGCAGTAATCAATATAGTTTTAGACCCTGTATTTATTTACAGTTTTAATATTGGAATAGCTGGTGCTGCAGTTGTTACTGTCCTTGGTTCTGTAGCTGCAAATTGTTACATGTTATACTGGATTTTAGTTAAAAAGAACAGTTATATTTCATTTAATATAAAAGATTTTAAATTTAATCTAAGTATCATCAAAGAAATACTAAATGTCTCTTTACCAATTAGTTTAGAGGAAATGATGCTTTCTTTTTCTACATTGCTAATGAATACAATGTTGGTTATTGCTGGTGGTTCTATGGCAGTAGCTGTTTACACTGCAACTTGGAAAATATTTAGTTTAAGTCTTTTACCAGCAATGAGTATAGAGTCTGCTGTTTTAACAGTTGCAGGAGTTGCAATTGGAGCTAAAAACTTTAAAAACTTAGAGATCAGTTCAAACTATGGAATTAAAATAGGTGTTGTATTAGGAGGCATCTTAGCTGTTTTAAGCTTTGTATTTGCTCCACAGTTGGCTTATTTGTTTTCATATTCTTTTAGTGATCCAGCTTTGGTAAATGGTGTAGTTGAATTAATTAGAATACTTGCTGTTGTTACAATAGCTGTTCCATTTGGAATGGTATCTACTGCAATCTTTCAAGGAGCAGGAAAAGGAGTCACATCTTTTATGTTAAACTTTACAAGAGATATTTTCTTTGTTTTAATCAGTGCTTATATATTAGGATTTATTTTAGGATTAGGAACAATAGGAATATACTTTGGTATAGCAATAGGATTCATTGTAGGTTCAATAGTTAATTACATATGTTACAGAATCTATTTAAGTAAATTAAAAGAAGAAAAGGATTTATTTTATAAAGATACAGTTTCACAAGTCAACAGTTAATCAAGGCAACATATATAAGAATCAAATGACATAAAATACATTAAAGAATTTTAAATTAAGAATTAAAATTAAAATTAGAATTAAAATTAGAATTAAAATTAGAATTAAAATTAGAATTAAAATTAAAAATAAAATTAAAATTAAAAATAAAATTAAAAAGTTAAATGAAGTTAAAAAATTAAATAAAAATATTTAAGGAGTAGATAATATGGATAGAAATAATTTTTTTAATAGATTTGGAAATGGACGTAATACAACAGCTGATTTAATCTCTTCAATTCACATAAACTACCATTTCTATTTAATGGGAGAACTCTCTCAAATAAGTATTAATCCTCATCAAATACCTTTAATTCAGTACTTAAATGAAAATGAAAAGGCATCACAAGACGAAGTAGCTGATTTCCTGTTCTTAAGTAAAGGTACAGTAGCAAAAATACTTAGAAAACTTGAAGATGAAGGAATAATAGAAAGAGAAGTAAATCAAGAAAATAGAAGAAAAAATGATGTGGTTTTAAGTGAAAAAGGAAAAGAATTAGCCACTAAAATAGAAAAAATCGATGAAAAATGGCAAAATGAAATATACAAAGACTTAAGTAAAGAAGAAGTTGAAAAAGTAGAAGAAGCAATCAAAAAAATGGTTAAAAACTCAGAAGAAATCATTAAAAATGAAAACTATGATATTTGGGAAAAAAGAAGGGAAAAATTCCAAGACCTTCATGAAAAATACGGAAATGATGATCCAAGAGGAAATTTCCCTCACCACAACCCCCCAGAAGGATTTAATCCATTCCACCACCCATTCCCAAGATTTAGAGGAAGATTTTAGATAAAAATAGTTTGATTTATCTATTCCCTCTAAAAATATTATTAACATTATTTTATTAAACACTTGTTTCTATTTTTTTTCCTTTTACCATTATTTTTAATTTTACATATTTTAATGAATCGCAAAAAATTGTGGTAAATCAACAACCGTAAAAAATTACGGTACCGTAAAAAATTGTGGTAAATCAACAACCGTAAAAAATTACGGTACCGTAAAAAATTGTGGTTAAGTATTTCTCAAAAACATTTAAAAATAATAAAAAATATACATAAAAATGAATAAAAAATTCGTTTTAAAAAAAAAATTGTTTTTAAAATAGTTTAAAATATTTGAATTTGTGCTTAAATCTTAAAATAACTAATTCAAATATTGATAATCTAAATTTTACAGGTATAATATGTCAGAATCAGAGCATAAGATGATTGAAATCCTTAGAATTCTTAACGATAGTGAAAAAATTATTGGTTCTAAAAAAATAGCTGATGAAATGCAAAACCGAGGTTTTGACCTTGGAGAAAGAGCAGTTAGATACCATATGAAAATCTTAGATGAAAAAGGGTTTACAGAACGTGTTGGATACTCAGGAAGGAAAATTACAAGCTTAGGAAGAGCTGAATTAGACAAAGGATTGGTTTACGATCAAGTAGACTTTATATTCTCAAAATTCGAGGAAATGATATATGAAACCAATTTTGACTTTAAAAAGAAAGATGGAAATGTTATAGTAAACACTTCAAGTTTTAAGTTAGAAGAAGGGGTTATGGATATTATAAAAAAGGTAACAAGTGCTGGTCTTGTTGTAAGTCCTTACATTACTTCTAAAACAGAAAACACCGATGAAGGAGAAGTAGTTAAAATGAAGACCATTTGTGGAACAACCATTGATGGAATGCTTTTAAACAATGGAATACCAAGTCTTCCTCTCTATGGAGGTCTTTTAGAAGTAGAAGATTATATGCCAAAACAATTTAGTCAGTTAATATCCTATAAGAAAACATCAATAACTCCACTTGAAGCCTTTATTTCAGATAAAATGACTTCTGTTTTAGATTTAGTTGAAACTGGAACAGGAACCATCCCTGCTAACTTCAGAGTTATTCCTGCAAATGCTAAAGAGAAAGCATTGAATATTCTCGACAAACTTAAATCAGCTGGAATTGGAGGAGTTATTAAAATAGGAAAAGAAAGTGAAGAGGTTTTAGGAATTCCAATCGATGAAGGAATGTTAGGAATAGCTGTAGTTGGAGGAGTTGCTCCACTTTGTGCTGCTCAAGAATCTGGATATGATGTAGATATAAAATTAGGTGAAGGAATAGCTAAGTATACAGATTTAAAGCCAGTAACAAAGGCAAAAACAATTCTTAAAAAGGAAAAAGGAAGAAGTGATAGAAAGGTTCAATTTTTACTTTCAAAGACCTGGAACCTTTTCCAAAGTGTAGATTTTGATATAGAAACTCATAAAGGAAATTTAATTACAAATATCTCATTTATTAAAAAATCAGACCTTGATGAAGGATTAGAAATAATGTCTAAAGTCTATCAATCATCTACAAGTCATATAAGTCCTTATTACAAGATTATTGAAGATGTTGGAGGAGATGATGAGGTTGGAATAGCTACAATCTGTAGTCTTTCCCTTGATGGAATATTAATTAAAAATGGAATAATGTCAAGTCCAAAATACGGTGGATTACTGGAGATGACAAAGAATCCTAAATTTATAGAGCTTATAGCCTACAGTGGCTCTTCTCTTGACCCTCACGAGATTTATATCTTTAAAAACATGACCTCAGTTAGTAAAAACGAAAATGGCTATAAAATATATCTATCCTCAGTAAAAGAAATCCCTGTTGTTGCAAGGGAAGATACAAAAGAGTTACTTTCTAAAATAGAAGATGTTGGTGTTCCAATATACAAAATAGGCAAACCAAGAGAAATAGTCTACAACACAAAAATAGACAGCTACAACTTTGCCATTGTAAGTGGAAGTGGATTAAATCCAATTGCAGCTATTAAAGAAAGTGGAATAGATGTTAAAGTGAAAGCCGTTGAAAGTTTAGGCGAACTATCAGAAATGGAGAGTTTATAAATAGTTTTATGATATTTTAATAATGTTTAAATCTTAAAAGTACTATTTATAATCAAATAAGTATTGAATTATTATTTTAAGGAAGTAAAAATCTTGAGTCTAATAAATAAAATAAAAATTTCAGAAGGAGAGCTATTTGCAATTTTAACAGCTCTAACAGCAACCGTTTTAATAGTCAGTAACCTTGCAAGTACGAAGATGTTCGATTTCTTTGGTACAGGTCTTGTTTGGGATGGGGGAGCCATTCTTTTCCCAGTTTCTTATATTTTAGGAGATGTTATTACAGAGATCTTTGGTTTTAAAAAGGCAAAAAAAGTTATTTGGACAGCATTTGCAATGAATATAGTAGCCGTTACTGCATTGTTCATTGTTCAATTATTACCACCTGGTCCAGGATGGGAAAATCAACTTGCCTATGAAACAATAATAGGATTCATGCCAAGAATCGTTGTTGGAAGTCTAATAGCTTTTGTTAGTGGTCAAATTCTAAATGCTTATGTTTTTGTAAAAATTAAAGAAATAACAAAAGGAAAACGACTTTGGGAGCGAGTATTAGGCTCAAGTTTAGTTGGTGACCTAATTGATACTGTGATTTTCACTACAATAGCATTTATAGGTACAATCACTAATGATCAGTTTATAGGACTTCTTTTAATAGCTTACATAACAAAAATAATTGGGGAAACAGTATTACTTCCTGTAACATATGCTATGGTCAATATCTGTAAAAAAATTGTTGAAAATGATAAAAAACAGATAAGTGGTGAGAATGGAGGATAATGACTTTAGTTTCCAAATCCAAGAAAGAATTCCAGATGCCTTAGGTCGAGCTGGAACCATACACACACCTAACGGAACCATTTCCACTCCTGCTTTTATGGTAGTAGGAACCTATGGTGAAGTGAAGTTTTTATCCAGTAAACAGTTTCATGAAATTGGTGCTGAGGGAATGATTAGCAATGGATTTCACCTGTCAAAAATTGCAGATGAAATAGAGCAATCAGGAGGTTTAGCAAAGTATTCAGCTTACAACTGTCCTACAATAACCGATAGTGGAGGATTTCAAGTTATGTCACTGGGCAGTGGTCTTGGAAAGGTTGTTTCAATGGATAAACGAGACATTGCCAGAGAACAACATAAAACAAAAAGTAAAAATCGTTTAGCTCGTGTAAGTGAAGATGGAGTTTATTTTAAAAAAAATGAAGACTCAGAAGAACAACTTTTCACTCCAGAGTACTCAATGGAGTTTCAACATAAAATTGGTGCAGATATTATCATGGCTTTTGATGAGTTAACCAGTATAGGTGATAATAGACAATATAACGAACAGGCACTTGATAGAACCTATAGATGGGGAATAAGGTGCCTAAATCATCATAAAAAACTGACAGAAGAAAGAGTTGGTAAAAATTATCAGGCTCTATATGGAGTATTACAAGGTGCTCACTATCAAGACCTAAGAGAAAAGGCAGCCAAGGATTTAGGAGCAATGGATTTTGATGGATATGGTTTAGGTGGTGCCTTTGAAAAAGAACAGCTCCCAGATATTTTACTTTGGTGTAACAGAATTTTACCAGAAAATAAACCAAGACACCTTTTAGGTCTTTCAAAACCAGATGATATTTTTGTAGGAGTAGAAAATGGCTGTGATACCTTTGATTGTGTAGCACCAACCAGAGAAGCAAGACATGGAAAAATCTACACCGTAGATGGAGATATTAACATTAGAAATGCAAAGTTCAAAAATGACCCTAATCCCTTATCAGAAGGCTGTCAATGTCCAACATGTAAATCAAATTACACAAGAGAAGAAATCCGTAAGCTACTACGAGATACAAATGGAACAAAAACAGAAAAACAAGCCCTAAATGATAAAAAAATAGCTATAGAACTTATGACAGTACACAATGTCTATTTCATTGTTAATCTTACAAAAGAAATCCGTCAATCAATCATAGAAAATAATTTCCACAATTTCCGTGACAAATGGCTAAAAAGATATTATGGATAAATTTCAAACAATTTTTTTATTTAACGAATATATTTAAATATCATATCAACAATATATTAAATGAAAATAGTTTCATTGATTTTAACTTATTTTCAAATACTATTAAATTATTTTCAACTTATATTATAATAAATAAAGTTATTTTCAACTAATTATAATAATAGTTTTATTAAATTAAATAGATTTGTTAATTTATTAAATAAAATAGATTCAGTTGTTTATTAAATTAATATAGTTGTTAGTTTATTAAATAAAATAGATTTAGTTGTTTATTAAATTAATAGATATTGTAAAATTAGTGCTTAATATTAAAAATTTAGAGAATTTAAAAATTTAGAGATGTGATTATGAATAAAAAGATAGGTATTATTGGAATAGTTATTGTTGTTGTTTTAATACTTGCTGGATTGTATTTCAGCGGTATTTTAAGCAGTGGTGGTTCAAATGAGAAAGGAGAAGTTTATCTTTTAGCTGGTGCTGGCTTTAGTAAAGTCGCTCCAGAGTTAATAAAAGAATTCAATAAAAAGTATCCTAATATTAAAGTAAATGTTAAATATGGTGGAAGTGGAGAGTTATTCAGTATATTAGAGACACAGAAAGAAGGAGATGTCTTTTTACCTGCAGATTACAAATATATGGGAGATGCTATTAAAAATGACTACATTGAAACCAATACAGTGGTGAATATTACAAAAAATATCCCAATTATTGTAGTTAAAGCAGGAAATCCTAAAAATATAACTTCCCTTAAAGATTTAGCAAAACCTGGAGTAAAGGTTGGATTAGGTGATCCAGAAGTCCCAGCAATTGGAAAAGCTTCTAAACAAGTCTTAGATAAGAACAATTTAACAGCCAATGTTAGTAAAAATGTAGAAGTTTACACTTCAACTGTTAATCAGCTCTTAACTTACATTGTTACAGGCCAAGTAGATGCAGTAATAATTTGGGAGGATATGACCTCTTGGAAAGAAAATAAAGACAAAATACAGGTAATTAAAATCCCAGATGATCAAAATATCTTCAGTGACATTCCTGTAGCAGTAACAAAGTTCGCAAAAAATAAAGATGCCTCAGACAAATTTGCAAACTTCCTACACTCCGCTGAAGGCAAAAAAGTCTGGGAACAATGGGGATTTGAAGTAAAATAATACTTCATCTCTTTAATTTTTAATTAAATAATTTTAATAATTTTATTTATAATATAATTAATTTTAATAATTTAATTTTAATATAAATGGCTTTAATTTAATTTATTTTTATTTAAAAAAATATAAGTAGATATTATGCGTTCGAAGTTTGAAATAGGGTTTATTGGAATAACTGTATTCATTACACTATTGTTCTTCCTTGTTATTGGGAGCATGTTCTTGATTCCTTCTTTTGATGGGTTTTTGAATGCTCTTTTTTCTGAAGAAATGGGATTTGCAATAAGTTTAACATTGTATACCTCAGTAATATCTGCTTTTATTGTTATGATTTTCTCGATTCCTACTGCTTACACTTTAAGTAGGTATGACTTTCCTTTAAAAAGTATTTTTAAAGTTATCCTTGATTTACCTATGGCTTTTCCAGAGATTGTAGTTGGAATAGCTCTTTTAATGTTTCTTGGGGCTAATGGAATTGGTAGTTTTTTAGAATCCATTGGAATAACTTTTGTTTTTAATGAAACTGGGATAATAATAGCCCAATTCTTTGTAGCTTTTCCTTATGCAGTTAAAATAATGTATTCTGCATTTGAAGGTATTGATTCAAGATATGAGTTTGTTTCAAGAAGTTTAGGTTACTCTCAGCTTAAAACTTTTATTAATGTAACTTTACCAATGGCAAAAAATGGCTTGTTTGCAGGGGCCATAATCACTTTAGCAAGATGTATAGGGACATTTGCATCAGTTCTGTTTGTAGGTGGAGGAATATTAATGAAAACAGAGACTTTAGCTGTTTCAATGTATCTTAATTTATCTACTGGGGATATAGACCTTGCAATTACCTCTGGAATACTTTTAGTGATTATATCCTTGATTACAATAGCTGTTATGGAAAAGTACATAGATAATTCATATTAAGATAATAAAAATCGTGGATAATAAAAATTATAGAAATAAAAATTGTAGAAATAAAAATTATAGATAATATAAATTGTAAAAATTATAAAAACTGTTGGGAAAATATGTTTTTAGAAGTTAAGGATTTATCAGTTGATTTAAGGGAATTTAAACTTAAAGATATTAATTTAAGTGTTGAAAAAGGAGAATACTTAGTTTTAATTGGACCAACTGGTTCTGGAAAGTCTGTTCTTTTAGAAACAATTATTGGTTTTTACAGTCCTGATAATGGGGAAATATATCTTAATGGAGAGGAAATTACAAATATTCCTCCAGAAAATCGAGGAATTGGCATTGTATACCAAGACAATATGCTCTTTCCTCATATGAATGTTTATGAAAATATTGCTTATGGAGGAAGAAATAAGATTCCTGAGGAAGAGCTTGAAAAAAAGGTAAAGGACTTAGCTAAACAACTTAAAATAGATAAATTACTTTCACGAGATGTTACAACACTCAGTGGAGGAGAAGCACAAAGAACCTCATTGGCAAGAGCTTTAATTGCAAATCCAAAAATAATTTTAATGGATGAACCTTTTTCTGCCCTTGATATTACAACAAGAACAAAACTAAGAGCCATTATTAAAGATATTTCCATTCATCACAAAACTTCATTTATTCATGTATCCCATAACTTCAACGATGTTTGGAATTTAGCAGATACGGTAGGAGTAATGAAGGATGGGAAAATCCACCAATTAGGGACCGTTTCAGAGGTATTTTCAAAACCAGAAAACAATTTTGTAGCAGATTTTGTAGGAGTTTCAAATATTTTAAAGGGAAAAATTGTAGAAATAGCTCCAGATGTTGCAAAAATAGAATTAGAAAATGGTACAATAATAAGTAGTTCAGATACAGAATGTATGTCTAAATTATATGGTCAAAATACTAAAAACAATGTTTATAAAGATAAAGGTGGGGAAAATGATAGAAAAGATGAAATAAATGATGATAACAAAGTTTTAATAGCTATTAGACCAGAAAATATTATATTTTCAAAGGAAAAATTCCAATCATCAGCGAGAAATCAGTTAAAAGGGAAAATAATCGATTTAATCAAAAATGGTCCAAATATTCTTGTAAAAGTAGATGTTAATAAAGTTATTATCCAAGGTCTTTTAACAGCTAATTCAGCTGATGTTTTAGAGATGGAAGTTAATAACGAGGTTTATCTTAGTTTTAAATCACTTAATGTAAAAATTATAGATAAATACCACTCATTTGAGTTGTAATTTATTATTTATTAGAGATTTACATGTCACATTTGTCAATTAAGATTACTGTTTCTTCATCAGTGCCTTTAGGAATGTGTGTGACTTCTATTAAGTCATCCTTGATTTCTTCAAGATCCACTTCAACACTTGAGGTAAAGGTTTCCTCACTTACATGAATAACCACTTTACAACCTTTTTTTCCATTGTATTCTGAAGTATCTATATTTAAGACCTCTCCAGGAGTAAATACTCTGTTATATGAAAGTTCTAAAGTATCGTAAACTTTTACATGCTCGATGATGTAATCAATAGCTAAATCACAGTCCATTTTTAATTCTTTTATCATTTTATCGCCTTTATTAGTTATATTCCCCGTACAATATCATATGAATAAATAAGTCATTAAACTAATGATTAATCTTCTACAACAACTGTTACATCTTTTTTATCTGTTATATGTCTTATTTCTAATAGGTCATTTTTAATATTTTCCATATTGACTCTTACAACATCACTTACAAGCTCTCCACTTAGATGTATAGATACTATTAAAGCTTCGTCTCCCCAATCGTCTTCTATGGTAATGTCAAGTACCTCTCCAGGTGCATAAACTCTGTTGTATGATAATTCAAGTGTGTCATGTTTTTTAACATGATTTTTTATATAATTTAAAGTATCATCTGGACTTAAAAAAATCTCTTCTTCCTTAATCATGGTTTTATCTCCTTTTATTTCCTTAATAAGATTAATAATTGTGAATAAATTAAAATTGATAATTGTAAAATATTTTTACATTTTAATATTGATAATTGTAAAATATTTATACATTTAAGTATTATTAAGTATTGAAAATTAAAATTATTTTATATTTTTATAATATTTTAATTTTGTAATTTTTTAATTTAATAAATTATATTATTTGATTTTTCAATCATTTATAATATATGTTCTTTCAAGTATAAAAACTTTGTTCTTATACATACGAATGAATTAAAAATAAAGAGATTTTAATAAGTGTTGATTTAATATTAATAAAGTTAATGAAGAAATTCACTTAACATTAGTGGCTTCCTTCATTTGTTTGACATAGGTTCTTATTTTGGATTCTGCATTTTCTTTTTCTTTTTCTATTATTTTAACTATTGCACTGCCAACAATAGCTCCGTAAGCTAT
>JAISTD010000234.1 GCA_031272765.1 Candidatus Methanovirga australis | reverse complement strand
ATTTTTTTATTTTTATTTTTTATTTATTTAATTTAAAAATAATTTAATTATATTGAGCTATTTTTTTAAATAGAGATATTATATTATAGTATACTTTAATTTAAAAATTATTTATTTTTCTTTTAATATGGACTTCTCATACAAAGTTTATATTAAATTAATAATGTTTAGATATTTAATAATATTTAAATTATCCTATTTAAATTGACTTTTCTGTTGTTTTTAGAGATTTTTCCTAATTTTTTCATAACTATTGCTAAGCAGGTAAATTCCTTGTGAGTCTTAGTGAGATTAAATTAAATGCTGTGCATTCAATTTTTTAAAACAGACCCTTCGGTTCCTAAGTTCCTCACTTTGTTCAAAACAACGAGAAATCAAAGATTTCTCTAAGTTATCTTCGACAACAAACAGGAAAAATCTTTAATTTTCCCTAAATTATTGCGAAATCGTAGATTTTGCAATAGTTAGAAAATCGAAGCTTTTCTAAATTTTAAAAACAATAGCTTTTAAACTTAGGAAAATCGAAGATTTTCCGTGTGTTGCAAAATCATAGATTTTGCACAGTCAGAAAAAATTTTTCTAAAATTCCTCGTTTCACTTGAAATAAAAATTGATTAAAGATATATTTATATACTCCCATTATAATAATTAATTATTACAGAGTTTTAATTTATAAATATTATTAAATTACTATTTTCAATAGATTAATAGAAACTCTATAGGGATCTTAAATGGAAAAAGAATTGCAAGAATTGCCAATAAGTGTTCAATCCTTCAGAAAACTGAGAAATAACAATTATCTTTATGTGGATAAAACAAAAGATATTTTCAACATTGCAAAAAATGAAAAATCATATTTTTTCTCTCGTCCAAGAAGATTTGGGAAATCATTACTAATCAGCACACTTGAAAACCTATTTTTAGGAAACAAAGAACTATTTAAAGACTTATATATCTATGATGAATGGAACTGGGAAGAAATCTATCCTGTTATTAGAATAGATTTAGGCGAAAGATCACACGAAACAGGAGAAGAACTAAAAAGATCTTTAAACATATTTTTAAGTAAAATAGCTAAAGAAAATAATATAGAAATAGAATATGAAGATTATGCCGATAAGTTTGGAGAATTGATTGAAGGTTTATTTAAGAAGTACAATAAAAAAGTTGTTGTTCTCATTGATGAGTACGATAAGCCTATTCTTGATAATATTTCTTATCCTGATGTTCAGGGATCTATGAAGAAAATTTTACACGACTTTTACCAAATCCTAAAAAGTCAAGACGACAACTTAAGATTTGTATTCATAACAGGGGTTTCAAGATTCGTTGGAACCTCAATATTTTCTGGATTGAACAGTCCTGACGATTTAACATTGAATAATAAGTTTTCAACTATTTGTGGTTATACTCAAAGTGAGTTAGAACATTATTTTAAACTTTATATGGATGTTCTTGCTGAAGAAGTTAGTCTTAGTGTGAACGAACTTTTAATGGGTATTAAAGAGTGGTACAATGGGTATAGTTGGGATGGTGAGAACTTTGTTTATAATCCTCAATCCATATTATCCTTATTTAGTAATATGTTTTTTAATAATTATTGGTTTAAAACTGGAACACCAACATTTCTCTTAGAACTGCTAAAAACAAAAACAGACCTAAACAGGATACTCAACCAAGTAAGAGCTGGGTCAGAAATATCGGATAGTTACAACCCTGAAAACATTCCAATTGTCCCATTAATGTTCCAGTCAGGTTATTTAACAATCAATAAAAAAGAAATCATTGATCTGGAACCAAAATACATTTTAAATGTTCCGAATAAGGAAGTTAAGAGCTCTTTAGTCAAATATTTGCTAAATATCTATATGAATTATCCTTTAAATGATGTGGACAGTTTAAGAAACAGGATGAGAACAAATTTCCTTAATAAAGATAGTGAAAACTTAAATGATAATCTTCGTGAGATGATTGCTAACATTCCTTACCATTTACATCTGGATAAGGAAAAATATTATCACTCAATATTTCTTTTATGGTTAAATTTATTAGGTTTTGAAATTGATGGTGAAATAGCTACAGACAAAGGAAGAATGGATGCAGTTTTAATAATAGATAATGATGCCATATTAATTGAAATTAAATTTGGCAAAAACGAAAATAAAATCGATGCCCTAATAGATGAAGCATTAATCCAAATTAAAAGCAAAAAATATTATGAAAAGTATCTAAAATATAATATAAACTTTTTAGGTGTTGCTTATGCAAACAAAAAAGTCAAATGTAAGTTTATTTCAAAGTTTAACTAAGAAAAAATAAGATTATTTTCTTAGATGACTTATACTATGGAATAATAGGGATTTTATAGTGTTTTGTGAAGTTAGTTATTTTTAAATAAAATTTTTGTAATTTTAAAGTCATTATGGTTATGTTTATCAATTATTAATTTAATTATATCTTATAACCCATCTTTAAATTATAGTGAGTTGGATATTACTCTTAAAAAATAATAATTCTAAGTAATCAGAGTGTTTTCGTCTATTTCATCCTTGTTTTTAGATTTTGAAACAGGGGTTATGATGAAATTCTTTTTTAGTTTCATTTTTCTTCTCCTTATCATATTTCATTATTATTTGAATATATTTTTTTATTTTTATTTTTTATTTATTTAATTTAAAAATAATTTAATTATAT
>JAISTD010000233.1 GCA_031272765.1 Candidatus Methanovirga australis | reverse complement strand
ATTTTTTTATTTTTATTTTTTATTTATTTAATTTAAAAATAATTTAATTATATTGAGCTATTTTTTTAAATAGAGATATTATATTATAGTATACTTTAATTTAAAAATTATTTATTTTTTTTTTAATATGGGCTTCTCATATAAATTTTATATTAAATTAGAGGCTGTAAATTTTTGTGGAGTTTTTTCAATTTTTAGTGGTCTCTTTAATTTAAAATTTTTTATTATTGAAAATTTATTTTTCAATTTAGAAGAATTAATTCTTCGTTTTGAATTTAGATAATCTTCGATTATCTTTAATTATAAAATCTTTGATTTTGTAATTTAGAAAATTTTTGATTTTCTTTAATTATAAAATCAAAGATTTTATAATTTAGAAAAGCGAAGCTTTTCTTTAGTTAAAATTTGTTTTAACTTAGAAAATTTTTAATTTAGAACAAAGTGAGAAATTTAGGACAGAGTTTCCACTATTTTTGTTTATATAAAACCTGAATTTTTATGAAGAACTCTACACTTTTTTTACGGTCTCATATTAAAAATTTTATTTTTTATATTAAAATTTAGATTATCATATATTCATTTATTTTCATTGATAAATAGCTCTTTTTTAATTAAATTTATTTAAATTTTATAAGTTTAGTATCCATCAATATTTTAATAGCAAACTCTTTTTATCCATCTTTAATATTATTGTTAAATAAATAAAACCCATATAATAATAAAATAACCTGGTTTTTATCTGTGGATAAACCTATGTTTGTATATTATGTGGGAAACAGTGGTTAATTCCAATTTTGAATTAAGTTCTATTCATGATTCATACTTTTCTTCCAGACTCTAAACCCATAAACTAATTTATTAATTTGTTGAACATAGTTATAGTTTCCATAACTCCAAATACGATTTTAATGAAAAATTATCAGTCATAAAACCAAAATTAAATAGAAAGAATCAATTTGTCTTGACAATAGTAACATCGTGTAAAAATTTAGGTTTAGGATTCTCTTTTTCCCATATATAATCATCAAAAACGATAATTATTAATTTGATATTCATGTAATAAATATTAATATGCTATAAAACTTTTATTATAACATATATAATCGGTGAATTGAAAGGTCATCATCCAAAATTTACACCCTCTTATCATAACCATTTAATTGTTCATAGTTTTTAAACTTGATTTTTGAATAATTTTCATCTGCTTTTCATTTATCAAAATTCATTCATTAAGTTTTATTAGCTTTCTTTGTTTCATATAGTAAATAAATTAATATAATATATAAACATTATAAAATTAAATAAATGTCATGATATTTTTTTTTATAGTTGATTACCTTTATATAGTAGTAAGTGAATAATGTGAAACATACTAATAAAATTAAGATAAAACTATTTATTATAATGGACTCTAAAAAAAAGAAAATTGTGGAGTTTTTTCACGTTTTATATTATAAAGAAAATAGTGGAGAATATTTGTCCTAAATTTCTCACTTTGTTCGAAATCAAAGATTTTTTTCTAAAATTATAAAATATAGAGATTTTTTTTATAATTGAAGGAAACCATTAAAAAAAAAGTCCAACAAAATATTTTACAACCTCCCTTCGGTGTATAAAGGATGTGATTATAGAATGTTTAAAATTTTTGCATTTTTAGGTTTAATATTTGGAATGATTCTTGGTTCAAGTTTGCCTGGAATCGAACTATCTACTGATGATCCTCTTAATTCTAAGTACTTACACCATACTACTGCACATTTTGAAGACAAAAAATTATTAGATGCCGATCATATTAATCCTAATACTCTAATCTCCTCTCTCTTATTAGATTTGAACACAAAAATGGATGATTACAGTTCAAATATTATTACTTATTTTACTAACACAGTGAATTTGATAGTGAATGAGCATGCCTCTGCTATCGGTGGTTTTTCTCCTCATTAATTAGTTTTTACATGAAAAGAGTGTTCTGTGTGTACTAATACTCCCTTTTTTTTTATTATATAAAAGTTGAAGCTCTTTATTATATATTATATATAAATAGCAGGTTGGTTCATACTTCACAGATTATTTTGTAATTATTGTACTTGGAGTTTTTTTTTTATCATTGTTAATAATGTATAGTATTAAAACATTTATAAATATTGAAGCTACTTATATAGGATAATAAAATCACCAATAAATATTTTTTGTGTTAGTGTTTTTGGCTTTTTTATATTATAAAAAGATTGGATTGATTTAAATAAGGAGGAGATTAAAATGAGGATGTAATTTCAAATGTCTAATTTCGATTACAAAGCTGGTTTAGAATCCGATGATTATTTTTTAATAGCTAAAGCTCATGTATATGAGTTAGTAATTGAAAAAGGACAATTGTATCAGCAGATTCGAATACATAAGGATGAATATCCAATGCTAAAAGTAATTGACGATGGATATATATTCAAATGGGTTCAAGAAGCCCGTAAAGAGTTGAAAATATGAATAATAAATTTTTAGTTTTTATATTAATATTTTTGTTGACACCAAGCCTGGTTATTGGTTTGAGTTTGCAGGAAGGAGGTAAAATCACAGTAGTACAAGATGATAATCATATAACTCGTGAAATTTGGTATGAGCATTATGATACTGTTTATGCTTTCAATGGAAGAAATTATTATCCTGTAGGTGTGGAGAATTATACCTGTGTTGGAATATCACAAAAGTCTTTAAATAATTTGAAATTGTTGGATGTTTTATGTCCGGCAAATAAAGGTAATCCAATAACTGGATCACCTATAAATATGATTTTTTTTTTTAAAAGGGTGAATAAAATGGATCCAATAATGATACAGCAACCTGAATGTGATAAACCGTGGATGTCATGGTAGTTTAATTTTTTAGAGGTGTATTTAAAATGAATTATAGTAAAATATTATTAGCAATTGGTTTAATAGCTATTTTAGCTATTAGTAGTATGAGTTATGCCAATGCTGCTACTGGTAATTTACATGTTATTGCAAGAAATCAAGATAATGATGGAGATGGTTATATAGTATTTGATGAACATGATAATCAAGGAGGTTTTCATCCAAATTCAAAAAGTATTTTTATAAATAAGAATTCGGATTGTATAATACCTTTATATAATAATATTAGTAAAATACGTTTTATATCTAAAAAAGTTCAAGATGGAAAAAATCATGGAGAAGGAGCACATATTTGGCATGTCAATAAATTCATGGATGCTTCTGTGAATCATGATATTACTGTTCATGTGAATTTCTATGATAAAGATTATTATGATAATACTATGTGGATTGAAGGAGGTTGGTATGAAGGAAGTAAAAATATCTATCATCCTACATGGGGTACTGGTTCATCCATCCATGCTCTTGAATGGAATGTGGCTATGAGTCATTGGAACAAATTTAGATAAAAAATAAGGAGATGATTAAAATGAATTTAAATAAAATATTTGGATTAGCTATTATGACCATGTTCATGTTTAGTGTGGTTGTTTTAGCTGATAATGTAAATGCTGCAAATCCTAATGAAAGAACTTTTAAAGTTGATGGTTCTCCAGAGTTTATACATCATTTTAGGTTTGAACATATTAATGGTGATACAATTTGGAAATGTAATGTAGCTGCTGGTGATAGTCATTCGAAAACATTAGATATTAGTGAATTCAAAATGCATCAAATAGTTATTAAAGTTGATGTGGATGGGATCATTAAGAATAAACATAAAGTAGCTCTTATAAATATATATCAGCCATCAGATATTACTCTTTTTAGTGAAGAGAAATATGTTGGTTGGAGAAAATGCTCTTTCCTTCATTGGGAATATAATGGTAAAAGCGGAGTTATTGAAGGTGCAAGTGGATATATTGGTTAGCTTTAGATTCAAATAAAAAAAAGGGGTGTTTTTGATGAGAAATGTTAAAATTATTGGACTAATATTAATATTTTTAATATGTAGTATTGGTATTTTACCATCTATTATAGCTCAAGAAAATACTAATTCAGCTCTAAAGGAAACTGTAAATGATATTTATGATAAACCTTTAGATATTGATAATAGTAAAAATTCAAGTAGTTTAATCAATCATGCTGTTAAAATTACTAAAAAAGATAATCATGATTTAGATAAAAATATAGTTGATGACATAATTGATGCAATGAATGATTTTAGAAATAAGTTCAAACCTGATGTGATAGATAAAGATAAAAATAAATCTATTGCATTTAATGAAGGAATTCCAATTAAATCAGATAAAGCAGATAGTGTAAACAAATTATTATCAAATTATAATTATACTGACATGAGAACAAATGATAGTTTAACAAATCTTGAATTAACAGCTATTTTAGATTTTTATGATGAGATGGTTGAAAAAGAAGCCTTAAATTTTTATATGGCTTATTGTGAATTAGTAGAGAAAAATAATGATTCTATATATATTAAAACAGATGGAAGTAATTATGGCATGAGGGTGTCTGAATTATTAAATGTTCCTTATTATAATCAGACTATACCTGTTTTAGATGAAGTTATTGTTAAGTATTCACACATGAGTAAAGATGACAAAGCTTGGTTTTTAGTAACTAAAAAAGCCAGTGATGAAAATACTAAAAAAGTTTTAGAGTCTTGTACTAATGATAATGCTAAACTTAATTATATAATGAATAGAGCAGTACCGATTTTAAGTAATATTTCTGAATATAAAGGTAGCTGTGTTAATATTGAAGCATTAAATAAATATGTGAAAGACACCCGGGAAACTATTAATGATTTTAATGCTAATGTCCTTCAAGCTGACCAAGCTTATAAGTTAGGAGTTGATGATCATGAAACTCTATTTTTACAAAAAGCTAATTATACTGGTTTAAGTGATGAGATATATGAAATAGGAGGTAAACTTCATGGTACTGGTGTTAGAACTATTATGAGTGGAGTTACTATGATAGTTTCTGGAATAATAGCTGGAACAATAGCTTATGGAGTGTATTTTGAGGGTGTGCAAAAATCTGTTGGTTTGTTTTATGATAGTCTAATGGTTCCTGTTCAAAGTTGTTTTGGAGTTCAGTATCAAATGCTTGAATCACCTCCACTTTATTCTGTAGAGGCTGGTCAACAAGTAATAAGAGAAGCTCCTAAAAGTAAAGTTGGTTTAATTACTCTTGGACCCATAGGTGTAGCCATTGCTGTTACATTAGGGGTTGGTGCTTTAGTACTTATAGGGTTAGGTATATACTTCATTATCTTAGGAGTTGAATTAATTAGATTAGCAGATAGATTACATGAAATCTCTACTACAATAAAAGAGTTCAATTAAAGTTAACATCAGATCCAAAAGAATTCTATGACTATAAATTTTCTGTTTTAGTCATTAAATAAATTTTGGAATAATTGTTAATATAAAAATCAAATAACATATTCCTACAAAAAGGCTCTGTAGGCTAAAAATAAACCTTAAAAATTAATTTAGAGGTGTTTTAAAATGAAATTAAATAAAATATTTAGTTTAGCTATTATGACCATATTCATGCTTAGTATGGTTGTTTTAACTGATAGTGTAAATGCAAAAGATTTTATGGATAATAGATTATTAACAGCTGGTGATTTTCTTGAAAAAATCCCTAATGGAGGACTTGGGACTGATGTATTTTTCGAACAAAATATCATTAATTAGAAATAGTCATGGATCAAAGTTTTTCAGATTAAATGATTATGCTGGTAATAGTCATTCAAATACTGGGCGTGATTATCAGAACTATGCTACAAATAAAGTAATTGATTCTTTAGAAAAAGCCCATGCTATTACTCATTATGATGGAGATTTTTACAAAGTGAACCCAGATTACCATGGTACAGTAGATGTTAGTATTGAGTGGAATAGTGGGTTTTTCAACCAAAATAAGAACAGATTGTTTTTCAGTGTTGAAGTCAATGGTGGTATATTGTTTGGGTAAATCCCCTATACCATTTTGATTTTTTTTTAGAGGTGATTTAAAATGAAATTGAATAAAATATTTGTATTTGCTTTAATAACTATTTTAGCTATTAGTAGTATTGGCACTATTAGTGCTGCTACTGGTACATTGAAAGTTGAAGCAAGAACACAGATGAATGATAATAGTGGTTATGTGATTTTTGATTCAATAAATCCAACAACCAATAAAATAGTTGAAGATAAAATTCAGATCAGTAGAGGAGAGACATTGACCTTAGGAATAAATAATAATGTGATAAGAATAAAATTCAGATCAAAATCAGTGGAAGACGGTAGAAACGATGGTGCTGATGCTATTATTTGGAAAGTTGACAAATTCCTGGAAGCCAATGTTGATCACTTTATCGAAGTCCATGTGAATTTTTACGATAAAAATATGTATGATAATATAATGTGGATTGAAGGAGGCTGGTATGAAGGAAGTAAAAATATCTATCATCCTACATGGGGTAGTGGCTCATCTATCCGTGCTCTTGAATGGAATGTGGCTGGGAATCATTGGAACAAATTTAATTAAACAAGGAGATGATTAAAATGAAATTGAATAAAATATTTGTATTTGCTTTAATAACTATTTTAGCTATTAGTAATACCTTAGGTGGTGTTTCTTCTGCTGAAATATTTGAGATAAAAGCACCAGTTACTTTTAATAACAGATTTCAATTTGACAATAATACATTTTTTAGTAGTAACTATAATATGGGCTATATAGATTTAGTTATTCATAATCCTGGTGAAGATTCTAAATGGTTAAAATTAAATTATCCTTTATTTCTTAAAATAGATTCAGTTGGTGGATGGCAGAAGGAACCATTATTAAATAATTTACAGTTATATTTAAAAAAAGATATAGCTGTTTTAGCTCATACATACCCTGGTTTTAATAATCAATATGAAGCAGATGAAGTGTATATTTTTAAATAGGAGTTGATTTAAATGAAATTAAATAAAATATTTGGTTTAGCTATTATGACCATGTTCATGTTTAGTGTGGTTGTATTAGCTGATAATGTAAGTGCAGCTGATGGTACATTACATGTATATGCAAGAAATCAAGATAATGATGGAGACGGTTATATAATTCTTAAATCATTTGGATATTCTTCATCTAAGTATTTAGTTCAAAAAAACGATGAAATATCAATAGATTTGAGTCAGTATCCTAATTTAATTGAAATATGTTTTGAACCAAGATATGGTTGGGAAAATCCTAACAGATATTATCTTGGCATAATTGATAATATTCAAGAATTTTACAAATCTAATGTAAATCATGATATTACAGTATATGTAAATTTTTATAGTAATAAACATTATAGAATTATCTTTTGGATTGAGGGAGGTTGGTACCAAGGTAGTAAAAATATCTATCACTCTACTTGGGATAAAAGTGTTAGATATTTAGAATGGAATGTAGCAGGTAAACATTGGAATAATTGTTAATGAGGTTAAAAATGAATTATAAAATTCCGTTTGTGTTAATTTTAATAATATTAAGTTGTGTAGGTTCTGTTGTCGCTGGCGAAGGAACTGTTTACTTTGGTAGTGATTTAGATTGCTATAATATCTGGCTTGCTGGAAGTCATCATACTCATGAGAGTTTCTATAAACTTAATTTAAACATATATTGATATGATGTTTTATCATTATTTTCATTTTTTCATTGGAAAATTCACATATTTTGTCTTTTGAAGGTCAATTTCATTGCTATTTT
>JAISTD010000230.1 GCA_031272765.1 Candidatus Methanovirga australis | reverse complement strand
TTTTTTTTATTTTTTTTTATTATTTTTATATATTAGTAAAGCAGATTGGTAACAAGCTCTTAAAATTTATATTTTTTATTCAAACATTTTTAAAATAAGTTCTTTTATTTTTAAATAATTTTGTTTCTAAAATGAATTTTTTGTAATTTAAGATGATAAAAATTAATAGTTAATCCAATATTAAATAATTAGGGTGAATGATTGGAGATCAAATAATTAAGGAATTTAGATTGTTAAGATAAAAATAATGATACACATGAATTAATGATTAAGAGGTTGAAGATGGAAGAAGGATTATATTTAAAAAATAATTTAGCTATTATAAATTTTGATTTAACATATTCATCCAATACAAAGGATTTAATTAATTCAATATACTTTAAAGAGGTAACTGCAAAATATATACTCTATTTAAAAGAAGAAAATCCTACCCTTTATAAATTTTTGTTAAATGGAAATACATTGCCTGATGCAGTGTATGAAATTTTAAAAACTTTGAAATTATTGCTTGTTCTGAGCCCAGAGGAGGTTGATAATTATTACATAAAAAATAAAGATCTTTTATTAGAGTTTGTTGAAGGATTTCACGATTATTGGATGTCATTTAGAAGATTTAGTATAACAAAAACACGTTTTAGTAGAAAAACAGAATCACATTTTGTACTTCAAGATTCAGGGTTTAATGGTCGTTTACGTTCTTTTTATAGAGATATAGAGCAGAGTTTAATTGGGGATAAAAATAATGTTTATAGGCAGGTACACACAGGAACAAATGCTTCAATTTTAGTTTATCAATTAGAGAAGTTCTTTTTATCTGATAAATATAAAAAACTTTCTGACATATTAATAATTGAATCTGTGATGCTTAGAACACCTATGGTTCTTTCCACAAACTCAAATAAGAGAGAAGGAATGTTTAAAGAAACAGATATAAACCCTATTCTGGATTTTGATAATGATAATAATGCTTGGTTTGGATATCCAGCTAAAGTAGGTAATTTATTTTTTATGATTTATTTCCATAGAGACTACATATACAATGGGGTTTCTCTTGCAAATTTGTTTGAATTGGCATCTCCTAAGGCGGCACATTCAAAACCAGATGGAATATTGTTATTTGGTAATGAAAAACAAGAGGAAAATCTTTTTCATTATGATGATAAAGAAGATTTATGGGTTGGTACTGTTGGATACAATGTTAAATCTGAATACTTTGGATATATGAAAAAAATGATACTTACATTACATAATTTGAAAGTTATGAAGAAGGGTTGGTTGCCTATTCATGGAAGTTTAGTAAATGTCTATCTGAAAAATGGTGAAAAAAAGAGTTTGTTATTGGTTGGTGACTCTGGAGCTGGTAAGTCAGAATCGATTGAAGCATTACAAAACTTTAAAAATAATATTATTAAACACATTGAAATTGTGTTTGATGATATGGGAAGTATTCATATTGAGGATGATGTTCCTTATGCTCAAGGTACAGAAATTGGATCATTTCTTCGTTTGGATGATTTATCTCCAGGTACTCCGTATGAGAATATGGATAGAGCTATATTTTTCAATCCAAATAAGAGTAATTCACGACTTATTATAAAAACCACACATTACAACATCATCTCTAAAAATCATAGAATCGATTTAATATGTTATTTAAATAATTATGGTGAAAAAGAAGGAATTTATGAGTTTGATGATATTGTCGAGGCAAAAAAAGTGTTTGTTGCAGGTAAACGGATGAGTAAAGGTACAACACAAGAAGTTGGTCTCAGTGAAACCTATTTTGCCAATCCTTTTGGTCCTATGCAAAAGAAAGAACTTTGTGATGGTTTAATTGATGACATTTTCTCATCTTTGAAATCAAATGGAACTTTTATTGGTGAAATCTATACTCAATTAGGGTTAAATAAAAAAGAAGAAGGTCCTTTGAATGTTGTTGCTAATAGTTTATTAAACTTTCTTCAAAAATAGGAATTTTCAGAATATACTCAAATTTAAGATATTATAACTAAAACTTCACTTCAACAAAATTGTGCTTGTGTGGTCTAATGTTAATGATGATACCTACCTAACCATATTGGTAGTTTAATGCTAAAAATCGTGTTTGTATATTCTAAACCTCTAAACAGATTTATTTTGTCTAAACAGATTTATTTTGAAGTTTAATAATATTCTATTTATAGTTTAATAGTTTATATTAATTTTATTTATAATATATATAATATAAAAAATAGATAATTGATTATTATACATATTTATTATAAATAAGATGGCTTTTTATAGTAAATAAGTAAGTTTTTTAAAAACTGATAATTAATTTGAAAACTAACTTTTGATGAAAATTAACTTGTTAAGTTAGAAAATCTTTGGTTCCGAAGACATGAGGAACTTAGGGAATGAAATTCTCGTTGTTCCGAATACATGATGAACTTAGGGAATGAAATTTTCTTTATTTTTCATTTTTAAACTTTTCTTACCTTTAGGTAATTTAGAAAATGAAATTCCGTTTTTTTTAAAAAAAAACTTGTTTTAATCAAGCAGTATTATATTAAAGGAGAAGATAAATGACCAAATTTTTTATTTCATGTGCCTTACCTTATGCTAATGGACCATGTCATTTAGGACATTTAAGGTCGACTTATATTCCTGCAGACATATTTGCAAGATTTAATCGAATGGTTGGGAATGATGTTTTATTGGTTTGTGCTACTGATGAGCATGGCACACCAATAGCTGTTAAAGCAGATAATGAAGGGAAAAAACCTATTGAAATAGCTACAAGGTATCATAGGAAGATAGTTAGAGACCTTGAAATATGTGACATTAGTATTGATAATTTTTCACGAACAACAAACAAAACTCATTATAAAATAGCTCAGAATTTCTTTTTAAACTTGTATAATAAGGATCTTATTTATGAGAAAGAAATAAAACAGTTGTACTGTGAGTATTGTAATAAATTTTTGCCTGATCGGTATGTTGAAGGAATATGCAAGTTTTGTAGCAGCCTTGGTGCAAGAGGAGATCAATGTGAGGCTTGTGGAAGGCATTTAGATGTGGAAGATCTTTTGGATCCTAAATGCTTAGCTTGTGGAAAAACACCTGTAATTAAGAAATCAAAACATTATTTTTTTAGATTAAGTAAATTTCAAAAAGAGGTTGAAGACTTTGTTTATAACAATCCTAACTTAGGAGACAATGTTAGAAATTACTTGAAGAATTGGCTAAAGGATGGTTTAAAAGACTGGATTCTAAGTAGAGATATGGATTGGGGAATTCCTATTCCTTTAAAAGGTGCTGAAGGAAAGATTATTTATGTTTGGGTTGAGGCATTGATTGGCTATATTTCATCTGCTACTGAATGGTCTAATAAAACAGGGAAATCCTGGAGAGAATATTGGGATGATAATGTTCTTCATTTCATTGGTAAAGATATTATTTATCATCATGGAATTTTTTGGCCTGCAATGTTAGATGGTCATGGATGTAAAAATCCTGATAACATTATTGCTGGTGAATACTTATCCTTAGAAGGTAGAAAAATGTCTACAAGTCAAGGTTGGGTTATTTGGGTAAAAGATTTTGTTGAAAATTTTGATTCTGATTTACTTAGATATTATCTAACAATTACAGCTCCTTTAAATAAGGATATGGATTTTTCATGGGATGATTTTGGAAGAAGAGTAAATGATGAATTAGCTGATGTTTTAGGGAATTTTCTTCATAGAACCTTTACTTTTACGAATAAATTTTTTGATGGAAAGGTTCCAGAACTTTTTGATTTGAGTGATGAGGATAAAAAATTCAAATATTTAATTGAAGGATTGGCTGATGAAGTAAAAGACTCAATATCTAATTTCAAGTTCAGAGATGGTCTTATAAGTATACTTAAAATAGCTAAAGAAGGAAATAGATATTTTGATTATCAAAAACCGTGGCAGTCTATAAAAGATGATTATGAAAAGGCTTCTAATTGTCTTCATTTATCAAACCAGCTTTCAAAGGTTTTATCCATTACTTTAAAACCTTATCTTCCAAATAAATCAGTTGATATTTTAGATATTTTAAATCTTGAGGATGATAATGATTGGAATGATTGTAAGGTACTTTTAGAGACTGGTCATAAAATTAAAAATCCTAAACCATTATTTGGAAAGATTGATGAAGAAGAGATAAATAAAGAAAAGGATAAACTTTTTAAACTTGAAAATGAAGTCGACAGAGAACATAATCATATTAGTAAAAAAGAGAATAATAAAATAGGTAATAAGATAAATAATGAAAAATTAGATGAAAAAGAGGATAATATGATGGATATAATAAGTATTGATGATTTTGCTAAATTAGATTTAAGAATAGGGAAAGTACTTGAAGCTGAAAAAATTAAGGGTTCTGATAAATTATTAAAGTTAAAGGTATATATTAAAGATAAGACTTTACAGATTGTTGCAGGACTTGGATTAAAGTATTCTCCAGAACAATTAATAAATGAAAAAGTCACTGTTTTAGTTAATTTAAAACCTGCGAAACTTTTTGGTGTTGAATCTGAAGGAATGATTTTGGCTACAGCAGATAGTGCTGAGATTATAGGTCCAAGTGGAGCTGAAATCGGTGAAAAAATAATGTAATTCTTTGATTATAGTTAAAAAAAAATCTTTGATTCTAATTTGTTTATATTTAATATTTTTGATAATATGGATTTTTATATTTTATCAACAATTTATTTTGTATTTAATATTTCATTATTTTAACAAACCAAATCTCGTACTTATAAATTTATTATTAGTTAAATATTATAAATATTTTTAAAAATAAAATTAAGTAATTCTGATAATTTCAATTTTAGGGTATTTGTGAGCAAATGGACGAATCTATATTAATCACTGAAGCAGAAAGATATTTAAAAGAAATAGAGGATGAAAAAATTGTTTTGACCAATATTTCCAATTTTTCTATATTAAAAGTAGTCTACCTTAGATTTAAAAATAGATTAGAAAAATTAAAAGAACTAAGATCTGATATGGAAATGAAAGGTTATACCTCTCCTTATCGTTCCTTATCAAAATATGGCTTCAATGCTCAAATTGATCAAAATTATGAAGAGTTATTTGAAAATAATAAACATAATCAAATTTATAGAACCAAGGCAAGTTCTAAAAAAAATATCTTTAATCGTGTTAAGTCAGCTATTGACTCTCATAAAATAGCTATTGGTCATTTTGAAGAGTATGCTTTTGTAAAGTGTGAAAAATGTTCTAAAAAATATAGGTTGTCTGATTTTTTTAAATCATCAGATAATCATGACTTTGATAATTGTGAGTGTTCCTCAAAGGATTTAACTATTGAACTTCTTGAAAATGGCATTTATAGGCTCGAAATTATTAATTATTTGCCTTTATCAGGGAATTATATGGTTTTATTGTCAAGATTAAATGATTTAGGAAGGGAATCCTTTAAAAAAATTTTGAAATATTTAAAACAAGAAAAGAATAGTAGTGTGAAAACCGTTTCTGTAATGATAAAGTTTAAAAAGAATGATAGATGGGTTAGAAAAAGAATTAATTTAGATTCTGAATATAATGATAGTTATGAGGAGAAAATTAGAGAAGATTATGGTAAAGATGTTAGAATTGAACTTTTACAATTTTATCGGTCAAAACCAAGCATAATAAATGAAAAACACATTCGATATGCTTTAGCCTTAGGGTATGCTGGATTTTCTCAAGAATTGGTTGATAAAAACAGAGAAACAATTTTAAATAACTATGTCAGTGATTTTAAAACCTTAAAAGAGTATGATAACCTGGTTGAAGAGGTAAATAATGCTGAACCAAAACTTCTTTTTGATTTTGACACTGTTGAAGAATGGAGAGAGTTTGAAATTGAAAGAATTCTTAGAAATAAAGGTTTAATGGATGAGAGAGGAAATATTAAACGGAAATTATCTAAAGATATTAAAACTCGTGAAAACTTAAAGAAAAATATTTTTATCCAAGTCGCACCTACATTAATCCTATGGGATATATTTAGATTTTACATAACAAAGTCAAAAGATATGAGAAGAAGATATAAAAGCCCTTTCCCTTATCTTAGGGAAGATATTGATAGAAAACAGAGGGAAATTTTTACTTTGATAAACAATAATGCTATTAAACTTCTTAAAAAATATAATAATGAGAATATTGTTCAGATCAAGTCTATGGATTTCATACTCCATAAAAAATTTAAATTAGAGGAAAAGATTAAAGGTATGAGATTCAATATAGATAATGTGGCGTTAGGTGGAGCCATTATGCTCCATTATTCTGATTTAGATATTGGTATTGTTTCTGATCTGTTTTCTATGAGTAAAGAAAGTATTGAGAAAGAGTTGAAAAATTTAGAATTAATAGAAAAACCAAGAACTCAGAGATCAAAAGATTTCTTATCTATGATAAAGAAATAGAGTCAGTCATTTATTAAATTAGTTACTTATTTAAATTCATTGTTTTAAAATGAGATTATAAAAAAGTAGAGATTATAAAAATGTAAGGTCACTAATATTTTTATTAGTTAAAAAAAATCTTTTATTTTAATAATGAATCCATATTTAAATTTTAATTTATAAATAGAAAGGTAATTAGTATTTTTTTAATTTAAGTTAGATATTTTAAAAATAAGATACTATAATTGAAAATTTTATTGTAATTGAAAATTTTGATTAAATATATTTTAATTAAATCTTTTATTAATTTTTAATATATTTTTATTAATTTTGTTTCATATGATACAAACATTAATATACGAGGATGAACAATAATATTATTATGCACAATTGATTATTATCATAAAAAATAAATTTTTTTAATCAATCAAATTTTTTTAATCAATCATTAACATTATTCATTGTTTAATTAATATTCATAATATTGATCTGGGAGATGATTTCAATGGTAAATGAACATAAAGGTTTAAGATTTGCACACATTACAAAAGCTCATCCGTGTTTTAATGAAAAAATTCATGATAAAGTAGGTAGAGTTCATGTCCCAATAGCACCAAAATGCAATATATATTGTAATTTCTGCACTCGGGATATAAATAACGAAGATATCAGACCAGGAGTAGCTGCCTGTGTTATGGATAGTGATAAAGCTATTGAACATGTTAATAAAGTTACAGAAGAAGGTCCAATATCAGTTGTGGGAGTAGCAGGACCAGGAGATTCATTGGCAAATGAAGAAACATTTAAATTCTTCAAAAAATTAGGTGATGAAAATCCAGATTTAATCAAATGCATGAGTACAAATGGTCTCTTACTTCCTAAATATGCAGATGAAATAGCTAAACTTGGAGTTAATACAGTGACTGTAACTATTAATGCAATAGATCCAGAAATAGCTAAAGATATTTATTCCTTTATTAAATATAATGATAAAATATATAAAGGTGGAGATGCAGTTGAGATATTGATTAAAAATCAACTTGAAGGTGTTGAGAAATTGGCTAAAAATGGGGTTATAGTTAAAATTAACAGTGTTTTAATTCCAGGACTTAATGATGAACATATTAAAGAAATAGCTAAAGAGGTTAAAAAAAGAGGAGCTTCACTTATGAATATTCTTCCACTCATTCCACTAAACAAATTAAAGGATTACTCACGACCAGATTGTGAATTAATTGAAAAAGTTAGAAATGAAGTAGAAGAAATAATTCCTGTTTTTAGAGCTTGTACACAGTGCAGGGCTGATGCATACGGTATTCCAGGTAAAAAAGGTGAAGATCATCATCTTGGCTTAACACCTGCAAGTCATTACTAATCCACTGGACTTACTAAACTTTATATGTAAGCAATATTGATAATATCAATTTTTATTTTTTTTATTTTTTGGGGTTTTATATTTTTGGGTTCATTATTTTTTTTTTTTATTTTGGTGCAGTGTTAACATGCTAAGTTTCTTTTATTCAACTTTTACTAATATATGATAGTTTTTTTATTTATTTAATTGCATATTAATATATGATTTATTAAAAAAAATAAGAATGTGGTTATTAATATTTTTCATTGAAAATTAAGAAAATAAGGTTTAAATATGAAATATCAAAAATATAAAACCGAGGTTGTAAATTTTTGTGGAGGTTTTTCAATTTTCATGGTTTTCTTTAATTCAAAATTTTTTTATTTTGAATTTAGAAAATTTTTTATTTTCGTTTATATAAAACATGGATTTTCATGAAAACCTCCACATTTTTTTATATGCTGACCCTTTTATATGCTGATGTTTTTGTGATAAGGATATGTTAGTAGCTCTTTTAAAGACCATATGTGGTCTGTTAATCCTATAGACATCGTTGGAGTTATTTTATCATATTTTTTCC
>JAISTD010000218.1 GCA_031272765.1 Candidatus Methanovirga australis | reverse complement strand
ATTTCTAAAGGAAATTTAGGAAATTTTAATTTCCGTTTTTTATTTCGAGTGAAACGAGAAATTTAGGGAAAATCGAAGATTTTCCCGTTTGTTGTCGAAGACAACTTAGAGAAATCTTTGATTTCTCGTTTTAAAAAATTGGATGCACAGCATTTAACTTAATTCAATTACCAAGATTACTAAAGGAAATTTGTTCTGCTTAGCGATAGCTATGAAAAAATTAGGGAAAATTCCTAAAAATAGCGATGAAATTAGCCTTAAAAAGACAAAATATGCGAATTTTCCAATGAAAAAAATGAAAATAATAATAAAACATCATATCAATATATGTTTAAATTAAGTTTATAGAAGCTCTCACATATTATATATGATAACTTATTTACTTAACTTTCCATAAAGAAACACCCGTATACTTACCAACATTTTCAAAGGAACTTTGAGATGCTCCATTCATAAGATAAAGCTTTGTAAACATTGAACCTAATAAATCTTTATCCATTAAGACAGATTGATAGTTTCCACCATCACCAACAATAGCTAATGCATAAGCTCCACTTTCATTTAAAGTCTTGTTAGCGGTTAACTTACCATCTTCAACAACCACAGCATCATGAATAATTACATTTTTACTATTAAATTGTGGTTTAAATTCACTACCATCTGGAAGAAGAATTGGAGTTCCATCATCATGACTTGCAACAAATTTTACATCTGTAGAACCATTTGAATACTTAGTAAGAACTGTTTTGTATACAAGAGAATTATTTCCTTGTCCTTGTTGATAGTTTATCATTTCTGTAACATTGGCAGTTCCATTCTGTGATATCGATGAAGTAGGTTTAGATTGTGCAAAGTATCGTAGCAT
This sequence comes from Candidatus Methanovirga australis, assembly GCA_031272765.1. Classification (GTDB taxonomy): domain Archaea; phylum Methanobacteriota; class Methanobacteria; order Methanobacteriales; family Methanobacteriaceae; genus Methanovirga; species Methanovirga australis. Next base: position 4,715 of record JAISTD010000218.1, on the reverse strand, counting down.
CTTACTTTGTTGAGTTTCAAAGTCCCATGAACCAAAGTAAGAACACCATTGAATTTTATCAATCATATCTGAACTCATCACAAAAATCACTGGTCTTGGATTATCAGGATGACTGTAATTTACAACTGTATCAGCCTGATTAGAGGTTAAATTATAATTGCTCGTTAAAACATTTTTAGCATCTGCTTTAGATTTAGTTAAAATCTCTTCTAAAATCTTTGCAGCTTTTCCTTTGCTGTTAGTGTAGTTAGTCAATGTATCTGCAGCCTTATCACCAGTAGTAGCCAGCATCTTAAGAATAGCTGAAGAAAGTTTATCATCTGATGTTGTAATAGACTTTCCAATCCAATATGCCCTTTCACCTGATTGTAAACCACCATCAAAGACTGTTTGTCTATCAGCAGCTATTTCAAACAAGTACCCATAATCCCACCAAGAGGCTATAACAGTATCTACAGGTTGTGTTGCTTTAATGCTTTCCATTGAATTCCACATATTCGTGCTTGTCTGTGGTCCAGAATGTGTAGAACTGTAGTAAGCACTCGTAATTGATGGTGCAACAACAGCCAAACATATTAATATTATAATAAAACTACTTTTTCTGATATTTGCAGTGTTTAACCCTTTAATTTTTCTAACTGCATTTAAAACTGCTTCATGATTATACAATAAAGCATAAGTTAAAAGTAATAACAAACTTAGAACGACTAAAGGAATAAACCATCCCAATTCTGGAAATATCATTAATGATGAATAACTTATTAATAAAGAAGATGCAATAGCAAGGTATAAACGAGTTCTATCATTATCATATTTTTTAATATAATCAAAGAAATAACCTACAAACATACCAGAGGTTAAAGCAGCAGGAATAACGAAAAATGGTATAAATCTTGAACCCATTAAAGAGGCTATCAATGAAACAAGTAGCCATGCTCCAAAAATCGTGAAAAATAAAATCATCACTCTTTTATCATAATCAGCATCAGTGCTTAAAATTAAATTTGAAAATTTATTTATAAAACTTTCATTTTGAGTTGACTTAAGATTAGTATTAGATCTTCTCTTAGACTTAGGAAGTTTTTTACCTTTTAAATCTTTAGAGTTGATATTTCTCAACTTCCAGAAGTTATAAATGAAAACAAAAACCATAAAAAGTGAAGTTAAGAATACAACTACACCACCAACACCATTTATTAATCCACCACTATTTGAAGAGAACAAACCCAACAATCCACCAACGACAATTTGTGGTTTTTGCATCTCTGAAACTGAAATCATAACATTTGGATAATCACCAAGACTTGTAGCAACACTTTGAAGATTCAATGCACCAAAAAGACCTGAAATATCCTCCATAAGCCCATTAAATCCAAGAACAGCTATTAATCCTATGAATGACACGACTAAAAATATAGATATTGTAGATATTTCTTTTTGGTCTATAAACCATGATTTAATGTTAGAATAATTTTTCATAGGTTTAAATAAATTTATTCTGAATATTAATCCTATAATTAAAAACAAGACAATTGCAAATGTGAAAATAGCAGGATAGAATACATATCGATCCCATGAAAGAGCTGATACAGCAACTGTCAAACCCATCAATACAGCAGATATTAACCTATGCTTAGGATTCTTATTAAGAATACTCTCAACAAAGAAAAACAGCATTATAAGCGGTAGCAAAGTTGTAAACATGTCAGTATCAAAAAACCCAGCATAACTGTGAGCAAAAAAGTTAGGTCCCATAGCAATAAGTAAAGCTGCAACAATACCGCCATAAGTATTAGTTATTCTCTTTACAGTGAGAAAAGCTGGAACAACAACAAGAGAACCTAATATAGCTCCAGTCCAATAAGCAACAAACTTTATAGGTAAATTATGAAATATTAAACTTAAAATTTTATAAAAGAATAAAGTTACATAAAATATCATTGGAGTGTACTCAGCACTTTTTCCATCTGGAGAGTTTCTATGCTCGTCCCACTGAGTATTATTTATCACAGTGTCCCCAAGATGACCATTGTCATTAAGGTTTTCAAGAAGCCTTAGATGATAATAAGAATCCATTTCAGTGAAATATGGTAGTCCATCTGAATCAACATACATTGCTTTAATATCTGGACTTTGTGCTTCCATAGTAGTGTATGTTTGTGCTCTAAGTACAAAAGAGAATAATACCAAAACAGCTATTATTCCAAAAGTTCTAATTATTTTCATTTTCTTTTCTTTTTCCATGTATTTTCTCCGTTTATTATTTATATGATTTTGATAATAATATTATAATTATGATTTATTTTATACGATTCATTTAATCTATTTTATAATATTATTGAAATAAATTTCAAAATAAAAATCAATTCAAAAATAAATTAATATGTGATTATTAATAATTTATATTAAGAAACTATATTTGAAACTTAATATATATATTTTTTATTAAAAGGAAGTTGTAAATTTTAATAATGACCCTTTATATACTGATATTTTTGTGATAAGGATTATGTTAGTAGCTCTTCTAAAGACCATATGTGGTTCATTAACCCTATAGACATCATTGGAGTTATTTATAGACTACTAAAGGAAATTTGTTCCACTTAGTGATAAATATGAAAAAATTAGGGAAATCCCCTAAAAATAACAGCAAATAGCTTAAAAAGCCAAAATATGCGAATTTTCCAATGAAAAAATGAAAATAATAACAAAACATCATATCAATATATGTTTAAATTAAGTTTATAGAAACTCTCTTAAGAAAGTATTTATATTTTATATTTCATAGTGAAAATATAAAAAAGTTATTTTAATTATTATATTGATAAAAAAAAACATATTAATTATTGGATAGTCTGATTTAATCAAATTCCAGAAAAGATAATTCTTTTGTTTTATTATAAAAAATAAATTTTTTATTAATTGTGATACTATGGATAGAAAACAGTTAGCTATTGACTTTGTCAAATCTTTAAACCATGATAAAATAGAAAAAATAATTCTTTTTGGATCAGTTGCAAGAGGAGATGATAATGAAGATTCTGATATAGATATTCTAATTATCACCTCAAAACAATCAGATAAGCTTAAAATACGCGACGATATTTACAGTAAAGTAATGGATGTGTTAATCAACACTGGAGAATATATTTCAGTGAAAATAAAAAATATAGAATATTATAATAAATATAAAAACTACTCATTCTTTTCTAACATCAATAAAGATGGAATAATTTTAAGTTAGGATTAATAAAATTATTGGAGGGATTTGTTTGGATAATGAAGCTAATTTGATATTTGATCGTGCTTTAGAATCTTTAAAATCATCAGAATTGAATTTAGATAATGGATTTTATAATGCATCAATTAATAGATCATACTATGCAGTTTTTTATGCTACAACCGCTTTATTATCTAAAAAAGGCATTTCCACAAAAAAACATTCAAGCACAATACAACAATTTGGCATAGAATATGTTGTTAAAGAAAAATTCGATAAAGAAATTGCTAAAATATTATCTGCATTAGAAGAAGATAGAGAGGATGCGGATTATGATTTCCATATAATTTTTCCAGAAAATGAGGCTGTTAACGATTTAAAAAATGCTAAGATATTTGTTGAAGAATGTAGAAAATATTTATAAATAATATTTTTTCAAATTTTTCATTGCATCAGAGTAAGTTTGATAAATGTTCCTAAAAAGTAAGTTTCCTTAAATTTATCTCAACTATTCATATTAATCAACCAAATATTATTTATTATATAAAATACACATTATAACTTAATTTTTTAAAATAATTAATTTAAACTTATTAAAATTAAAAAAAATAATTAAAATAGCATTGTCAAAAATTATGGTGATAGATTCATAATGTAAGAATATTCAAATTTTTTGAATTATTATGCTTTCATCGATTTTAGGGTTTCTTACCAATTTCCATAAAATATTTCTCTCTACATAACAATTGTTATCACAAGGATTTTTAACAGTGCTATATAACACAAAAATTATTTACTCTACAATGATTTTAAATGTTAATTCCTCACCATTCTTCAAATCTTCCACTAATTGTCTATTCAAGTCAATTGAAGCCTTATTTGATTTAATCATCAATGTTCTTGAACAAGTATAAGAACTTTTTCTACATACAATATCTGTTTGATGAGTTAAACTTAATTTATGATGTCCATATCCAATTATTTCATCATAACCATTTTTTGTTGAGAGTTCAACCTTAATCACAGTATTATCATTAGCTATTTTCTTTTTAAATTCATTAGAGAAATCTTCCATAGATTTGTTACTTGAAACCCCAATTATACAATCTCCTTTTGGTGTTAATTGTGAATGTTTCGTTATCTCAAATGTACTTCCATGTTTTGAACTCACATTTTTATGCCCCATTGCTTTAATTTCCATGATCATAATATCATCTTTAGTAAATGAAGCTGTAATAATCCCCACATTATATTTCATCTCTCTATATGATGTTGTAAACTTTTGTGGAGGTTTTTCAATTTTTCATGATTTCTTTAGTTATAAAATCTTTGATTTTATAAGTTAAAAAATCTTTGATTTTCTTTAATTCAAAATTTTTGACACTGTAAAAAATTCAGTGGGTGGCATGTTAATGCCGACTGAGAAATAAATCCAAAAAAGTTATATGAACATAATATTTAAATAGGAGAAAGGATATCAATTAATATCATGAAA
>JAISTD010000214.1 GCA_031272765.1 Candidatus Methanovirga australis | reverse complement strand
GGGGTTCCAGACTCGAACCAGTAATTATTAAATTCATTATCTTCAAAGAAGTTCATTAATGAGTATGGGTTGTATAGGAAGTTTTTACCATCCCAAGAGTAACCATCATAATGGTACTTGATTTTTTTAACTGTTTCTTGGTAGCTAATATTTTTTGAATCAGAATAGCTATTTATGAATTCTTTGAAGTATTTTTCAACTTCCTCTTGTGAGTAACCACAAATCATAGAATAGTCTTCTTTTAATGTTAATTGAATTAAATTGTTAAATTCTGAGAATATGGATACTTTTGAGAATTTGGTGATGCCTGTTATAAACACAAATTCAAGTTTGCTATCTTCACTTTTTAGTATTCCATAGAAGTCTTTTAGGTTTCTTTGAATTTCTGTGGCTGTTTTTGCATTGTTTAAATTGTCTAATATTGGTTTATCGTATTCATCGATTAGGACAACAATATGTTTGCCTGTTTTTTTATGGATTTTATCTATTAGTTCTCTTAGTTTGTCATTGGAAAATTCTGCTTTGAGTTCAATGTTAAATTCATTTTCTGCTATAGAATCTATATAAAAGTTCAAAGATTTTTCAAATTTTTCAGATGTTTCTGTTTTTGGTTTACTTAAATCAAAAGTTATAACTGGGTATGTTTCTTTCCAGTTCCAGTGGTTGTAGATGTAGGTGTTTTTGAATAGTTCTTTTTTGCCTTCAAATAGATTTTTGAGTGTGCTTATGAGTAATGATTTCCCGAATCTTCTTGGACGAGAGAGAAAATGGTATGTTCCATTAAGATCTCTTAGTCTTTTTATCACTTTTGTTTTATCAACATAAATCTTGTTTCTTTTGATTAGTTTTTCAAAATCAGATACATCAAGAGATAGTTCACTTTTAGTGTTCATTTTTTTTCACATGATTCTCTTTTTCATTTTAGTGATATTTTATATTATCTTTTCTATTAAATACAATTTTTGATTTTGAGCATGTTATTATTTTTTTCCATATTTTTTAGTTTGTAAACTCACTCATAACTTAAGAATTGTTTAATTTTAATTATTTACTTTTTTTAGTCTTAAAAAGATATTATAGTGTTTTGTGAAATTAAATATTTTGAATTTCAAATTACCAAAAATTACCAAAAATTGCTTTGCAAAATTCTTAAATTTCAATTTAATTGTTTATAATATATTAATTTTTTATAAATAATCTTATTAAAATTAATTTAATAAAATAAACTCGTTAATACTAATTAATTTATATTTTAATGTTAAATCAATGATTTTTTTATCATATTAAATTACAAAAAGTTACTTGAAGTGGGTTGAAAATGAAAAAATAAATTCGCAATTTACTATTAATCATGCAATTTACTATTAATCACAATATTTATCTTGAATGCTGAAGTAAGATGTTTATAAAATATATAATTTTTTAATCCATATTGACAATATATTAAAAAAGATTTATATGAAGATAAAAAAGAATTTAATTAGTTCGTTATTAAACTTAAAATATTTCTCAATGCAGGTGCAAGCCCTAAAACAAAAATAACTAATTTCAACAATCCATTCAATGTTTTATTATTTATATTAGAATCAATTAAATATATTGAAAATAAAATAATAGCTATTTTATATGGTATTAGTATCATACTTGTTCCTGCTGAAGATAATATAAAATTAGGAAGGATGTGTTCTTCATTATAATTAAATAAATCAACAGAAATGAATGTTGATGTTGCATCAAGAATATGAACAGATAAAATTGGTAAGTTATACTTGTTTTTTAATAAATTATATTTTTTATTAAAGACTATAAAAATTAAGTTTATAAAAATCCAAAGGATGATAACTTCAATTAAAGGAATAAAACTTATTTTTTTAATTTTAAATAATAAATAAAGACTTAAAATAGATCCAATTAGTAATAAAATAATATTATAATCAACATTAGCTTTTTTTCCAAGATATAAACTAATGCAAAATGATAAACTACTGATTATTGCAAGGATAAGGATTAATCCTGGTGTAATTAGAAACCAGTTATATTCCAATATATGATTATCAACAAATACTCTAATAATCGCTCCCATTAGAATGAAAGGGATGCTTGGAGCTATTAATCGAATAGGATCTACTTTAAGTTTTTTAAATAATTTATAAAGAGTAAATATTGTTAAAATACAAATTAAAATGTAGATTGTGGTATTTATTAAATTGTATCCAGAGAAAAAGTATTTCTGTAAAATTAGCATGTTAGAATTTAAATTAGATATCATTTAAAATCATTTATTAATTAAATAAATTAAAATAAGACTTTTAATAACTGATAAACTTTCTTTTATACATTATTTGATATTTTAAGTTTGGAATTAAAAGAAAAAAAATTAAATGAAAGATATTAGTCGTTCTTCCAGGTATAAATTACTTTTCCATTATATTTGAAATCAATGGATTTTATTTCACTAAGTTTATGACTTGTTAGCATAGAACTATCTAAACTATATTTAGTATCAGCTTTCACATCATTCCAATTTTTAACAATCGCTGAAGTATCAACTGAATCATCAGTTAAATGAATATCAGCATTTATACTGGCATAACTATGATCTTTTTTAAAGATGGCATTTCCGCTTAATTTAGGATGATCAAAATAATCGGAGCTAACACTAACATCTTTCAATTCAACAGCATCAGCAGTTTTACTACTACTACCACTACTACTGTTATGACATGAGTATTTTTCTGCATAAATTCTTCATGTATAATGTTTTGATAATTTTTCATCAGCATCTCCTTTAGTGAAATTCCAGCTTATTTTACAATTATTTTCATTT
>JAISTD010000155.1 GCA_031272765.1 Candidatus Methanovirga australis | reverse complement strand
ATCGAAGATTTTCTAAGTTAAAACAAGTTTTAACTAAAGATAATCGAAGATTATCTAAGTTCAAAACGAAGAATTAATTCTTCTAAATTGAAAAATAAATTTTCAATAATAAAAAATTTTGAACTAAAGAAAAGCTTCGCTTTTCTAAATTATAAAATCAAATAATTTCTCTTTTAATGATTTGTAAATGGGATTTTTAGGATTATTTATACCAAAATAGTCTAATAGGTTCTGAATTCTGTCTTTTAAAACATTTAAGTCTGGTTTCTTTTTAGGAAATATTAATGGCACAATTTTTATACTTGTTTATACCAATTAAATAGTTTGTAACACTGTAAAAACCTTTATCAGCTAAAAATTAATTGTCCTTTTTTTAAAATTTTCCTTTTTTTTAAGTTCAAACAGTATATCATCCAATAGATTAATGGTCATTTATGTGGAAATACTTTCAAAAATCTGATGAAATTTTCATGAAAATCAGACACCTTGTTATTCAATTTAATTTAAATATTAATTAAACAAAAATAATTGTGCAACAGCCTCTTTAAATAATATTTAAAGCTATTTTTTTAATTATTCAGTTGAAAAAGAATTTTCAATAAAAATGATTTTAATAGTATTATTATAGATAACGATACTTAATGTGATTTTAATAAATAATAATATTTATTTGCTATTTTATTATAAAAGCTATTAAAATAAACATGACTAATTATCAATCATATAAAAAAATAGGAGATTATTATGAAAAAATCAAAAAGCACTAAAGAACAAGATGAAAATCCCAGCCATGAGCATGATCACCATCAAGACCATGACTATAATCACGACCACGATGAACAGGGTCATGACCATGAGAATAGCTGTAATAATGAAGTAAGTGGATGTAGTTGTTGTGATTCGGGGCTATTGGAAAGTTTAGATGATGAACACCACGATAATCACCATGAAAATTTTTTAACTAAAATGGGAATAGGATGGATACTTTTAGCTTTAGCTGTAAGTTTAGAACATTTCATACCCCAACCCACATTATCCTTTGGTTTTATTCATATAGAAAATATAATATCTATTTCAATTTTCTTAATAATAGTTATATTCGTTGGATTAAACATTATAACAAATGGAATCAAAGCATCATCAAAAGGTAATCTTCAAATTGAGTTTTTAATGACAATAGCTACTGTTGGAGCATTTTTAATTGGAGAAGGTTTAGAAGGAGCTTCTTTAGTACTTTTATTCTCTTTGGCTGAATATATTGAAGAGTTTACATTGACTAAATCAAAAAAATCCTTACACGAATTGGTTAATTTAAACCCTGATATGGCAACAGTGAGAGATGACAAAACATTTGAAGTTAAAGTTGAGGATTTAAATATTGGGGATGTGGTAATAGTTAAGCCAGGAGATAAAATCCCAATAGATGGTGTAATTTTAACTGGGTCAACTTCAGTTAACCAAGCTTCAATCACTGGAGAAAGTTTGGCTGTTAGTAAAAACATAGGCGACGAAGTTTATGGCTCTACAATTAATGAAGATGGATATATTGAAATTGAAGTTACAAAGACATTTAAAAATACTATATTCTCTAAAATAGTTGATTTAATTAAAGAATCTGGAGAAAAAAAGGCGAAGATTGATATTTTTATTAACAAATTTGCAAGATACTACACACCAGCCATAGTTTTAATAGCTATTTTAGTCACTGTTCTACCCTCAATATTTTTCCATCAACCACTGATTGAATGGTTTAAAAGAAGTTTGGTTTTACTGGTTATTTCTTGTCCTTGTGCTTTAGTTATTTCCACACCAGTTTCCATAGTTTCAGCTATTACCTCAGGAACGAAAAATGGGATAATAATAAAAGGTGGAGAATATGTTGAAGAACTATCAAGAATTAAAGCTATTTTATTTGATAAAACTGGAACTTTAACTGAAGGTAAGTTGAACATAGCAGATATAGTCAGTAATGGAGAGTACAGTGAAGATGAAATTATTAAATTAGTTTATAGTATTGAATCTAAATCAAAACATCCAATAGCTAAAGCAATTCAAAAATATGGTGAAACTAAAAATATTAAGGCATTAAAAGTTGATTACTTCCAATCTATCGCTGGTAAAGGATTGAAAGCAGATATTAACGGAACATCTTATTATTTAGGTAAGAAGGAGTTGTTTGATTACAATAAAAATTTCAAAGATGTGATTAATAATCTATCTAACGAAAATCAAAGAAAAACAACTGTTATTTTAGGAAATGAAACTGAAATCATTGGCTTAATTAGTTTAAATGATAAAATAAGGGATAATGGGAAGGAAACCATTTATGATATTAAGAATTCAGATATTAAGACAATTATGTTAACTGGAGATAACGATTCTGCTGCAAAATCTGTGGCTGATTATTTAACATTAGATAAGTATTATTCCAATCTTTTACCTCAAGATAAATTAAGTATTCTTGAAAATTTATCACAAAAATATCATGATATTGCAATGGTTGGTGATGGAGTGAATGATGCTCCCTCACTTGCAAGAGCAAATGTTGGAATAGCTATGGGAATGGATGGTGCCGATATAGCTATTGAAACAGCGGATATTGTTTTAATGCAGGATAATATTTCTAAAATCTCCTTTTTATTAAAATTGGCTAAAAAGACTATGAGCATAGTTAAACAAAATGTTGGAATTTCGATTGCAATGAAGGCAATTTTAATTGTTTTAGGAATATTGGGGTATGTCACATTATTAGAAGCAGTTATAATTGGTGATATGGGTGTTACTCTTATAGTTGTAGGTAATGCTCTTAGAATAAGATAAATATCTATTAATATTTTAAGCCTTAATCTACACTAAAACCTATTGAATTTTTTTTTTACAGTCAGTATAAGCTATTTTTTTTATATTAAAATAATTCTTTATTTTTATCTTTGAATAAAACTATTTATAATTTTTTTAATTTCATATTAAAATTTAATATTTTTATGATCAGCCAAAAATCAAATTAAATAATCAATAATTTGTTTTAAACATTGATTAATCAATATTGATTCATATTTTTATGTATAGGTAAGTTTGTAGTAACATTTATATATTGGGCTGGTTAATAATATATTGTTAATCTTGTTTTTTATCTGAACCTAAATTTTGTCATGGTGAAGAAAAATTATACAGATTAATATTCTTAGAAAAAAATAAGATTGTGATTCGATTATGAATAATATATTTAGTAAGAGTAGTTAATAGGAGCATGATGATTTTAGTAAATATTTATATTTACTTTTGTATCAACATACTCCCAGATTCAAATATTTTTTTTGTTTGATTTTTCATCAAACAATTAATTATATTATTGAAACCAGTATTTAAGTGTTTCTAACACAGTGCAACTTTAAGGTCTAACTAAATATTGTAATCAATCCAGATTTTTCTATATTGTTCAATGATTAACCTTAAAAATCAATTTTAAATAATTTTATTTACTTTAATGTTTTTTTGACATTGCCACGAACAAATAAAATATTTAGTTGAAACTAATAATCATTGAATAGTTTTTTAATTTTTTGAATAAACTGTCCAATAGACATACATATAAAAATGGTATGATAAAAATGAAGGATGATAAATATGAACTTTAATAAATTATTAGGTCTAATCATGATAGTTTTGATGGTAACAGTCAATTCTAACATGGCTAATGCTGTAGAATCAGATAATTTAAATAATGAAATAGATAACTCAAGGAATAACCTTTTTAATATTCCTGAAAATACTTCTGATACCAACTATACAGTTTTAGAAAATGACTCAATTTTAGTTACTCAGAATGTAAATTCTTTTAAATCAGTTCCTACGATAGATAAGCATAATTATGATGAATGGATGAAATTTCCAACTTGGGATCCTTGGATGAAATGGCATCCTCCAGGTATTAGAGCCAAAAAGTGGTATAATTTCTTTGGATGGTTAGCTGATTGTATATGTTATGGATTATATTGTATAGCTTATGCATTGTCTAATGTTGCTTATGCTATATTCTATGCTATAATGATCATTGTATGGGCATTTGTAGAGTTATTATGGGCTATATATTCTTTGATTATGATATTATTGCATCTTGATGATTATAACAATTCTATAGATTATCTACAGGCAGGAGCAGATAACATGGAAACAAAAATTGAAAGTCACATTGTGAATCCTGAAGATTTAAGTTCAGCCAACAATAATGGATTCGATGCTGTAGAATGGAGTAAATCTTTCAATGCATTAGAGAATACAAGCTTAAATAGCAGTAGTTCAAGTTTAAATAGTAGTTTAATTAATACTACTAAGAGGAGTGTGTAGTTTATGAAGAAATTTTTAAAAAAAGTTGTGGGTTTATTTATTATTTGTATTTTAATGTCCACAATTGGTGGAAACCTTGCAACTGATGATGGAGACAATTTTAATACTGTAAAAATATTTAATAAAAATATGAATAAAGCTGTAAAAATAACTTATGTGAACGAAGCTTCAGAAGAAGTCACAGTTGAATTGAATGCAAAAGGTAATGCAACATTTAATGCTCAATTAAACAGTTTGATTAATACTTCTGATAAACAAACTTTTAATGTTGGAGATAAAAAATATGAGCCATTATCCTTTGAAATTGAAAGTCCAATTGATGTTTCACTATATAATGATAATGTTTATCCTGTAACAGTTGAATATATGGACTATAATACTCATAATAAAGCAAACTTAACTTTGAATGAAAAGGATCTTTATCCTGAAAATTTTATTCCATCAGTTTTAGTAGAACAAAATACTCAGATTAATGTTTACTATAAAGATTCAACACTTAAATTGTATACTTATAATACTGGAAACAACCCAACTAAAGAAATGCAAATCAAAATAGCAACTGCTAACGCAGATGAAAATGGAAATATAAATTGTTATGGTGATATGAGTGGCAGTTATTATAACATGAACTGTGGAAATATGATTAATAGTTCTTATAATGTAGGTTCTCGCGACTGTGTTAATACGAACCATTCAAGCAATAGCTATGAACTTATCAATGCAGTTAATTCTAAAGATTGCTCTGAATCTATAAACATTAGAAGTTGTAATAGAGTATCTTATAGTTCTAATATGGAAAATATTACAGTGAATAAATATCATAGAGTTGAGGACAGTAATAATTGTTCTAATAGTATAGATATTACTAACTGTACTAATGTTAAAAATTCAAACAATGTTAAAAATAGTTCTAACATCTACAAATGTAGCAACGTTTTCACAATGCATGATAAAGCTAATGAAAACAGAGATAAAAAAGGATATTTACATGTTTTAGACTCAGGATCTGGTATAGGTGTTATAAGAATCTCTGTTGATGAATCTGGTGAATCTGGTGCAAGAGATTTAGTAAGAGGTAAAGAAGAACTTTGTAAGAGATCTAATGGAGATCTGAAAAGGGTGGAAGATGAGATACAACGCGATTTAGATAGACTTAATATTGCAGGAAAAATTATTGGACCAACTTTAATATTCCTGGTGGCTGTTGTAGAACTTATTACTGAAAGCATAGCCATAGCAGGAGGCGTAGGCGCAGCAGGAGGACAAAATCAAGTAGTAGTCATAGCAGGAGTATCGATACCAAAATCACTTCTAGTAAAGACAGCTATTGTAGTTGCTCTTGGTATACTTGATGCTATAATTACAACTGTGGGTGACGCTGTGATGGAACAAGAGTTAAGCCAATGTACTAAGGAGATGGAATGGCGTGAAGATCCAAATCATAAGTATATAATTGAATGGTAAAATTAGTGGTTGTATAAAATCATTATACTCCATTTTTTTATCTTTTCTTATTTTTATTTATTTAACAATATTTTATAAAAATACTTTTGAAAAGAATTAAAATCATAATTCACAGATGTGTTATATTGCAAAATAAAAGCTTATGTACTTTAATAATTTTTTTATAAAATATTTATATTTTTAATAATTATTTAATATTATATTCCTATTTTTAATTTAAAAGAATTATATAATTTTACAACCTTGTTATATCGTAAACTCTAAATATTAATTTTTAATATTAAATTTTTATATTATTTTACCAATTTTTATAACATTTATTAAAAATTAAAAGTATAGTGTCAAGACAACTTAATTTTAGGTATTTTCAAATATAGTATTTTGATAATTTTTTGTCTGCTTTCTTTTTATTGAAATTCCAATTAATTTTACTATTTTTTTCATCCTATCACTTACACCAAGCCATAGTTTCTTTCATTAAGTAATCTTTATTTTTCATTTCCACCAGTGCATTCCATATCCATTACATTAATACTCTATCTCAGCAATTATTCAGCCAACT
>JAISTD010000079.1 GCA_031272765.1 Candidatus Methanovirga australis | reverse complement strand
AGATTATATTAAAAATGAATATGAGAAAATATCTTGGAATAATATTGATATTTCAGGAGAAACAATTGTAAAAAATGCAACAGAAAAATTTTTCAAAGGATTGTAATAAAATATCTTCATTGAAATTTCTTGTGATGGAAAATAAGGTATATTATATAAATTTAATGTTTAAATCTTATTAAAACAAAATAACATTATTAAATTTAAGATTATAGTGTTTCTGATTTTTTATAACCTTTTATTAAAAAAATTATTCTTAAAATTGTTCAGATTTTAATTTATAAAAATTTTTGATGAAACTTTTGTTTTGAACGAAGTGAAAAACTTAGGAGACGGAGTCTCCGTTTTTAAAAGTTTCTTCTAAATAATAAAAAATAGAATGTTAATGAAATTCAGTGAAGTACTACAAATATTTAGAAACGAATTTTAAGAACCCATAAAGTTTTTTTAAGGGTTTTGATAGTTACTTTTTTTATTAAATAGGGTGTTTTTATTATAATATTTAAACCAACATTTAAAAACAAGTTAGAATATGGAATTCTTGTAAAAAGTTTATATTTTTTTAAATGAGGATTAATTTCATATAAATACTTATCCATACATTTATTACTGAGGTTATTTGTTAAAAAATACATAGTTAAACTTGCAATAAGACTATTTTTAATCGGATATAAATTCTTATCCTGATTATCAATAAACTGTAACATAAGCTTATATGTTTCATAAAGCTTTTTAAAACTTTCCTGATTTTTTTCATTATCTGCATAGGAGAAAGAGTTCGAAGTATTATTATCATGTAAATAATATTTATAACCAATGAAACATGGTAAAATTTTAACTTTTCTAATTTTGCAGTAGTATTGTAAATTAAAATAAAAATCCTCTGCTAATAAGTAATCTGGAAATTTGATATAATTGTTTATTATCATGTCTTTTTTGTAGATATTGATCCAAACTTGTGGAAATGCACGGTAGAGAAGAGGTAACAACTCTGGTTTTACAATAGAGATATTTTCAACTCTTTTAAACAGTGGATTATTATGCATTTTTGTATTATCCTTGCTTATTATATTGTATCTACACATTACAATATCTACATCATCTTTAGTAATTGTAGAGTACATTTTTTCACACATTTCTGGAGTGTATTCATCGTCTTGATCAAGGAACATTATGTAGTTGGTGGTTGTGTTTTTAATCCCTATATTTCTTGGCTTTGATGGTGTTCCACTATTTTCTTTTAAAAATATGGGTTTGACATTTTCATATTGAGCTTGAAAGTTTTTTAAAATTTGTTTTGTATTGTCTGTAGAGTTATCATCTATAATTATGAGTTCAATATTCTCGAAATCAATTGTTTGATTGATAACTGAGTCAACTGTTCTTTCAATATATTTTTCAGCATTAAAAGTTGGTATAATGACAGTTACTTTGTATGATATGTTATCTCCATCCATTATTTATTGATATTTAAATTAGTTATAATTATAACCTTAATTTCATAGACTTTCATTTTTCATAAATAATTTTAGTTGTTCAAATGACTTTAAATTTAAAACAGTTATATAGTAATAATTGAGAGTTAATAATTGAGAATTATTTTTTTTATATTTAATTATTTTTCAAATAAAAATTTTTGTAATTTAATATGATAAAAAATTCAATAGTTTAATCTTAAAATATCAATTATTGGTAAATAATAAGTTTGTTTGATTAAATTAAATTTAGTAAGATTACTTATAAAAAAAAATAAGATATTTTATACGACTAAAATGAAAATTAAGAATTTTAATCAAGTTAAAAATTGACAGAATTATATTCTTAAGCTCAAAATACTTAATTTCACAATTTTAGATGGTATGTAAAAATTAGAGTATGCTAAATTAAGGCATGTTGATTGATTCTTAGTTGAAATCGAATTTTGACACATATAAATTTATATATACAATTATATATTATATATCTTTTTGACCTAAATCAAAAGATGTTTTTTTATGAGAATAATAAAAGGATAGCTGTTTCTGATTTTCATAATGATATTCTGCACTTGTATTTTTTTCAAATAATTCTTCACTATAACAATCATTTCTTAGGAAAAATGCATTAACACCATTAAAATCACACCCTATTAATGTATATCCCATATTTTTATTTAAATCATGCAGTGCCTGTAAACTCGCACCATAATTTATTCCTTTTTCCCAGGTAGCCTTATCTTTCTTCTGTATCCATACTGTTGGAGGGAAATATGTATCATTATATTCCATTATTAAAACTCGTGGAGTATATTTTTTAATAGCCTTTCGAACCCAATAATCAGTAGAATCTATATCAATAGATAGTACATCAGGAGATTTTGGAATTTCAAATTCATCGAAGATTTCTTCAATATTTTCTGGTGTGATAAATGAATTTTTCACTTTTAGATGTTCTTTTTTTATTACTTCTTTAAAGTTTTCTTGAATTTCAGAACAACTTTTTTTATCTGCTTCAATCCACAATCCTTTCCAGTCATTTAAAAGTAAAAATGTTGTGTTACATTCTAATCCATTCTCAACACCAAATTCCACAAAATATTTATTTGTAGTGCTTATTCTATTAAATATCTCTTGTATTAATCCATCTTCTCCATTTTGAGAAAATGCAGATTTTCCATAGTGTGTTATTCTTTTAGAATTTAAATATTTTGGATTATTATACAAGTTTTTATATAAGAAGTCCATACTATGATAATTACCATTGTTCACATTTCTAATAAAGTTATTTTTTATCATTTCTTTTGCAATCATTATCTGTTTAAACATATTAATCAACTTTTATATAATTTGTTAAATAACTATTTAATTTGTTATAACAAACTATTTAATATTATATGTTTTAAGAATTTGAAGATAATATGTATATATATTAATAAGTTGGAATGAAGAATTTGAAAGAGTTTATAGAAATGTGAAAAATATTAATTTCTTTAAACTATTGTCAAGACAATTTAATTTTGGGTATTTTTTAAACATAGTATTTTGATAGTTTTTTGTCTGCTTTCTTTTTATTGAAATTCCAATTAATTTTACTATTTTTTTCATTCC
>JAISTD010000026.1 GCA_031272765.1 Candidatus Methanovirga australis | reverse complement strand
CAGCCAAACTTTTTAAAAACGAAAAATCAGAGATTTTTCTAAATTCTCATGCTTCGCTTGAGAATAAACGGAACCTTCGGTTCCTAAGTTGTCTTCGACAACAACGAAACCTTTTGGTTCCTAAATTACCTAAAAAGTAAGTAAAGTTTGATCAAAAATTAGTGATACGTTATTTTTAATCAATATTTCCAAAGGAAATTTTAATTTCCGTTTTTTTTATTGCGAGTGAAACGAGAAATTTTAGAAAAAATTTTTTTCTGACTTTAAAATCTATTGCTTTTAAAATTTAGAAAAGCTTCGCTTTTCTGACTATTTCAAAAATCTACGATTTCATAATAATTTAAGGAAAATCAAAGATTTGCTCGTTTGTTGTTGAAGATAACTTAGAGAAATCTTTGATTTCTCGTTTGTTTTGAACAAAGTGATGGACTTAGGAACCAAAGTTTCCGTTTTAAAAAAATTAGATGTACAACATTTAACTATTAATTCAAACTACCATTAAGTACTCTTAATGGAAACTATGCTCCGCTTATTGTATAGATCATGAAAAATAGGGGAACCTCCTAATATTTTATGATTTTCTGAGTTTTCCCATTTTTGTTCTGTTTTTACAGATTAATGAAGAATTTTTATTTTTTTTGTGTTTTGTGCAAGTCTATTTTTACAATTCATATAAAACTAAGTTAAATGTATTGTATAATAAAAACTTCTTAATAAGTGAAACTGTAGCTTTATCAAGATAATAGGAATGAAAATAAATCTAAAATAAACTGGAATTTTACTATAAAAGATACAGATGAAGAATTATCAAAATACTATGTTTAATGATGAAATATCACAATAGTTAAATTTCCATAACACTAATGAATATATATGAATTATAAAGAAATTTATTTTTTAAGAACATTTCCAACATAACTATAGTTTTAATAGTATTTAAATAAAATGGACTTTATATGACATAAAACAATTACATTTATTTAGGTGAAGTTAAATAATATAACTATGTTAGAAAGTTTTATGAAGTCTTTAAAAGAATCCATGATTACAAATATAAACGGTTATGACTATATTATTAATCCTGTGTTAGAT
Organism: Candidatus Methanovirga australis; assembly: GCA_031272765.1. GTDB lineage: Archaea > Methanobacteriota > Methanobacteria > Methanobacteriales > Methanobacteriaceae > Methanovirga > Methanovirga australis. The sequence continues at coordinate 2,850 of JAISTD010000026.1, read as the reverse complement.
GGAATACCTTCTTATGAACCTATACTCTTAGAAGAAATAGCTGAGGCTATTAAATCTAAAGTAGATTTTAGTGATGTTGATAAAATTGTTGGCATTGAGTCTATGGGTATACCTTTAGCTACTGCACTGTCTATTGAAACTAAAATTCCGTTTAATATTATTAAGAAAAAAAGAATGAATTTGCCTGATGAGATTTCAGTTTCTCAAATAACTGGATACAGTAAAGGAAATTTATATATAAACTATTTAAATAAAGGAGACAAGATTATAATTCTTGATGATATTGTAGATACTGGAGGAACTTTAATATCTGTAATCAATGCTTTAAAATATGTTGGTGTTAATATATTGGGAGTTATAGTTCCTATTGAACGATCTAATGGCAAAAAATTAGTTGAAAGTAAGACTGGAGTTTCTATTCTGACATTGATAAAGTTAGATGTTGTTGATGGCGAAGTAAAAGTCAAAACAATTAATTAGTATGTATTTTTGTATATTTAACTGATATTTCATATTTTCAATGATAATTTAATGAATAATGAATTAAATAAGGATTTAAATAAACAATAGTAATAGTACTAAATTTGTAATTATTAATAGTATTAATTTAAAATAATTAGTAATTTAAAGTAATAGTAGTAATTTAAAAAAGTAGTAATGATCTAAATGAATAACGAGCTAAAAAATAAGAAGAGATTAAAACTATTTTTAATCATTTTTTTTATATATATGATAGTTTGCTTAGTAGAAGATGCAATGAATTTTTACTATCCTCACACTTCTCTTAATTATATTAATCTACCAGTAATATTTATAACTACATTTTCTTTAATATTAGGTCCTATAGGAATTGTAAGTTCAAGTATTGGGCAGTTAATATATGGCATTGCTTTTTATATACACTCACATTTTTCAAATGATATTTTTAATACTTATGTACTTTTTTATCCTTTGATTGTGTTAGTAATAGGTTTTTTTTGTTATAAATTATACCATACATTAAACTTTAAAAATAGTAGATTAATAGTATATTTGAATAATACTTATAATTTACTTAGTCTTGTGGTAACTATTTTAATAACAAATGGATGTTATCTAATTATTGCCTATTCTGTTCACATAAATATATTAATGAACAAATCTGCTAAATTTGGATTTATTGAACATTATTTTTCCATAATATATGTAGTTTTGCCTGTCACTATTTTATTTATTTCTATATTAAGTTTATTAAATATAGAGGGTTATATTCCTAAAAATTCAAAAATAACTTCTAAATATTTGAAACCATACACAAGTATAGTCAATTACTATCCAAAACTTATTAATTCATTCTTACTTCTACTTACAATAATTTTAATTGTTATGGATGTGGTATATAACAATGAAATTTTTACAAATAATTTTTATGGCACAAACACTCTTTTGATTGTTTTATTTATGATCATCTTAATTTTTTTAAAACCAGGCACTAAAAATTCAATTGAAAAGAATAGTAGATCTTTTTTTGAAGTTATATATTTAATTATTATACTCCAATTTGTAGTAATGGCTTTGATAATATATTTCCACATTAATTCTTTAACTCAATTTACTCCATTGAATACTTACCTTTTTTATTTTGCCAATACCAATTTATACATGCTGATTATGATAGTTTTGATCAACTTGATCGCACTTTATTTTACCCAATTCTTCTTACGAAAATATATTACTAAACCACTGAACACACTTTCTGAAATTATGACCAATTATACTTCAAATAACAAAAGTACCCAGCCAGACCCAGCCATATATATAAATCTAAAAGATACTTTAAATGAGTTCTCCACCCATAATTATGAAGTTGCATCTTTGGCTCGCTCCTTTAAGAATATGATTGATGCCTTAGAAGAACATATTAAAGAAATTAGGTATTTTACATCTAAAAATAAAAAAATTAATGCTGATCTGTTATTCGCATCTAAAATTCAGGAAGATATAATTCCCAATATTTTTCCTCCTTTCCCAGATAGATTAGAGGAATTTGATATTTATGCAAGTTATAATCCTTTGGAAGATGTTGGAGGAGATTTGTATGATTATTTCTTAATAGATGATGATCACTTAGCTATTATTATTGGAGATGTAAGTGGTAAAGGAGTTCCAGCATCATTATTTATGATGAGAGTTATAACCTTAATCAAAAACCAATTGTTAATGGGCTTAAGTCCATCAGAATCTTTTAACATTACTAATAAAAGAATATATGCTGAGAATGAAAATAAAATGTTTTTAAGTAGCTGGTTAGGAATAATAGAAATCAGCTCAGGAAAATTAACCTATGTAAATGCTGGTCATAATACTCCATTTATTTCCCATGATCATTCAGATTATATTGATTTACCTGGGCAATCTGTTATTTTAGGGGTAGATAACAGTGCAGAATACATTCAACATGAAACTACACTAAAACAAGCTAAATTATATTTATATACTGATGGAGTTACTGAAGCACTTAGCAAAAATAATGAACAATTTTCAAGGGATCGATTGTTAGATGTTTTAAACAAAAATAAACATACTAACATAAAAGAGTTAATCTTAAAAATTAAAGAAGAATTATATGAATTCACTTCAAGTGCTGAGCAATTTGATGATGAAGCAATGATGATAGTGGAATATAGAAGAAAACATTAAGAAACTTTTAAAACGAAACCTTTATTTTTTAAATCTCTCACTTTGTTTGAAATAACGAGAATTTCATTCCCTAAGTTCCTCATGCCTTCGGAACAACGAGAATTTCATTCCCTAAGTTCCTCATGCCTTCGGAACAACGAGAATTTCATTCCCTAAGTTCCTCATGCCTTC
>JAISTD010000173.1 GCA_031272765.1 Candidatus Methanovirga australis | reverse complement strand
TCCCTAATCTAATTGCATTAAGAGTTCCTAATGGTTCATCTTCAATAATATAATGTAATTTAACACCTTTAAATTCATCACCAAATCTTTCTTGGATCTTTTCATGCAAAAATCCAGCTAAAAGATAAACTTCATTAACCCCAGCATTTTTAAAATCAAATAATTGTTTATCTAAGATAGTGTAATCTTCTTTAATCTCAACAAGTGGTTTAGGAATCTTCTCAGTAACAGGTCGTAATCTCTTTCCAAATCCACCGCACAATATCATTCCAACAGTTTCAACCATAATTTCAACTTTTATCTTATTCATTAAAAAAATGAATTATTCAGAGTATTATATTTATTAGAACATTATAATTTAAGAACATTATAATAATTTAATAATAGCTTAATTAATTCATCATATAATTTAATACTATACAGCTCATATTTACAATACAGTCAATATATAATTAATTTATACAATTTATTAAATATTTATTAAATGTAAGTGTAATAATCAAACAATAAGTTTAGTATCCAATCTTATATTATTTAGACATACTCTTATCTTTTTGAAAACAGCCCCCATCATTTTTAGAACAGGGATTAGCTATTTTTATTTTATCATCATTGAAGACATCATAATAACCAATTTTATCTAAAACTATTTTAACATCTACTGCTGTTTTAAAACAACCTGATCTTGAAAGTAAAACACCTTGAGGATTAAAATTAGATAACTTCATCATTGACTTATTGAGATCTTCATAACATGCAATTCCAAGAACAGCATCAAAATCATTTTCTTCAACTATTTTATTAACAAAAGTCGAACCAGGGACTATGAACACTTTATAACCTATCTTTTCAGCTTTTGGCTTGATAACACCAATAGCGCACTTTCCACAGCTATTGCAAGCAAGACCTGTTTCATTCAATGTTGCTTCACAATTAGGATCTCTTAAACAATGGGGAAAAACTAAAATTTTCTTTTTATTATCGATATCTTTAAAATTATTCTCATTGATTTGATTTCTTATTTCAACCCCAATATGATCAACCATTATCTCATCAAACCCCAAAGCTTTTGATAATTTCTTTAAAGGAGAATATAAAAAATCTAAAGCAAAAAGAACTAACCTTGGAAATATAAGTGTATTCCTCTTTAAAAGGATAATTCCTAAAATAAGAGATAGTATAAGAATAATTATTAAACTAATCACAAATATTACAGCTATTTGCCCAATTGTTTGAAATAAATTTCCACTAAGCATTCATATATCTCTATTCTTTTTATAATATATAATTATCTATTAATAATTATCTAATATATTAAGAGACATTATTTCTATAGATATTATTATAAAAATTATCTCGAATAAATAGATCAAATAAAAATAGATGAAAAAAATTATTTATTTCTTAATTATATTAAATATTATTATAAATATTGTCTAAATAGATTCAAAATATTTATTGATTAAAAAACTAAAAAATATTAACAGTGATAAATATCAAAAAAAATATTAACGATAATAAAATATTAAATATATGTAAATAATAAATATTATAAGAATAAATAAATAATGTATATAAAAAATTTATGTGAGGTTGTCATTATGGAAGATAAAAATCTAATAAAAAAATGTGAAGTTGGAAATTTTAATTTAGACAATGATTTAATACAAGATTGTAAAGTCGTTCTTGAAAATTCAAAAAAACATAAAGAAGACTTAGATATTAACGATGAAGAAGCTCAAACTTATCTTGAAATGGCTGAAAATTTAAAACCTAAAGATGTTACAAAAGCTCTTGAACTTGCTCTTAAAATACAGAGTAGTAAAACCATTAAAGATACTGAACTTAGAAATCAAGCATCAAGATTGATTAGAGCAATAAATATGAGCTAATTTTAATTTAGAACTTATTCACTGCTTTTATCTTTTATTCATTGTTCTCACTTTTATTTTCTTATTTTTAATTCTTTTATAATATAAAACACTTTAATAATTAAAATAAATAACAATTAGTTATTTTATTTTTGAAATTTTTTGTTTAATTAAATAAAGATATTTTTCAATATACTTAATTTTGAATTATTTAATAATAAAATAAATTATTTTTAATTGATATTTTTAAAAATTATGAATAAATCATTCTAATTGAAAATAAATTTTATTTTAATTTCAAATTTCATTTTTTTGTATAGATATTACTTCATCTAAAGCTGTTTCTATTGGTGCTGAACTTATATATGGTTTAATATTATTTTCGATTAATATCTTGGTTGGTTTCATTCCTACATTTTCTGTTATTAAAACACTGACATCCGAGATTAATGCCACTGCTTTAGATGATTTATTTTCGCGATTAGAACCACATATTGGATTATTCTTAATAGAACCTAAATACTCATATTCTCCATCATCATCAACATTAAAAATTAAAAAGTGTGTTGCTTTTCCAAAATGTTGATTAACATATTCTCCATCATCACTTGTCACTGCAATTTTATATGACATACTATCTCCTTTAAACCTTTTTTCCATTGGCTTTTTTTGATTATAATGAACTGGAATAACAACATAAATCAGAAACAGGGCAAGTTTCACATTGCATATGACCAGGTTTACATATATTCTGTCCAAATTGAACCATTAAATCATTTATGTCAATCCATAAATTTTTTGGAACTATTTTTTCTAATTCGTCTTCGCTCTCTTCAGGTGTTTTAGTATTAATAATGCCCCAAAGATTAGATATTCTATGGACATGAGTATCAACAGGAATAGCTGGTTCTTGGAATCCATATACTAAAACACAATTAGCTGTTTTTCTACCAACGCCTGGAAGTTCTAATAGTTCATTTAAATTGTTTGGCACAATTTTATCATACTCATCAATGAGCAAATTTGATACTTCAATAATTCGCCTGGCTTTAACTCTGTAAAACCCTGCACTTTTAACAAGTTCTTCAATGTCTTCGATTGGGGCGTTAGCTATTTCTTCAATATTTCTATATTTAGCAAAAAGTGTGGTTGATGCTTTATCAGTATTTTCATCTCTTGTTCTTTGTGAAAGAATAGTTCTGATTAAAACACGATAAGGATCTCTATCTTCAAACACTCTAAGAGTAAATAGATCGGATAATATGTTCACTATTTCCTTAATTCTTTTAGTTAACTCTTCATTTGTTTCATTAGGATTTCTATAATCTTTATCAGTTATTTTCGCTGTGTTTTTCTTTGGTGATGATTTAGTAAGTGGATTTATCTTTTTAGAAGTATTATTTTTATGATTATTCTTTTTTTTAGAAATTTTAATCACCATCTTTTTTTTTAGTTATTTATTTTGTATTATTAAGTTTGATAGTTATTATAATTCTAAACTTTTATAAATCATTAAAAATAAACTTTTTATTAATATTCTTTTAAATTAGAATTTTTCTTATTTTGAGCTAAATTTGTGGTTTTTAATAACTTGTTTTTATGAAGTTCAAAATCAACGCCTATTTCACTCATTGCTTCGATAAAGTTAGGAAAGGAAACATTAAAGACTTCCCCATCTTCAACAAGAACTTCATATTTTAAACCAATTAAAGAGAATGCCATAGCTAATCTATGGTCTTTATGAGAATTAACAATCCCTGAGTTAACTCCACCAATAATTTCCATACCATCATCATATTCTCTAACATCACATTTAAGAGCCTTTAATTCAGAAACACAAAACTTAATCCTATCTGTTTCTTTAAATCTCCCGTGTTTAACTCCAGTTATTTTTGTATTGCCATTCGCTAAAGATCCTAAAACAGCAACGGTTGGAAGAAGGTCAGGAGCATTACTTAGGTTAATATCTATCCCATTAAGTTTTCCATTAGAGGTTAATTTAACA
>JAISTD010000200.1 GCA_031272765.1 Candidatus Methanovirga australis | reverse complement strand
ACAATGTTATATTATTTAGTTAAATAATTATAAAAAGTATATTTTTATTTTAAAATCTACTTAATTGTTCAACTTAATATATATGATAACTGAACAAAAATAATTGTTGCACAGCCACTTAACTAATAAAAAAAGTTTTATTTTGATATAATAACTATCATCAATATAAATATTATTAATGCAAATATCAAATAATAATCAAAAGCAATGTATTTATAAAAAATCTTAAAAATAACTAAACATACATAATAAATAAAAACAAAGGAATGTTAAAATGGTAAAAGTAGCAATATTTCCACCAAATTCACTAATTTTAGCTGATTTAATTGATAGAAAAGGTCATGAACCATTAGCTCTACAAAAAGCTGTTAGAAAAAAAGTCATCGACCCTGAAATAGACTCACCACCAATGAACATAACTGAAGATGACCCAATTAAAGGACTAAAGTATGCAGCTATTGAAGTACCCTCTGGAGTTAGGGGAAGAATGTCCATCATTGGACCATTAATAGATGAAGCAGAAGCAGCTATTATCATAGATAAAGCTCCATTTGGTTTTGGATGTATTGGATGTGCAAGAACCAACGAACTATCTACTTTCTGCATAAGAAAAAGAGGAGTTCCTACATTAGAGCTAATCTATCCAAATAATAGGGATGAAACCATAGATATGGTAAATAAAATTAACACATTTTTAGATAGCTTAAATGACTCTGAAACTGCAAATGGTTCTAAAAACAATGGGGAGGAACAATAAAATGGTGAGAATAGCTTTAGTTTCCTGTGGAACTGAATACAGTGGAGTTCAAAAAGAAATTGAAAAAGCAGCCAACACATTTGGTGGAGAAATAATAATTCCAGAAATTGATCTGCCCTACATCGACGAATCATATAAAAAATTTGGTTTTAGTGCTGAAAGTTCAAGCTTAAGACTGACAATTGCAAGAGCAATGGCAATAGTTGAAGGTAGAACTCAAGTAGATGCAGTTTTCATAGCCACCTGCTTTAGATGTGCAGAAGGAGCCTTAGTTAGAAATGAAGTTAGAAGGTTTATCCAAGAAAATACTCGTATTCCAGTTGTTACCTACTCATTCACAGAAAGAACAAAAGCAGATGAACTTTTCATTAGGATGGAAGCATTAACAACCACAGTAGCACGAAAAAGTATTCTTGCTCGTGAAAAACAAGAAGGTTTAACACTTGGAATTGATTCTGGTTCAACCACCACAAAAGTTGTTTTAATGGAAAAAAATAAGGTTATAGGAACAGGCTGGACACCAACTAAAGATATTATGGGTTCTGTTGATATAGGAACTAAAGAAGCCTTTGAAGGAACAGGATACTCAATGGATGACTTAGATGGGATTGGAACAACAGGATATGGACGATTAACAATTGGTAAAAAACTTAATGCTGAACTTATACAAGAAGAATTATCAGTCAATGCAAAAGGAGCTGTTTATTTATCTGGACATCAAAAAGGTGAAGCAACAGTCTTAGACATTGGAGGAATGGATAATAAAGTAATAACAGTTAATGATGGTATTCCTGATAACTTTACAATGGGTGGAATTTGTGCTGGAGCATCAGGAAGATTTTTAGATATGACTGCAAGAAGATTAGATGTTGACATTAAAGAGTTAGGACCATTAGCAATGAAAGGAGATTATAGGAATGCACTACTTAACAGTTACTGTATAGTTTTTGGTATTCAAGACTTAGTCACAACTTTAGCCGCTGGTGGAACAAAGGAAGATGTTGCTGCAGCCGCCTGCCATTCAGTTGCTGAACAAGTATACGAACAACAACTTCAAGAAATTGATATAAGAGAACCATTAATTCAAGTAGGTGGAACCTCTTTAATCTCAGGACTTGTAAAAGCAGTTGGTGAAACATTAGGTGGTATAGATATTATAGTTCCAGAATATTCTCAATATATAGGTGCCGTTGGTGCAGCATTATTAGTTTCTGGAATGGGAAAACGACAAAAATAGAATTTTATACTATTACCACTATTTATAATAGAATGTGATTTATATGCGAGTTGAAAGTAATGATAAAGATGGTGCAGAAGTATATGAAATGATAATCAAACAAATACTTCAAGACCTCCAACTATCACCATCTATTAAAGATATGAAAGCATTTGTTAATCCTAATGAAGTTGTTTTTATAATAGCTATAAAAATGGATAAAACATCAAGTTCCATTGAGCTAAATGAAGTTTCAAGCATCACTTATGATAAAGAAGAGAATAAAACTACTATTAAAATATCTGATGAGAACTATCTTCCAAATATTCTTAAATTATTGTGGAGGGAATTTTCCCGAGACCAACTTTATCAACCAGATAGATACACAATTCTTCTTGATGATGATGTTACATTTCTCAAAGATTTGATTGTTTTCTCTCCAAAAGAAAATCTTAAAATGAGACTTATAGATGCGATATTTAGAATTATTCCAGAAGGATTTAGAGTTTTAAGAGAATTATCAAAAGATGATATTGTAGCTATTGTTGCCACTGATGAAATGCTTAAGGATGAATGGATATTGAAATGTCAAGAGCTTATAAATGAACTTAAAGATTGATTATTTCTTTTCTTTCAAATATTTTGAATTCACTTTTCTTTTTTTTTACTCGTTTATTATTTTTGCCTAATTTATTAACATCATATTTTTTATTAAATTTTTAATAAAATCTTTAATGTATCTTTAAATTGAAAATTAAACAATTCTAAGAACATTTTAATAGTTTAAAACATTTTAAATGGTTGTCTTATATCAAATTTTCCCTGTTTTTTTATTATAGTCATTAATATTTAATAATTTAATTAATAAATTTTTTATTGGTTAAAATTTATTTTTAACTTAGAAGAATTTATTCTCTGTTTGAAAATATCATTTAAACATGACTTATTTTATTATTAAATAATTATAAAATTCATTATATCAATAAATACACTATTTAATTAAATAAAATTTAAAATAAAACAATATTATATTTATTTAAAAAGAGTCCATTACTTACAAAAATCATGTCAAGGACTATAATAAAAATATAATATGTTAATAAAGTTAGATAAAATACTATATAAAATTCGTTTTGCCAGCAACATTAGCTCCAATTAATAAACAAAAATTATTTAAATCCATATCTATATTTTTAAAGCTTTTAAAATTTGAAACCTTTATATTTGTTATCGGCATCTTTTCACTTCATTTTAAAGTTTAATCTTCCACTTCTTTTTTTTTATTTTCTTCAATTGAAAGAAATAAAATACATGGCTGTATTCTAACAATTTTAGTAAGTTCTATGGTTTATTAAGCTATTTTCACTCATACTTTCATAATTCTGATTAATATCATTGAATATTTTATTTGAATAAATCTATGAGTAAAAGCATTACGAAATTTTTTTTAATTGTTTAGAAAAGTTATTTAACTCTTGATTTATAATTCTGTCAACTTAAGTTTTTTCCTTATTTTTTCTTTATTTCATTATATTTTTCATCATCTGTATTTTTTCATGGTATTATTTTAATTTAATAAGTTCATTTAATCACATTATCATTCATTTCCATTTTCAATAATCTCTATTTCTTTCTTATTTAGATCATATAATTCATAGACAAGTTTATCTATCTCCTTATCAATCCTATCTATTTCAGCTTGTAAAGGTTTGAGGATAGCTATTGATTCATTGTATTCTTTTTCTAATTTATCTTTTTCTTTCCTCGTGATATCTTTATATTGTTTTTTAACTTCTTTATATAACTCATCAAAAGAAAGATTATAATAATTTGTAAGTTTTTTATTTAATTTAGATACTTTAAAATCGCTTATTAAGTATTTATGGAAAGATTTAATTTCTTTTTGAAGTTCATGGTTTTTAGCTATTATTTCTGTGGTTAAATCAATTAATGGTTTTTGTTCTTCTTTTGAAGGTATAATAATTGGTAATTGTTCGACATATTGTTTAATGTATCTTATTCCTTTAGTTCCTAATGAATAACTTATTTTTGTTAAATACCAGTGCAATAGCTTTGAATTAAATAGTGCAGTTAAATAATTCAAATTTAAATTATTATTATTTATTGTTAAGATGTATGATGTATTTAAAAGAAAATAATTATTTAAATCTGATGTGAAAGAAGGATTAGAAACCATTTCAGACCATATTATTTTTTGTTTTTCAAATTCTTCATAATAATCAGAAGCATATCTACTTAAACAATACCATTTATATCTATTTCCTTTAACTTCTGGTCTTTTAGACAATTTATCTTTGAATTTCAATAAATGTTTTTTAATATCAGGATATTCTTCTATTTCAAAATCCCATGGAATATATAATAAATATAGATTTTGATAATCAATGCTCCATCGGTGAATATCTCTGCCGCGAAGTAAAGGCTTAATAATCTCTCTGTTTTTTGGGTCTTTAGCTATTAAATCATTCCGTGTTTCAGAATTAATAATGAAAGCTTCATTAAATCCCGTTAGAATGCCCCTATAAATATTTATGTCTTTTAGTTCTTTTAAAGGTGTTCCAGT
>JAISTD010000199.1 GCA_031272765.1 Candidatus Methanovirga australis | reverse complement strand
ACTTTTAAAATTTTATATTTTAATATTTTATCTTTTAATATTTTATCTTTTAATATTTTATCTTTTAATATTTTATCTTTTAATATTTTATCTTTTAATATTTTATCTTTTAATATTTTATCTTTTTAATAATATTTATTAACAAATTAAAAATGTATAAAATATTTAAAGCTTTTTATATAAAACTTTTTATATTATAATTTTTAATAATTAGTATAAGTATAAAATATGAATTAAATTATAAATACAAGACTATGAATAAAGATTAATATTATAAACAAAAGATGATTTTAAATCTATTAAAAAGAAAATTAAAATAAAAGAGGAATAAAAGAATATGATTGGAAAGAAAATTAGATTAGAGAGAATAATTAACAGAAAAACTGGGAAAACTGTGATTGCACCAATGGATCATGGAGTCACTATAGGTCCCATTAATGGAATAATAAATATAAGTGAAACTATCAACAACATTAGAAACGGTGGAGCTAACGCTGTTTTAATGCACAAAGGTATTGTTACTCAAGGACACAGAGGCTATGGAAATGATATTGGACTTATCATCCACCTTTCAGCAAGCACAACCCTAAGTCCCGATCCAAATAACAAAGTTCTTGTCACATCAGTTGAAAAAGCTATTCAACTTGGTGCCGATGCAGTTTCTGTTCATGTTAACATAGGCTCTAAAACCGAAGCCAAAATGCTACAAGAATTAGGTGAAGTTGCTGAAACTTGCAGTCAATGGGGAATTCCCCTACTTGCAATGATGTACCCTCGCGGAGAAAAGGTAAAAAACGAACATGATGTTGAAATGGTTAAACATGCTGCACGTGTCGGTTCTGAATTAGGTGTTGACATTGTTAAAACAAATTATACTGGTGATCCAGAATCATTTGAAGAAGTTGTTGAAGGAGCAATTGTTCCTGTTGTAATAGCTGGAGGTCCTAAAGTAAACACAAACAAAGAACTTTTAGAAATGGTCAAAGATTCCATAGAAGTTGGAGGCACTGGTGTAGCTTTTGGAAGAAACCTTTTCCAAGCCGAAAATCCTGCAAAAATTACTAAGGCAATTTCAGAAGTTGTTCACAATAATTTAGATATTGAAGAAGCATTAAATTTATTAAATTAAGTTAATAAAGGAGAATCATAAGTTGAGTAAAAAATTCGCATGGATTAAAACACCAAATAAATCATGGAATGAAAAAAAAGAATTGATTACAAGCTCATTAGAATCTGGAATAAATCATGTATTAGATTTAAAAGACTATGATAACATTAAAAAATTAGGCGACATCAACATTGTAAGTCCAGATGGAGATATAGTTTTAGTCGGTATTGGTGGTGAAGGAGATGGTTCTAAACAATTAAATGATGATTTTACAAAATCAGAGGACATAGCTATTGCTAAAAAATTAAAATCAGAAAACAAAAAGGTTGCATCATACATTGAAATCACAGATAAGAAACACGAGGAGTTTGCTGTAGCCATTGGAAAAATAGTAGAATATATAATCCTCCTTGCAAAAGACTGGACAGTAATACCTCTTGAAAATATAATAGCTGAACTGGGAAAAGAAAACACAAAAATAATAGCTTATGTTGAAAATCAGGAGGAAGGACAGTTAGCTATTGAAACCTTAGAAACTGGTACTGATGGAATCATATTCGAACCAACAAGTTTTAATCAAATTAAAGAAATAACCAAAATCATCGAAAATAGCAATTCAAATCATTATGATTTAAAAAATGGTGTAATAACAAATATCAAAAGCCTTTCTTCTGGAGATAGAGTTTGTATTGACACAAGTTCACTATTAAACATTGGAGAAGGAATGCTTATAGGTTCATATTCAAAAGCAATGTTTTTAATTCATAGTGAAACATTAGAAAGTGAATATGTTGCTTCAAGACCATTTAGAGTTAATGCTGGACCAGTCCAAGCTTATATAATGGTTCCCAACAATAAAACAAGATATCTTAGTGAAATTGAAACTGGAGATGAAGTTTTAGCTGTTGATAAAAATGGGAACACACGAACAGTTATTGTTGGAAGAGTCAAAATAGAAAAAAGACCATTGATGCTTATTGAAGCAGAATATGAAGATTTAAAAATCAGGACTTTGGTTCAAAATGCTGAAACAATACGATTAGTGAATTCCGATGGAGAACCTGTATCTGTTTCTGATCTTAAAATTGGAGATAAAGTAAAAATCCATATTGATGATAATGCCCGCCATTTTGGAATAGCTATTAATGAAACAATAATTGAAAAATAGACCCAACTTTTTAAAAAACGGGAAATAACGGAGACTTCGTCTCCTAAGTTCCTCACTTTGTTCAAAACCAAAGATTTCCCTAAATTCTTTCGCTTCACTCAAGAATAAACGGAAACTCTGTCTTAAGTTTCTCATTTCATTCGAAACAAAGTTGGATCAAAAATTTTTTTATTATAGTCATTTTTGAAAATCTTATAAAATTACAAAACTTTAATAATTAACATACATTATTTAAATTTAATTTAAAAATATTTTATAAGATATAATTAAATTAATAATTTATAAACATAACCATAATGACTATATATGTATGCTTAGAACAACTTTTTAATGGGAATTCCACTCCCTAAATTCTTCAACTATTTAAGAAAGACTCCTGCTTTCATTTTTTCTAAATTGCTTACTACACGATGTAAATCGTTTGAAGGAATACTAATCATAATTTCTGTAGGATTAATACTCATATTACCTCTTGCTCCAGCTTCACCAAAGCCATAAGTTAATTTTCCAGTTACATAAGGTGTCGCGACCATTGAACTACAAATTGGTCCTGAATCAGCTCCAATTGATTTTTCACCAGAATCATAGGAGTTAGCATGGAGTATTTTCATTCCTTGATCTGCATCACACACCACAAAAATCACATCTGGCTTAAAATCCACTTTATCCAAAGGACCAAATGATGTTGTTTTGAAAATACCTGGTTTTATATTTTTATTTTTATCCCAAGATCTTTGTGCTGCAGAAATACTATCATACGCTCCCATATTGACTAAAAATTCAAGACTTAACATTTTCCCAGAAAATTCATTTTGGTTTTGCATTCCTGTAAATATTGAACCTCCCATACACAACTGTTCTTCAGAACTTGAATAAAATATTTCCCCATCCAAAGCTTTTTGAAGTTTTCTGCAGAAAGTAGTTTTACGATCTTCTTTATTAATATTCTCAGGTTCTTTAACATCCCATTTTATAGCTACAGGAGTTCTTTCTAACTCCAAAAGTTCTTTAAATTTATTATTTAATTCTTTAAAATTCATAACAAAGCCTCACTAACTATTTAATCAATTAAATATCTAAAACTGTAAAATATAGAGTTTTTTACATGTTCTTTAAAAAAAGTTCTTTTACAGCCTCACAATATATATGTAAAATTTATATTATTTAAAACAGAAAGTATAATTGATTAAAGTTAGTTTAATTAAGTATAATCCCTTTAATAAAAAATATAGATAGATGACAGCAATGAATGATAACAATGAAACTATGAAAAAATTACACCACGCAGAGTTAATAAATGAAATAATAGGAAGTAAATGGGGAACATTAATACTTAGAGAATTGCATTTTAATCAAAAAATGGGGTTTAATGAACTTCTAAAATCATTGCCATCAATTAGTTCAAGAACATTGTCTCTACAAATCAAAAAATTTTTAAAATTAAGCATGATAGAGAAAAAAGTCTTAGATGCCTCACCAATACATGTTGAGTATAAATTAACAGAAAAAGGAAAAGAATTTGCTGAAGCATTCTATAATTTGATCCAATGGAGTCTTAAATGGAATTTTTAATTCCAAAACTTTTTTTTTCTATTATTAATAAAAGCAAATTCCATCCACTTTCCAAGTACCTTTTTTTAATATTAATCACAGTATTATGGCTAATATCTAACAATTTACCAATATCAACATTTGTCATGCCTTTATCAGGTAAAAATAGGGCAATTACTCTTTCTTCTTCTTTTGATTTTTTAACAAACACTTCCAAATCTTTTTTATCACTTTCATCAAGTTTAAAACTTATATTTGACATTATTATAGTATATGAACCTAATATTATAGTATAACATCAAATTTTTGGAAAAATGTTTATAATTTTTTTAATGTAAAATATTCATTTGTCCATAGTTTAAATTTAAAATTCAATTTATTTAATAATATAATTCAATATTTATAGTTGAATATAATATTTAATAAATTTTAACTTTTTATATTAAAAAATATTTATTTTAATTAAAAATAGGATTATTCAAAAAATAAAAATAATATATTAATTATACAATAAACATATACAAATTAATTATCTAACTTAGTTATATAATTTAATATAAAATGACTATTAAAAAATAATTTAAGTAGGATTTAATCTTTATTTTGCGACATCATTGACTAATTGTTTAGCTATTGAGGTTATATTTTCCAATAAAATTTCTTTCAGGAATTTACCTGTGTATGTATTTGTCTTAGCTATTTCTTCAGGTGTTCCTCTGGCAACCACCTCACCGCCACCATCACCACCTTCTGGTCCCAAATCAATAATATAATCTGCAGTTTTAATAACATCTAAATTATGTTCTATTACAACAACTGAGTTACCCACATCCGTTAATCTTTCAATTATTGATAGAAGTCTTTTAATATCTGCAAAGTGTAATCCTGTTGTTGGTTCATCCAAGATATACAAGGTTTTACCTGTGCTCTGCTTTGAAAGTTCTTTTGCTAATTTTATTCTCTGTGCCTCACCACCAGATAAGGTTGTTGAAGACTGACCTAACTTTATATATCCAAGTCCAACATCATACAATGTCTGTAATTTCTTCTTTATTCTTGGAATATTTTCAAAAAATTCTAATGCTTCCTCTACTGTCATTTCCAAGACATCATAGATATTTTTGCCTTTATATCTAATATCTAATGTTTCATCATTGTACCTTTTTCCTTTACAGACTTCACAGGGAACATAAACATCTGCAAGAAAGTGCATTTCAATTTTTATTATTCCATCGCCAAAACAAGCTTCACATCTCCCTCCTTTAACATTGAAACTAAATCTTCCAGGTTTGTATCCTCTTTTTTTAGATTCTGGCGTTTCTGCAAATAGTTCTCTAATGTATGTGAACAATCCAATATATGTGGCTGGATTTGAACGTGGTGTTCTTCCAATAGCTGATTGATCTATTACAATGATTTTATCTATATTTTTACTGCCTTCTATTTTTTTAAATGATCCTGGAAAACTTGGTTTATTATTAACAAGGCTGTTTAATCCTTTGTATAATACTTCATTAATTAAACTACTTTTACCAGATCCAGAAACTCCTGTGATGCAGGTAAAAACTCCAAGTGGAATGTCCACATTCACATTTTTAAGGTTGTTGGCTGATGCTCCTTTAATAGCTATTTTTTTTCCAGTTAATGTTCTTCTTTCAGTTTTTATAGGCATTGTTTCTCTTCTTGAGAGATAATTTCCTGTGATTGAGTCTTTTGAGTCCATTATTTCTTTTGGTGTTCCTGTAGCAATGATTTTGCCTCCATGTTCCCCTGCTCCTGGTCCAATATCTACAATGTAGTCTCCAGAAAGAATTGTTTCTTCATCATGCTCAACAACTATCAAGGTATTTCCAATATCTCTAAGATGCTTTAAGGTTTCAATTAGCTTGAGATTATCTCTTTGATGAAGACCAATACTTGGTTCATCAAGAACATATAAAACACCAACCAATCCTGAACCAATCTGTGTTGCTAAACGAATTCTTTGAGCTTCTCCACTAGATAACGTTCCAGAAGACCTTGCCATTGTAATGTAGTCAAGTCCAACATCAACCAAAAATTTAAGTCTTCCTTTAATCTCTTTTAAAACTTCTTTTCCTATGAATAATTCTCTTTCAGTTAGTTTAAGCTCATTGAAAAAGTTATAAGCTTCTTTAATTGATAACTCGGCAACATCTGCAATGGACT
The DNA here is from genome assembly GCA_031272765.1 of Candidatus Methanovirga australis. GTDB lineage: Archaea > Methanobacteriota > Methanobacteria > Methanobacteriales > Methanobacteriaceae > Methanovirga > Methanovirga australis. The sequence continues at coordinate 5,458 of JAISTD010000199.1, read as the reverse complement.
TATCAGCTATTGTGACAGCTAAAACTTCTGGTTTCAATCTTTTGCCTTCACAAACATGACAGGCACGATCACTCATGAATTTAGTTAAATAGCTATGTGAATAATTGGATTTAGTTTCAAGAAAATGTCTTTCCATTCTTGGGATAACACCTTCAAATTTTCTATTCACTCTGTAAGATCTGTTTTTTCTTTTAAAGTTAAACTCCATCTTCTCGTCAGTACCATAAAGTATTTTATTTTGATAATCTTCAGAAAGCCTATTAAATGGTGTGTCCATACTAAAACCATAATGTCTACTTACAGCCTCTAACATTGAAGTATAATAATTATGTTTTCCTGTGGAACGACTCCAAGGAACAATAGCTCCTTCATTTAGAGAGAGTTCTTTATTCTGAACAACCAAGTCTGGATCCATTTCCATTTTAGAACCAATACCATTACATTCCAGACAAGCTCCTTGAGGACTGTTAAACGAAAACAATCTTGGAGTAAGTTCATTAAAGTTTATTCCACAATCCACACAAGCAAAATGTTCAGAATAAGCTTTTTCACACTCCTTCCCACTGTTATCATACAAGACATTGACTATTCCTTCACCAAGTTTTGAAGCCACTTCCACAGAGTCAGCCAATCTTCTTTGAAAGTTTATATCTTCCCTTGTTATAAGACGATCAACTACAACCTCAATTGTATGTTTAGTATTTTTATTTAATTTAAAATCATCTTCAAGATCTCTTATCTCACCATCAACTCTAACACGAATGAAGCCTTTTGTTCTGAATTCCTCAAAGACTTTTTTATGTTCTCCTTTTCTATCCTTTATCACTGGAGCCAAAACCTGAATTTTTATTCCCTCTCCTTCTTCAATAATAGTTTCAACAATTTGTCCTGTTGTTTGTTGAGTAATTTCCTTTCCACATTGAGGACAATGTGCAATTCCAATCCTTGCAAACAGTAACCTTAAATAATCATATATCTCTGTTACAGTTCCAACTGTCGATCTTGGATTATCTCTTGTTGTTTTTTGGTCAATTGAAATAGCTGGTGATAAACCTTCAATATAATCTACTTCTGGTTTTTTCATTTGTCCTAAAAATTGCCTTGCATAAGTTGATAATGATTCAACATATCTTCTCTGACCTTCTGCATAAATCGTGTCAAATGCTAATGAAGATTTCCCAGAACCACTTAAACCACTTATAACTATAAATTTATCTCTTGGTAAGTTTAAATCTATGTTTTGAAGATTATTTTCTCTTGCTCCCTTTATAATGATTTTATTTTTATGTGAACTTGACATTAATTAGCTCCTTTAAAAAGTATGTTTTGATTTTTAACTTATAATTTACAATATATGTTTTTAATTAATAAATAGATTATTTATTATCTATTTCACTTTTATAATAAGTTTAAAAAGTTTCACTATGAGTAGTATAAAATTAATTAATGAAAGTTATTTATAGTAATTTTGATAATGTTTTTAAAAAATAAATTTCTTTAAATTCATAATAATCAATTAAATATTTCTTGATCATATAAAATATAAGTTATTTCAATTGAATTTTTTAAAATAATTAATTTAAACTTATTAAAACGAAGAATTAATTCTTCTAAATTGAAAAATAAATTTTCAATATTAAAGAAAATAAGAATATTATAACACTGTCCAAAATTATGGTGATAGACTTATAATGTAAGAATATTCAGATTTGTTGAATAATATGTTTTCATTGATTTTGGGGTTTCTTACCAACTTTCCATCAAGATATTTTTCTCTACATAACAATTGTTATCACAAGGATTTTTGACATACCCATATTATCAAAAATATTTTCACTTAAAAATTAAAAACTTTTCCAAAATGACTATAGATAAAGATTTTTACATGAAAAGAGATAATTAAGATTTTGATGTTTAGTAATAGCTATTGATTTATACTATTGTTACAATTTATGATACTATATTTTATTAAATATTTTAAAAACTATCAAATAATTAAAAAAGTTTAATTTATCTTCAAATTGAAAATAAAGTAATTATTAGAATAATAACATTATTAATATGTTCTGAGTATAATAATTTTTAAATAAACTATTTTTAACAATTTCTACAATTTCATAATATTATATATTTCATCTATATCCACACTATTTCTTACAACATCTGCTAATTTATTAAGTTCGTTCTCCCTAAGACATTCGTATTCTTTAGATTTTTTCTTGCCTATTCCCTTCTTTTCCCTGATTTTGTTGAGTATAAACTCTCTAAAATCTGGGTTATCAAAAATTCCATGTATATAGCTTCCTAAAACCGAACCATCATCATTCACTGATCCATCAAAATAATTCTCTTGGTTTATGTTAAATAATGGTTTTGCAGATTTTCCATAGTTAGAAACACCTATATGGATTTCATAACCATATACAGAAATGCTGTCATCATATATTAAATTTGCTTCAACTCTCCTTTTAACTTTTTTAGTTTCAAAAATAGTTTCAATATCTAAAAGACCAATCCCATCAACTTTTAGGGTTTTTGTTTCTACACTATATGGATCTATTATACTTTTACCAAGCATTTGATATCCACCACAGATTCCTATTATTTGCCCTACTTCACTGTACTCCTTAATTTTATCAAATATCCCTGATTTTCTGAGATGATTCAAATCATCTATTGTATTTTTACTTCCAGGTATAATCAATAAATCAGGATTTTTAAATTCATGAACTGAACTTATATATCTAATAGAAACATCTTCTTCAATTTTAAGTGCATCTAAATCTGTAGAATTTGATATTCTTGGTAATCTTATAACTGCTACATCAATAATATTAGTTATGTTTTTATTAATTTTAGCAGGTCTGTCTTCATCCTCCAATATCAAATTAAAACATGGTACAACACCAAGACATTTTTTATTACTTAACTCCTCAAACATATCAAGCCCTGACTTTAATATCTCTATATCCCCCCTAAATTTATTTATTATTACTCCTTTTACTCTTTCTCTCTCATCATCACTAATAAGCATTAATGTCCCATATAAAGATGCGAAAACTCCACCTTTATCGATGTCTCCGACTAATAGAACTGATGCATCTACAAGTTCAGCTATTCCCATGTTTACAATATCTTTCTCTCTTAGATTTATTGCTGCTGGACTACCTGCACCTTCTATAACAATAATATCAAATTTTTCCTCTAATTCTTTAAATTGGGTTTTCAGCATATTCATAAATTCTAACTTCATTTCATGGTATTTCACAGCTGTGCTATTACCATAAACCTCACCATTTACAATTATTTGGCAAGATTTATCTCCTGTAGGTTTCAATAATATAGGGTTCATATAAGCTTCTGGCTCTAAACCTGCAGCATAGGCTTGAAGTACTTGAGCACGACCCATTTCTTTACCATCCCAAGTTATATATGAATTTAAAGACATATTTTGCGATTTATAGGGGCATACCCTGAAACCATCCTGTTTAAAAATTCTGCATAGTGCTGTAACTAATATACTTTTTCCTACTGATGATCCTGTTCCTTGAATCATTATTTTCATAATCATCAACACTTTCTAAATATTTACCAATGAAGGTTTGTTAGTACATTTAATGAATAATATAATATTTTTTATTATATTTTTTTTCGGTGATAATCATCTAAAGCAGCTGTATATGATTTTTTCTCATTTCTTTTTAATTATTAAAAAAATCTTTAATATAAAATTTTAACTCTTCAATTTTAAGTCTTTCCTGTTTTTCACTGTCTCTATTTCTAACTGTAACACAATTATCATCTAATGTCTCAAAATCAACAGTAACAGCCAATGGAATTCCAATCTCATCACTTCGAGCATATCTTTTACCAATTGTTCCAGAACTATCATACTCTACTGTGAAACCATCTAACCTCAAACTATCCTTAATATCAATAGCTATTTCAGGTAATCTACTCTTTTTCATTAAAGGGAAAACAGCGACTTTTATCGGGCTAACAACAGGGGCAAATTTGAAATAATCCTTAATTTTATCCTTACCATCTTCTTTTACAGTCACACTACTAAAAGAATGTAACAACAAACCATAGATAATACGATCAATACCAAAAGAAGGCTCAATAACATGAGGAATAATTTTTTCTCCTCTAATCTCCTCACTAATCTCTTCAAAATATAAATCTCCACTCTCAATTTCGAAATTATTAGAGTCAATAGCTATTTCATAAACACCATTACTTTCTAACTCTTCCTTAACCTTTAAACCATCCACACTTTTTAAAGCTTCAACTATTTTAACAGAATCCTTTCTAAATTTCTTACCAAACTCTTTCATATCTGGTTTTGCAACTGTTTTTTTAATGATTTTAGGTTCATCATATTCTGTGTAAACACTTAACTCTTCATTACTATGCTTAGAATGAGCCAAAAGATCATAATCTCCTCTATCAGCTATTCCTATAATTTCAACCCAACCATACTTATCTGTTTTTAATTCAACATCCCAACTATCATTGGCATAATGTGCCATTTCATTTGGAAGATGTTGTCTAATTCTTAAAGCATTATCAGGAATACCTATCTCATTTAAAAACTTTTTAGCTAAATATATTTCATAGATTAAGATTTCATTTGCAACAATATTATTATCTAATGCTTCCTGACCAGTTAGAGTAATAACTTCTTCACCATCACTTTGATTTTTAGCAGAATATAAAGCAAAAACTTCATTAGTTATTTCATTAAATTTAGGATGAGTTTTATCCTTCGGATGAACAAATATTTCTGCTTCAGCTTGAGTAAACTCTCTAAGACGAATAACTCCTTGACGAGGGGAAATTTCATTTCTATATGCTTTACCTAATTGAACAACCCCAAAAGGCAGTTTGTTTTTAAAGAATCGACTGAGACGTTTAAACATTATGAATATTCCTTGAGCAGTTTCAGGTCTCATATATCCAGGTTTATTTCCTTTTGGTCCAATACTGGTTTTAAACATTAAATTAAAGTTCCAAGCTTCAGATAATTTGCCACTGCAACTTGGACACTTAACATTTCTCTCAAGAGCCAGACTATCCAACTCTTCGTTTGTATAACCATCAACTGAAAGATTTGTTTGTTCTTCCACAATATGATCTAACCTAAAAACATCTTTACATTCAAGACATTGAACCATAGGATCAGTAAAATTACCCACATGACCAGAAGCTATTAAAACTTCTTCAATTGTGACAGTTGGACTTTCAATTTCATAAAATCCTTCATTTACTATGTAAATTTCTCTCCACTTCTGCATAACATTATTTTTTAACATTGCTCCTAATGGCCCATAATCTGTGAATCCAGCGACTCCAGAATAAATCTCAAATGAAGGCCATAAAAATCCTCTTTTCCTACCAATGTTTATCATTTTATCATGACTCAAACTAAAAACCTCTTTGAAATAATATAAAAGTT
>JAISTD010000178.1 GCA_031272765.1 Candidatus Methanovirga australis | reverse complement strand
CATCTCGTTCATCCATTGGTAACGAACAATGTAATCTTTTAAAGCATCTCTTATTCCCTTAGATCTTGATTGATAATTTCTATTTTTTAAAACATCATCAAAATCTGCAAGCAATTTTTTTGGTAGGGACATACTAATTCTCATCATTTTATCAGCTCTTCTATGACTCATATATTGTATGGTTTTGTATAATATTGAATAAAAATATAATGATATATATTTAAATTAGAATATAATTAATTATACTATTAATAATAACAGTAACAATCTATATGATAAATAATTTCGTTATTAATTGTAGAAACGATAGATTTTATAATATAATAATTTCTAATTTAAAAGTTTAAGAAATCAAATTTAAATATTAAAATTATAAATGTTTAAAATCGTACTGATTTTTTTATATTTAAATTATTAATAATTTTATATAGATATTACTATAATGGTCACTGTTATATAAATGTTATGATTCATGAACAAAAATTTATATTTATTAAAAATATATGTTTGATGCTAATGAACTTCTTTAATTCTAATTGAACTTCATTTATATGGCTTAATAAACTTTGAAATTTCTTTTTAGCTTTCTTATTGATACTAATAGTAAGAAAATTTTCGGATAGAAAAAATTTAAAAATAAAAAATCTTAAAGTTAACATAAGCGTATCATTAATAGAAACATTTATATACTTTCAAAAATATAATCATTTATGTTGTTGGTTCCGTGGTCTAGGGGTACGATACCTCGCTTACAACGAGGGGATCACGCGTTCGAATCGCGTCGGAACCATCCTCCATTTATTTATAAAATTTCTAATTCTTATTGAGTTATTATAAAATCTTTGGTTTTGAAGGTCGTGGGAAACTTAGGAAACAGAATTTTCTTTATTTTTTGTTTTATAAATTAGGAAGATTTTTTGGTTTTTAATTCTTACTTTTTCTTTATTATATATAATATCCATATTTTTAAAATCTTATACTATTTTTAATAATTTGGAATGTTTTCAGCTACTTTTTATAATGTTTTATCATTGTTAAGCTATTAAATCAAAAGTTGTAATACTAATTAAGAATTTTTAATTTCATAATTTTTAAAGAAGGCATATTAAAGAAAGTGTTTTATATTATAATCATCTTATTTAATTTATTATAAATATTTTTATTATATAAATAATAAATATTATAAATTTAATATTATAAGTAAAGTTTATATATGACTTTTAAAATAACAATTGTTATATACTTAAGTTAATCATACTATTATTAGACAAAGTTTTTATGTAGGTTTTATATAAATAAAAAAAATTTTATACAATATAAAAAATTGCTAATAAATATGGATTTAAGCAATAAGGATATTATGCAATAAGAGATTATAATCATGATTTATTTAAAAAATAGAACTTAAAATTCCATAAATTAGAGAACAGGCTTTCAATAGTGAATAATTTATAAAAAATTATTAAATAAACTTAATATTATAACATTAATATTAATTATAATATATTAGGAAATAGTCCATGAACTTTATAAAAAATTGCAGAAAATATGTGTTTGATCTTGTTCAAAATGAAGGATTAAGCTATCAAGAAATTAGAATTCATAAATCAAATTATCCAATTCTTGAGGTAATATCCAATGATAAGATATTAGAATGGGTAAATCAAGCCAAAAATGAATTAGAATAGAGTATTTAATATTTAATTAAATATAATATTAAAAGGTGTATTAATGGTTTTCAAGGTTAAAATAGGATCTAAAATAGAAAATAGGCAATTAGATAATGATAATACAACTATAAAACACTTATTGGATGAATTAAACATATCATCAGAATCTGTTGTCACTAAGAAAAATGGGGATATAGCTGTTGAAGATGAACTGATTAATGATGAAGATGAAATTCAAATAATTAGAATAATATATGGTGGATAATTGATGAAATAGTAGTTGAAATATAAAGATAACCTAAAATGTAAAGATAACCTAATTGTTAAATTCAAAAATAATAATCATAACAATAATAATTTAACATTATGTATGTGAATAATATTTAAAATAAGAAAATATAATGAAAAAAATGATGGATATAGTAGATAAGTGATATAATGCCTACAAGATATATTGGACAAGGATATTGGGAAATAATCAGTAGACAAATGAGTATAGTAACTAAAAGTCAACAAGAAAAATTTAAAAATGCTGAAATAACTGTAATCGGTACTGGTGGTATTGGTGGAGCAACACTTGAAATGTTAGCTCGTCAAGGAGTTGGTAAACTTAATTTCGTTGATAAGGATGTTTTTGATTTATCAAATCTTAACAGACAAGTGATGAGCAGTTTAGACGGATTAGGCAGAGATAAAACATTAGTTACAAAGGAAGAGTTAAGAAAAATAAATCCTTATGTTGAAACCAATCGAATAAATCAAGAAGTGAATGAAGATAATGTTGAAAAGATTATTGAAGGCTCTGATATTTTAATTGATGCAGTGGATAATCTAATTACCAGAGTAATTCTAACAAGAGCAGCTAATAAACTTAATATTCCATACATTCATGGAGCTATTCATGGAACAGCTGGACAAATTACTACATTTACTAATGACACTCCGAGCTATGAAAAGTTATTTAAATTTCCTTCAATAGGTAAAAAATTGGATGATGAAGTGAAAAAAGATATTCAAAAAATGACAAGAGGAATACCACCAGTTATTGGCCCAGTTCCAAATATAATTGGATGTTTAGAAGCATTCGAAGCATTTAAACTGATAACTGGAGTTGGTGTTGTAACTTATGCTCCTGAACTTCTAACCTTCGACCTTTTAGATTTAAAATCCTTTGAAGTCATAGAAGTCTAATATTATACTAACTAAAATAATATATCAATAATTCCATTTGTGAGGATGTCTAACAACTTAATTTTTTAAAAAATTGGTTGCTCCATTTTCAATTTTAAAGAATCATACGGTCTTATTTTTCAGGTCAAAATAATTATTAGACAGACTCGGTTATTATATTTAATTATATGTTTGATGTGCTTATTTAACATATTATTGTATATTTTTTTCTGCTTTATGATTATAGGGAGTTTCATAAATTTATAAAATTTTATCAGATATGTTATATTTTTGATTAGGTTAATAGAAACTCTCTAAAAGCAAAATACTAAGTGATATATAAAAAAAATAAAAAATTAAATTGACAGTATTGCTATTTTATGAATGAATATATTTTTGTTTAATTTTGATTAAATTTTTATTTTTGGAAACATTTAAATATAATCAAAATGTTAATATAATAATACTATATACTCTAATATATTATTTATTGAAGACTTATTCTATAAAATTATTTGAGCATATAAATACTTTTTACTCTATATTTTTATCTATGGAATTACTCTGTTTATTTAAATTAGCTATTATTTCTTTAGATAAGTTTTATTTTTATTATATAATAATTATATGGAAATTTTATCGAATGTTGGTGATACAATGAAAATTCCAAAAGAAAGAAGAACATATTGTCCAAAATGTAAGAAACATACTGTTCATGAAGTATTGGTTGCAAAGAAAAGAAAAGCAAGTGAATTGAAATGGGGTCAAAGGCAGTTTAGAAGGGTTACCTCTGGTTACAGAGGGTATCCGAGACCTTTACCTTCAGGAAACAAACCTGTTAAAAAGTTAGATTTAAGATTAAAATGTAAAGAATGTGGAAAATCTCATATAGGTTCATCATTTAGAACAGGAAAAGTGGAATTTATAACTAAGTAGGTGATTTAATGGTAATACATAGAAAAGGACAATTTTTAAGAGTCAGATGTTTAGATTGTGATAATGAACAAATTGTTTTCAACAAGGCAGCATCAAATGTTAAATGTATCATCTGTGGGAAGACAATAGTCAAACCTTTAGGTGGAAAATCTAAAATAATGGCTAAAATTACTGAAGTAATAAGATAGACATTTCTATTAATTAAACAGCTATTTTTAGAGTTGAATATAGTAATAAATTTTGTTAATATAATTTACTAATTATTATTACTTTTAATTTAAGCTATTTTTCAAAATAAGTTAAAATTTAATAATAATTAATTATTGCAGATATTAAATATATTTTAAATTTCTATTAAAGTTTAGTAATTAATTATTATTTATTTTAATTAATATTATAGGAAGTTGAATAAATGGTAAGGAAAAGTCATGAGTGGCCTAAAGAAGGCGAACTTATAGTGGCAACTGTGTACAAGGTTTTTAACTATGGTGCATTTGCAAAACTTGAAGAATATCAAGGTAAAGAAACATTTATCCACATATCTGAAGTTTCAGCAGGTTGGGTTAAAAACATCAGAGATTATGTTCGTGAAAATCAGAAGATAGTTGCTCGTGTATTAAGGGTAAATCCAAAAAAAGGGCATGTTGATGGTTCTCTAAAAAGGATAAGGGAAGATCAAAGAACAAAGAAAATTCAGCAATGGAAAATAGAGCAAAAAGCCGAAAAATTCCTTGAACTAGCTGCTAAGACTTTGGATAAAAATTTGGATGTAGCTTACAAAGAAGTAGGTTATGAACTTATGGAAATCTTTGGAGATATTTATGGTGCATTTGAAAGTTCAGCAGAAGAAGGAGAATCTACTCTCATAGAGGAAGGAATTAATGAAGATTGGGCAAAAGCTATTGCTGAGATAGCTATTAAAAACATAAGTCCTCCAGAAGTTCAAATAACAGGATATATGGATTTACAAACTTATTCTCCTAACGGTGTGGAAGTTATTAAAGAGGCACTTAAAGCTATTGAAAGTGATAATATCCAAGTACAAACTGTAGGGGCTCCAAGATACAGGATCACAGTTAAATCTCCAGATTATATTAATGCTGAAAAAAGTTTAAAAGAATCTACTCAGAAAGCTATTAAACTAATTGAAAAATCTAAAGGAACTGGAGAATTTTTACGTGAATTAGAATGATTTTTTAATCAATTTCATTCACAATTTTAATTATAGATTAATTTTTAGAATTAGATATTAATTGGATAAATTTCATTAAATCAATTTCTAAAAGTATATTTTCTTATAATTCATTGATCAGTGTTTAATATTAGTTTTAATAATTTATTTAGATATTTTTTTAAAGAAGTTTTTAAATATATCTATATTTTTTAAAACAGTTATAAATTCTGTTTTTTTTTATTTTTTATAGTCCTTGGTATTAATAATTTAATTAATAAATTTTTTATATAATCTTTGATTATCTTTAATTATAAAACCTTTGATTTTATAATTTAGAAAAGCGAAGCTTTTCTTTAATTCAAAATTTTTTATTTTGAATTTAGATAATCTTCGATTATCTTTAGTTAAAACGTGTTTTAACTTAGAAAATTTTAATTTTCTTTAATTATAAAATCTCTGATTTTATAAGTTAGAAAAGCGAAGCTTTTCTTTAATTTAAATTTTTTAATTTTAAATTAAAAAAAAAGCTTTTTTATGGTGTTACTGTGAAAATGAAAATGATGAAATGTAAAAGTTGTGGTATTTACACTATGAAAAGTAGATGTCCAAGCTGTGATGGAGATTTAAATGTTGTTTATCCTCCAAAATATTCAATTGATGACAAATATGGTAAATATCGTAGAAAACTAAAAGAAGAAGCTTTATTAAATCTGACTTAAAATAGTAAGTTAAATAGCTAAATTAAAATCAATAGTTATAATTAAATAGTTAAATGGTAAGTAGTTATAATAAGAGATTTATTGAATATTTATCATGGCACGAAGTAAATCATTAGCTCTTATTAATCCTATTAACTCACCTTCAACATCAATAACTGGGATCTGATCGATTTTATACTCCTTCATTTTTTTAGCACAGTCAGATACCTTTGTTTTAGTATTTACAGTAACAATTTCTTGAGCAGAAACATCCTCAACAGTCTTATCAGAAAATGTGAGGCTATGTTTTTCTATGTAAAGCACGGATTTACTGTCCCAGGACCATTTATCTCCTTCTGTTCCAACTGTAGAACTTTGAACACTTGTTTTAGCTACAACTTCACTTTCTTTGATGAAATCGGATTCTGTAACGATACCACTAAGCTTACCTTCGTTATTTAAACCAATAACACATTTCATTTTACCAAACTTCATTGTTTCAAAGGCTACAGTCAGTGGAGTGTTCTCCCAAGTAGTAGGAATACTATTTAACATATAATTTTCAACTGGTTCGGTTATACTCATTTCACTAATCGCTAATGAAACCAAATCAGATGAGGTTATAATTCCAACTAACTCTTCATCCTTTACAATAGGTATTCTTCTAACATTAATTTCCAACATTTTTTTGGCAACATCTACAACATCATCCTCTAAGGTTGCTGTAGCTGGATCTCTTGTCATTAACATAGCCAATTGTTCTTCATCTGGGTTTTCGATTAAATTAGATCGAGTAATTATTCCAACTAATTTCTTTGTGCCGTCTTTAACAACTGGTAAACTCGAAACTTTTTTTGTATTTATTATTTCAAATGCCTGTTCACGATTCCCTGGAACTGAAATAGATATTACTTCATCTGAGACGATATCTTTCACTAACATTTTCACACCTTGTTTAGATATTAAGTAAGCATATAATTTTATTTTCATCATCATCTAAATTATAAACTATTGTAATGAAATTCATGATGAATTATTTTTTAATTGATGTTATTTTATTAGTTTAATCTATATAATGTAGGGTATGGATTAAATTTTTAAGTTTGCTTTGCATTCCTTCTTAGATTCATTATTTTAATGAATAATAAGAACTATAATAATATTTATTAATCACCTTAAAAATATTTGTTAATCATCTTAAAATTTAATATTTAATAATTAGAAAAATGTGTTATTAAATGAAAAATCGTCCAATAAAAATTATTGTAAAAATTTAAAATAATTAAATAAAAGGCTTAATGAACGATTAATACATTAGATTTTGCTAACTTGACTACTTTCTCAGCAACACTTCCCATTAAAAATTTTTGAAGCCCTGTTTTTCCAGAACTTCCAATAACAATCAGATCAACACCTTCTTTTTCAGCAACCTCTAAAATAGTGTCTGCTGGAGAGCCTTCAACTTTAATTGTTCTTAATTTAAGATCACTATCCTTTTCTTTTTTAATCTCTTCAAATCTTTTCAAATTTTTTTTAGATTCTTCTTTAAGAATTTGGTTAATTTCGTATATTGTGTCTCCTGCAGGAAGACCATTGAAAAATTTTGTATCAACTACACTTAACCCTATAATTTCAGATCCCATAGCTTCGCCAAGAAATAAGGCTTGTTCTTCTGATTTTTCTGAGAATTTTGAACCATCTGTAGGCACTAATATTTTTTTGTACATAATATCACCTCATTTTTTGATTACATATTTATCTATTCATCTATTATGTTCATTTTAATTAAAATATGTTTATTTATTTTACATAATACTAATTTTAATATTTATTATTTAATTTATTTTTAATATTTATTGTAATTATTTTTTATCATTCAAGTATAAAAATTTATCTTTATTTACAATAGCTATGATGTCATTTGTTTCCACTCTATTTATTATATTTAAATAGGGGTTCTTAGATATTAATTTTGTGAGGAATAACTGGGCATCATTACCTTCACCAATGACTGTTTTATTAACTGTTGAGTAGAAATTCAAATTACATTCATTTAAATTATCGGCTGTTTCATATCCATTTACAGTTGCCATTTTTAAAATTTCTTTGGGATCAACATATTCTTTGTAGTAAGCCCTCATTACTTTTAAAGTATATTCCATTTCTCTCATTAAATTAGGGGAATTTAGCATTATATTATCGGTTCCAATCAGTGCATTAATTTTTTTTGTAATAAATTTTTTAAATGGTGGAATTCCTAAATTCAATGCTCCGTTGGAGCGAGGGCATAAAGTGACTAATTTCCTATTTTCACTAATTAAATTTAAATCATCATCTGTTGGATATGTACTATGGATTAAAAGCTTAAAATTTAGATTAATAGACCTTTCAATCTCTGTTTTCCCAAATTCTTCCAATGAATTTTTTTGAAGTTCTGAGTATTCCCCAACATGAATTGATGGGATTTTATTTCTCTTATTACATTCTTCTGTTACAATTTTACATACTTCATCTGAAACTTCACTAAAACCACTTAAACCTATTCCATCACAATTTTTTAATAACTTTACAGTGATTTTTCTAATTTCATCTTCTGTTGCTTGACTATTATGAAAAATAGGATCTCTTCCAAGTATTATTGGATTAACTGGGAGATTATCAGCCGCTTTTTTTAATAATTTTATTCCTTTTAAACCTCCTTCACGATAATCTATAAAGTGTGTGGTCCCTGTTTTAATCATATCTAACATTGAATTTCTCATAGAAAATATTATTTCATCATCATCACAATTAGAAAGTGCAAGATGTTTTAATCCATCAGGAGGCTTAACTAACTCTTCAATGGATCTTCCATCACCATAATCTTTTATTATCGAGTCTCCAACATGAGTATGACCATTTAAAAAACTTGGACAAATCATTGTCCCTGTTCCATCTATTATTTCTCCCTCAAATACTTCATCAGAAATTTCAATAATTTTTCCATCATCAATCAAGATATTTGATTTAATTGGAGTTAAATCATAACCTTTAAGGATTATCGTGTTAACAATTGTTCTCATTAGATTATTAATGGTGATTCATTGTATATTAAATTTTTTATTCAGTTCAAAAACAAAATGGAAATTTTTTTTAAAAGGCGAATATCCTGACTTTTATTTTGATAGTTTTCAATTATAATCTTTAATTTTTCACTTATTTTCCATATTTTCATTTTATAGTCATTTTTGATAATATTTTTATTTTTTTAATTTTAATAAGTTTAAATAAATTATTCTAAAAAATTAAATTAAAATAACTTATATTTTATATAATAACGAATATTTAATTAGTTATTATAAATTTAAAGACTATCCAAAGCTTTTTATCCTTTCAACTGATGAAATCTTATATTTTATCATTCATCTGAAGAAAATTTGATCATTAAATCATATATTTTATTAAAAAATGGAGATAATAATTTTATTTTATTATTAAATCTTTTTAATAATTGAACATCTCTTCTTGTAAATCCTTTTAATATGAGTAAAACTAAAAAATATACAATTAGACCCATAATAAGTCCTATAATTGTTTGGAGATACAATGGAATGAATGTTTGGGAAGTTAATCCTAAAAGACATATTCCCATAACTGATGATGCAATTATCATTTTTAAATAGGGAAGTATAGAATTTTGGTGTTTTTTGTATTTTAGGAGAACTATCACACATGGAATTGTTATCATTATATTTGTTATGGTGGTTCCAATGCCTGCTCCTTCAATTCCATAACGAGGAACTAATATATATGTTAATATAATATTTAAAATAGCACCTAAAACTAATAAATATATTGGTATTATTGGGTTCTTAATGCCTTGAATAATACTTGACGATATTGAAAAAATTGTATAGAATCCCATGCCAATAACTAATATACTTAATGTGGTAGCACCATACATATATTCTAATTTATATGGTTGAATAGTTCCTATTATCTGTTTTGAAAGTAAAGCAATCCCTACACATGCTGGGATTATTATTATTAATATATATCTATACGATTCTGAAATGTACTTGTCCAAAAGATCACTATTTTTAGTAGCTTTAGCAGATGCTATTGCTGGTAATATAGTAGTTCCAATTGAGTTTGGAAGCATTAAAGGAATTCTTGCAAGTGTGTTAGCAAATTGGAAGTATGCACAATATGTTGGTGAAATTAAACTTGCTATGATTATGCTGGTTACAGTTAACAA
>JAISTD010000166.1 GCA_031272765.1 Candidatus Methanovirga australis | reverse complement strand
AGAATAGTTGGCTCTGGTGCTAAAATGGGTCCTGAACAAGTGGAAGATGTGGTTCCTAAAATTAAAGACTTCAACCCAGATTTCATAATATTCATAAGCCCAAACCCAGGTGCTCCAGGACCTGCTAAAGCAAGAGAAATATTATCTGACTATGATACCCCAGCAATCATCATAGGTGATGCTCCAGGAGCAAGCAAAAAAGATGAAATGAATGAACAAGGATTAGGTTACATAATTGTTAAAGGAGACCCAATGATTGGTGCAAGAAGAGAATGGCTTGACCCAACTGAAATGGCTTCTTTCAACGCAGATGTTATTAAAGTCTTAGCTTTAACTGGTACTTACAGAGTTGTTCAGAATACAATAAATAAACTTATAGCAGATATTGAAGCAGGCAAATCATTAGAATTGCCAAAAGTAATTATCACAGCAGAAAAAGCTGTTGAAGCTGCAGGATTTAACAATCAATATGCTAAAGCAAAAGCAATAGCTGCTTATGAATCTGCTGAAAAAGTCGCTGATATTGACCTAAAAGGATGTTTCATGGTTAAAGAATCTGAACAATATATTCCTTTGGTTGCTGCAGCACATGAATTAATTGGAATGGCAGCTAAATTAGCAACTGAAGCAAGAGAAATTGAGAAAAGCAATGACACTATTTTAAGAACTCCACACGGTGGAAAAGGTCATGCTCTCTCAAAAACCTACTGTTTAGATAAACCATCTTAATTTGGTTTTTTTAACAAATAAATATCTTTTTTCTTTTTTAGTTATTCCATTAATATTCAAGGAATTTTAAGAAAATATTGAGCTTTAAAGAAATCAGCAACTCATAAAAATATTCTACATCCTTCAACAAATATTTCTGTTTTTTCTAAATTTCATTATCAATAGTAATTTTTGGATCTATAAGTGATTCTCTTATTTTATTACGAAAATTTTATATAGTATTATTATATAAATAATAAATATTGGTATGAACAATAAAAAAAATCAAAATACTTTTAATTAAAATAATTCATTTTTTAAAATTGATTAATTTTTAATTTAGTTAATCAAATACTTAGATTTAAGCTAAAAATTGTAATTTTGAATAATAATTTAAATATATTTTAATAAGTATATGCTATGATAATATATTAAATATGATCATGTAGTAAAATATGATTATTAAATTTGAAACTTTGTTTAATTATAGTCCTTGATATTAATAATTTAATTAATAAATTTTTTATATACTCTTTTATTGTTGAAAATTTATTTTCAACTTAGAATAATTTATTCTCTGTTTGAAAATATCATTTAACACATGGTTTATTTTATTATTAAATAATTATAAAATTCATTATATCAATAAATACACTATTTAATTAAATAAAACAATATTATATTTATTTAAAAAGTCCATTACTTACAAAAATTATGTCAAGGACTATAGTAAAAAATATTAAGAAGGAAAATATTAAATGGAAAGAATAATCGAATTATTTTTCAAGTCTGCAAATATGCAACGTTGGAATGATCATATTCGTCCTGTTAATCTTGTTGAACTTGATAAACAAGCACATAAGATAATAATTGCATATATAATCGCTAAGACAGAAGAATCTAAAAATAATGAAATCAATTGGATAGGCTTGATAAATAAGTTTCTATTTGATTTCTTTTATAGGATTGTTTTAACAGATTTAAAACCACCAATTTTTCATAAAATGATGGAGAAGAAAGAAAAAGAATTAAATCAATATGTTTTATCAATCATTGAACCAAAATTAAATAATTTTAACAGGGACTTTGCAGATAAGTTCAGAGAATATGTTGGTTCTGATAAAAATTCCTTTGAAGATAAAATTCTTAAATCTGCTCATTACATAGCCACGAATTGGGAATTTAAAATAATTTACAATTCAGGTCCGTTTATATATGGAATAAATAAAACAAAAGAGGATATTGAAAAACGAATCGAAGAGTATTATGACTTGAATGGTGTTCAAAGAATTTTTTGGGATAAAAAACTTTATGGGTTTATAGATTTATGTGGACAGTTAAGATTTCAGAAAAGATGGGCTTACATACCAAGAGTTCCAGAGACATCAGTCTTAGGGCATATGTTAATGGTTGCAGCAATGAGCTATTTATTCACAGTTAATTCAATTGAAAATCCATGTAATAAAAGATTATACAATAATTTCTTCGCTGGTCTTTTCCATGACCTTCCAGAAGTCTTAACAAAAGATATTGTTTCTCCAATTAAAAGATCAGTTGAAGGTTTAGATGTTTTGATCAAAGAATATGAAACTTATCAAATGGAAAATGAAATTTTGCCTCTTATTCCTGATAATTGGGGAAAAGAATTAAAATATTTAACAGAGGACGAGTTTGATAATAAAATCATTGATAAAGGAAAGGTTAAAAAAGTTGTATCTATTGAGGATTTCAATCAAGATATATTTTCCCCAATTGATGGAGAATTAATCGAAGTGGCTGACAAGTTATCAGCATATACTGAAGCTATTGCTTCAATAAGGCATGGTGTAAAATCAAAAGAATTAGAAAATGCATCAAAAAATATTAAAGACGAATTTTCTTCTAAAAAAATGTCTAATCTTGATGTTAAGTCTCTTTATGAAAATATGGAGAAAATAATTAATGAATAATTAGTAAATTTAGGACTTTACGAGGAATAAAAACTTTTATGAATAATAAGTTTATTTTATTAAGCTAACTTTAATAATGACACTTATAAAAAAAATAGCATATTTTAAATAATTAAATGAAAATTAAGAATCTAAATCAAGTTAAAAAAATTAACAGAATCATATTTAAACTCAGAATACTTAATTTCACAAAACACTCTACTTTATTTTTAAAACTTTATTTAATGCTTGGAATAAAAACATGAAAAAAATAGCTGTATAATAATTCAATGAAAATGTCCTTATAATTAAAAAATATGATCGATTTTTAGATAGTTTTATACCCTCTTTAAAAATAGGAATACATTCACTGTAAACTTTTTTAAAATCATCATATCTTAAAAATAGAAAATGAGAAACTAAAAAGCTTGGACTATAATGATCAAAATAAAATTTTTTTGTATTAGAATCTTCTTTTCTAAGATAATTCCTATATGTGAACAATACACCTTGTATAATATCTAAATGCTTTAAAGGAGTAAAATTTCTACTTCTGGAATCAGGTCTAACAGTAATAAAATAACCTATATAACTGTTGAATACTGCAAAACTATAAACTTTAATAAAACATATCATCATAAAATTTGCATCTTCATGTCTATACTTTGAAAATCTAATGTTATTATCAATTAAAAAGCTTTTTTTAAATATTTTATTGCAAATAGAAAATAAAACAAGCCATTGTTGTCTATCTGGACTTTTCCACTCACTATTTGAATAATTTCCTTCAAATTTAATAAAATCAAGATCATTATAATTGAAATTTATTATTTCATCCTTTTCTAAAAATAATCCACAAGCTACAAAATCAAGAGTTTCATCATTAATAGCTTTATTATACAATTTTTCACAGACCTCTTTATCATATTTATCATCATCATCAAGAAACATTATATAGTTACTATTAGCAGATTCAATGCCAATATTGCGAGGTTTACTGGGATTTCCACTATTTGTTTTTAAGAATATAGACTTTATATTTTCATATTGTTTTGAAAAGTTTTTTAAAATTTGTTTTGTATTGTCTATAGAGTTATCATCTACAATGATGAGTTCAATATTTTCAAAGCCAATAGTTTGATTGATAACTGAATTAATTGCTCTCTTAATATATTTTTCAGCATTAAAAGTGGGAATGATGACACTTATCGTATAACAGCTCTCTCTCTCTCTCTCTTTATTGTTAGTATCTAAATTATTCATGAGTTACCCCTTTTTTAATTTTCCTAAATTTAATTTCAATTGTTTAAATAATTTTAAATTTAAACTATAAATTAAATCTAAGAACACTATTTTAAATAATCCCTTTTGTGCTTGGAATTTGATTATGCTCTACTCTTGTTGCTTCTTTTAAGGCTTTTGCAAAACTTTTAAAAAGAGATTCAACTTTATGATGATCATTAGACCCTGTAACTTTACTGTTAATATTTATTTTAGCTGTTGATGTGAAAGACTCAAAAAAATGAGGAACAGTTTCAGAACTCATATCTCCTATTTTATAGCTATTAAATGAGATATCAATTAAACTATATGATCTACCACTAATATCAATAGCTACAGTGGAAAGTGAATCATCCATTGGAACAATTGCATGAGCCATTCGTTTTATACCTTTTTTATCTCCAAGTGATTTTAAAAAAACTTCACCTAAAACCATTCCAGTATCTTCAATTGTGTGATGATCATCAATTTCTATATCTCCAATAGATTTAATGTCTAAATCAAAAAAGCTATGTTTTGAGAAAGATTCTAACATATGATCAAAGAATCTAATTCCTGTATCAATGTTGTAACTTCCTTCTCCATCTAAATTAATTCTAATTTCAATAGATGTTTCAGAAGTTTTTCTCTTAATTTTAGCTATCCTACTCATTTTAATCACTAACCTATTAAATCATCTTCATGAGGTTGATTGTTTCTTTCAGCCCTATCATCTCCAGGAGCATTTCTATCTATTAAGATAGCCCCAGTAGGACATTTAGAAGCACATATTGTACATACATGACAATATTCTAAATTAGAGGCATGTGCAATTTTATTTATTGACCAAATTAATTCTCCTTTTGGACAAACATCTTTGCAATCTCCACATGCAGTACACTTGTTCTCATCAACATATATTTTTAGCATATAATCCTCCTTAAGTTATTTAATAGAAAGATTAAATTAAAGATCATAATTCTCAGATAGCTGAACTATAATTTTAATAATGCAATAGACATAGCTTTAAATCCTACATAAACTTCTTTACCCAACTCTAATTTCAAATCAGTAGAAGCAACTTTTGTGATATCTGAGTAAACTGCAATATTTCCAATATTTACCTTTATTCTGAACAAGTTATCTATAAGTTGCATTTCAGTAACAGTCCCTTTAAGTATGTTTCTAACACTGGATTTATAGGGTTCAAGTGTTATAAAAATATTGTCGTAACTAATTAATGCTAAGACTTTATCTCCAAGAGAGTAATTGTTTTTTCTTGGTATTGTTATTTTATTATCACTAATCTCAATTTCCATAATTCCATTATTTTTATCAACATCAGTAATAACAGTTTCAATTTCATTTATCCCATTATTAAGCTCAATCATAGCATTAAGGGCTTTACACTCTTTTAAAATTCTTTCGCCGTCAGGTGAGAGAAAAGAACCTCCACCTCCACCTTTACCGCCTTTATGTGTAATAACAACTTTAATATCCAATCCTTTTTCTATATCTTCTATATAGTTTAATGCTGTTTTGTATGAAACTTTCAATTCTTTTGATGATCGATATGTTGAATGAAACATATCAATATAATTTAAAGTTCTAAATTTGTTGTGACTAAGTAAATATTCTTTTCCTCTCCAAAAAATATTGTAAGCTGGGATTATTTTAACCTTTGTAACATTCTTATCTAATTCATTTGACATATCTTCTGAAATAATAACAACTCCACACAGTAATTTTTATTAACATTCATTTTTATAATTAATATTAATTATTTTAACTTACTCATCTATTTTATAATGATTAGTTTTAATTTTTTTTTTTAATTTATTTTTTTTATGCTACATTAAACATAAAGATAAATTTTTATAATATTATTTTTTGTAGTTATTAAATTATATATATTATACTAAATTTCTAATTATTAAATATAACTACAATTTGTCTTGAAATGTGAAAGAGTTTCAAAAAATTAAAATAGTTAATTATTTTTAAATTATAATCAGTAGTTCGTAAAGTATTTAATAAGTTCATTTAATCACATTATCATTAATTTCCATTTTTAATAATTCTTATTTCGTCTTTAGTTAAATTATATAATTCATAGACAAGTTTATCTAATAGCCAGCACTACCTAATGGACTTCCCAATAATTTCATTATCCAATTCTTTTGCCTCGTATTTCTTATACCATTGAATTAATGCTCCTTTATGATTGTGGTTAATTATTAATATTTCCCATATTTCTTATAAATCATTACTCAACCTTAAAAAAGTATTTTTAATTATCGTATACCGCAGGAATATCCTTTATTTCACATTTAACATCTGTTGTGAACCCATTGCCAATTTCAATATCCTTAATTGCTAAAGCCATTAATTTAATCTTACCAGTGTAAGCCCACCAATATTTTTTATCCTCAATTTGTTTAAAAGCCTCATTAATCAGACTATCCATTGATTTAGATTGATCAGCCGTGTATTTCATCTCTATAATTAAAGTTTGATCTTGCATATTATTCTCAAGAACAAAATCAATTCTACCATCTTCAATAGATTTCTCCTCAGTCAAATAAAAATCTGCCTCCTCAGCCCACACCCTAAATAATAAAGGATAAACTTTCCATTTCTCTTTATTATCCATACTAATTCTATTATAGTATGGTATTCCTACAATAAAAGCCCTTAAATTCTCAGATAATCTTTTACAATTTCCTTCAATAACCTCATTCCAAATAAGCTCATTAAAATTCTTAAACTTATTTCCAAATTTCTCAACATATATTTTAGTAAGATTATCATCATAAGCCTGCTTAACCTCAAAATTAGGAATCCTAAGAAAATACTCTGTTTCATTATTTTCATTAAGAAATGTCCTATCAATTGTTAAGTAACCACCTTGAAAGAGTAGAGGAACATCCTTTATTTTCATTGGGTCGATTTCATTTAAATCACCTTCACTCAATTCCATATTCTTAAAATCAATATCTACTCTCTTGTCTCTTAATATATTCACTAGAAAGTGTGGTGTTCCTGTAGAAAACCAATATTTAGACAATTTTCCATTCTTTAAGGCAGATAAAGTGGAAAACGGATTGAAAACCTTTTTTTCACCATCAAAACTATAGCCATCATACCAATAGTTAATCATGGATAAAGCTTCATCATAACTCATATTATTCTTATCAGCAAATAAATAAATGTGTTCATTACAGTATTCATCTAATTCTTTATGTGTTATGCCACAAATAGTTGAATATCTATCTATTAAAGTTATATCTGTTGGATTGTTTAATTTAGAGAAAATAGAGGTATGTATGAATTTACTAATTCCTGTTATGAAAACAAACTTAAGAAATTCATCTTTATTTTTTAAAGTCTGATAAAAACTTTGGAGCATCTTACGGTTGGTATCAGCTAATTCTTTATTATCTATGTTATCAAGTATTGGAGCATCATATTCATCAACTAAAACAATGACTTCCTTGCTATTACTATCATATAATTCTTTTATTAAATTCGAGAACTTTTTCCTAACTGAAATTTCCTTATTAAGTTTTATTTTATTTGTTTTTGCAATAGTTTCAATGGTATTATTTAAGTCTATTTCTAATTTTTCAGTTGAACGATTATCCATATCACTCATATCTAAAGATATTACATTATATTTTTTATTCCAATCCCACTTATCATAAATATAAAGTCCTTTAAACAAGCCTTTATTTCCTTTAAACAATTCTTCTAATGTACTCACTAACAAGGATTTACCAAACCTTCTTGGACGAGAAAGAAAAACTATCTTCTCATTATGTATTAAGTCACGAATTTCCTTAGTTTTATCAACATACAAATAATTATTTTCCCTTAAAAACTCAAATGTCTGTGTACCCACACAAATCCTCTTCAAATCATCATGTTTTGAAAGTTTTTCATTGTTATCTTCTCCCATAATAATCAACCCCCTCAAAAAATCTTTTCTAAAAATATTATTTTTCAACAATAACTATTCAAACTTTTAAAAAACGAAAATCATAGATTTTCTAAGTTGCCTTCGGCAACAAAAGTTTGACCAAAACTATTTATCCTCTTTCAATAATCTCTATTTCTTTCTTATTTAGATCATATAATTCATAGACAAGTTTATCTATCTCTTTATCAATCCTATCTATTTCAGCTTGTAAAGGTTTGAGGATAGCTATTGATTCATTGTATTCTTTTTCTAATTTATCTTTTTCTTTCCTCGTGATATCTTTATATTGTTTTTTCACTTCAGCATATAAATCTTCAAAACCTAAATTATAATATTCTGTTAGTTTTTTGTTAATATTAGTAACCTTGAAATCACTCTTAAGATACTTATGAAATGATTTTATCTCTTTATGAAGTTCATGGTTTTTAGCTATTATTTCTGTGGTTAAATCAATCAATGGTTTTTGTTCTTCTTTTGAAATTATAATAATTGGTAACTGTTCAATGAATATCTTACTTAAATTAAGACCTTTATCTCCCAATGTTGAACCAATTTTTCTAAAAGCGAAATTCAATAATTTAGAAGACATCAATGAACTCAAAAACTTTAAAAAATGAACATTATCATTATTATGCACTAACATAAAACAAGTTTTATCAATAAAAAAATTATTTTTATCAAAAGCCACAGATAAATTGGATCTTATCTCAGACCATATTATTTTTTGTTTTTCAAATTCTTCATAATAAGCACAGTTTCTTAAATTGTACCAATATTCTCCTTTATCATATCTTTTAGTTAATTTATCTTCATATAATTTAAGATGCTCGTAAATAGTGGGATATTCCTTGGGAACATAAATACCATTTTTTGTAGTTATCAAATATAAGTTTTGATAATTAATACTCCATCGGTGAATATCTCTGCCGCGAAGTAAAGGCTTAATAATCTCTCTGTTTTTCGGGTCTTTAGCTATTAAATCATTCCGTGTTTCAGAATTAATAATGAAAGCTTCATTAAATCCCGTTAGAATGCCCCTATAAATATTTATGTCTTTTAGTTCTTTTAAAGGTGTTCCAGT
>JAISTD010000113.1 GCA_031272765.1 Candidatus Methanovirga australis | reverse complement strand
TATTAAATAAATGCTCCAATATGGTATTAGTAAACAAGTTATATATAAATGTATTGATTTTATTTTGTAATTAAAAGCTTTCTAAAATCTTTTTATTTGATTAAAAAATGAATAAAAACCTTTTATTTATTAAAATATCTCTCTCTCTCTCTCTCTCTCTCTCAAATGAATTAAGCTCCGTAAATAGAATTAAAAGCTTTTAAACCAGAATACTAAAAATTTTAAACCTCTCTAAAAATTTTATTTTAAAAATAAAATAAAATAAATAAATTTTATTGATTGATATAGTATTAACACTGATAACTTAAGCATTTTTTAAATTTATTTAACCTGAGCATATTTAACTTTTCATCTTAAAATATCTAATTTTCAATCTTAAAATATTTAAGTTAATATTATTATTTTTATTTAAAATTTTTAAAGAATTTAATTATTATATTGATATATGGTTCATTTTGTAAAATCAGATATTATATTAGATTAATAAACCTTTTAAGTTCATATTTTTATTATATCTGATGATGAGCATATTAGGTTTCAACATAACCACTATATAAATATTTTGATTTAAGATTCATCAAAAAAAATTCGACAAACGAGGAGGTCTAACAACTCAAATTTTTAAAAAAATTGGTTACTCTATTTTTAATTTAAAGAAATATACAGTCTTATTTTTCATCTGAAAATAATTGTTGGACAGACTCAAAACATCTAAAAAAAACTTAGTTTGCTAAAATACTTAAATTTTAAAATTATCCATAATAATTTAGTGATGGTAAGTTTGATAATGTTTTTAAAAAATAAATTCCTTTGAAGTAATATTATTCTATCAATTATTCTTTATTATATAAAATACATAATATAAAGGTTCAATTTTTTAGAATAATTAATTTTTACTTATTAAAATATCATTTTAAACATGACTTAATTCATTATTAAATAATTGTAAAATTAATTATATTAATAAATATATTATTTAATTAAATAAAACTTGAAATAAAATAATATTATATTTATTTAAAAGGTCCATTACTTAAAAAATTATGTCAAGGACTATGAAAAAAAATTAAATTAAATTAAATGTTTTAAAAATAAAAAGAATAGCTTTCATTCAATTATATTATGAAAAACTTGATGATTTCTTTATAAAAATAGCTATTATCTAATTAATAAATCCTTTTCTATTTTTAATAGCTTGGCCAGTGTTAAAATTCATAATTTCATTATGGTTAAGTAATGATCTTCCAAAAGCCAATAGGTCATCCTTTTCATTAACAATTAAAACTTCATCCTTAGAACGAATATTTGAATCGCAACCCACAACAAACTTTGAAAATACTGACTTACCTTCGCGAGTAAATGATTCAGCATCAGAATTTACAATAACTCTGTTGTTAGGAAACTTAATAGCTTTATGTAATCTCCTCGCACCTTCTTTTGCAAGAACAAAATAAGAATCTGAAGCTCTCATATTCGCCACAAGTTCATCATCACAATATATGTGTCTAATTTTATCAGTTTTTTTACTTTTCTCAATTTTAACTTCACCTTTAAACAAAACATCTCCTGTCCCATTACCAAACTGATAATCAGCAATTGATTTTATTTTATCATAATCATTAACCTTAAAATTAATCATATCTGATTGAGGATGTATTTTATACAAATCTAATTGATAATCTTCAACTACATGGCTGTGTATTAATATCTGTGAATAGTTATCAACAAAATCTAATAAAAAATTTCTAACAAACTCAATTCCATCAATATCTTTTATATTGGGAGATTCGTGTTGAGATAAAGGATATACTTCATCAACATTTAAAGGAACTAAAGCAAATGGAATATCAGCAACCATAAAATCTGTGTTATCTAAATCAATGTCCATTTCATCACCATAAACATAAAATTTTCCTAAGTTATCAGGAAGATGATTTGAGTACGGTTTCCTATATGGTGGTAAAATAGCTAAATCTCTTTTTTTATCTAATTCATCTAATTTTATTAAATGTCTTCTTACTTCTGGTCTTTTTAAGGATTCTGGCCCTGTGTAGAAAAATGCTGATTTTTTAACTCGTGGTTCATAAACTTCTAAACTATTTGAATAGTCTCCAAGTCTTCTATATGCATTCAACAATGTTGGATGTACTCTTGACCTTTCTTCAACAAGTTCTGTGAGATTTCCATCCATAATAGCTTGTCTGATAACTCTAATCTCTGCAAAACTCGCATATAAATTGTGTTCAGCTATTAATTTTGTTTTTTCTTTATTGTCCATTCCTCTTAAATCATCAGGCGTGTATTTATTACAAACTTCACAAGAACAAGGCATTTCATGTAAATCTTCCAGTTTATAACTTCCTCTCACTGTTAAAAATCTGTCATTTTCAGCGTACAATATGTAAGCTGCAGAATCAAATAAGTCACACCCCATTGCTACAGCTAAAGCAAATAACATTGGATGTCCAGCCCCCATTAAGTGTCTTGGTTTAGAGTCTGGTAAATTAGATATAGAATTCATTACCACATCCACTAAATCTGTATAAGAATAAGATTCCATCAACGGAACAACAGCTCCAATAGGGTAAATATCACAGTCTAAAGTAGAAAGGTCTTTTGCAGATTTAGCTCTTAAATCTGGAAATGTTGAACCTTGTACCACAGAATTAAGTAAGATTTCCATTTCTTCGGTGTCTCTAATTTTTTTTGCTTCTTTAGCACGGCTGAAAGTGATTTCTAAATCTTTTTCTGCTTTAGCTCTCGTTGAATACGGTGCAGTTGGAATATCTAATGATGTTCCAATATCTGTTTTTATTGCTTCTTGAAACTCAATGATTTCTTTATTGCTTATTTCAACATCCCCATAAACTGAAAGTTGATAAGAACCAGAATCTGTCATAACACTTTTATCAAAATTGATTAAATTATGAATTCCATCATTTAAAGCTTTATTTCTTAATTCCTCATCTTTATAGATTATATATGCATTGGTAATTACAATATCTACACCAAATTTATTAATATCAATTGTTTGTTTTCCTGGGTGAATAACAGGCATTAAATTAGGTGTTCTAACAAGACCATGTTTTGTTTCAAAAACACCTATTCTTCCTCTTGAATCTTTGTTCTTAATTGTAAACTTCATTTCATCAACTCATTACTATTAAACATTATTAATTCATATTGGATATTAATATTAATTGATAATAACTATTAGTTATATCTAATTAATAAAATATCCTATTACTACAAGTATTTTTTATTTATTATAAGTTTAAAGACATAATTCATATAATAATAATATAATTTAACTATAAATTATTAAAAATAATATACATTTAATTAAAATAATAATATCTTAATAAAAAAATAAGAAAAATAGAAAAAATTAAAGTTAAAAATTAAAATTGAAATAAAAAATAAAGTTAAAAATTAAAAAATAAAACAAGGAACTTATTACAAATTAAAAAAACTCTTTTTTCTAACTTAAAAACTAAAGTTCTAAAATATAAAAAATCGAATACTTAACTAAATTCCAATCAATAAAAAAAACTTTATTCAGCAATATCCTCAAAATTAATAATCAAACGAAGATTATCACTCATTTTTTTAATTCTATCTCTTGAATTATTAACAAAAATCTTATTATTACTCTTATCCTGTGGAGAAATAAGGAAAATAGCTTTTTTTGAGAATGTAGAAACAATATCTAATTGATTTAAATTCTTTAAAACTCTTCTTTTAAGTTTATCATCTTCAATATCCATTCCAAGAAATATTGGTGTTTTAACAGCCGAAGACAATTTATAATTAGATCTTGAATTTAAACGCTCCTTTTTCCTATTATCTAAAATTTCATCAGAAGTTAAATTTAAATCCATATCTCTAAAAGGAATACCTAAATCAGATAAAGCTATTAAATGCTCATCATCAAAGGATAAATCATTCTCTATTTTTGATAAAGATAAAGAAGCTATTGTACCACCAGTCTTTCTCCCAAAAATAGGGCCAATACCAACATAAAAACCTGTTTCAACTAAACCAGATCGAACAGGAATAGATGAAGTATAAGTCAGCAAAACTCCATCATTCTTAATAATCCTTTTCAATTCTTTAAAAAAATCAACTGTAAAAAGTTCAGGGCATAAATCAGGAGAAAAAGGGTCTAAGAATATCCCATCATAATAATCTGAAGGAAGTCTTTTGACGGTCTTCCTAACATCTTCACAGAACAAGTTTAAATCAATATTATCAGGGATTAAAGTTTTTTTTAACTTTAATATTAAATAACCATCTTCAATTAATTTATCTTCAATAACTCTTTGAACAATACTATGGGAATCAATAGAATTTGGAATTAATAATCCAATAGTAAGAATATATGGTGAAATTTCAACCATATCAATATGAAGACCATCTGATGGAAGATCTATTTTTGATTTATTAAGAAATTCATGAATTAAAGCTGCTGAATTATAACCTAAACCACTACAAATGTCTAAAACATTTAAATTATTTTTAAACTCTATAGGGTTTACAAATTTCTCAAAAGACTCGCTAACAGCACCTTTAATTGTATGCATCCTCTGATAAGTATTGTTAAATCCTTTAACATTTAAAGTAAATGATCCATCTTCAGTTCTATCTAAATAATCCAATATCTTCAAAGATAAATCATTACGATGCACACTATCTTTAGTTTCAGCTTCCTTCCAAAAACAATTTTTAATCAGTCTAAATAATTCATCCATAGGAATAATATTGTTTTATGTTTAATTTACTTTATGAATTTAAATATTAATTAAACAAAAATAATTGGGCAACAGCCTCATAAAGAAATAAAAGCTTTTCCAAAAGAGTTATAAATAATTCATTTAAAAAAAAAAAAAAAAAAAAAACATTTTAAATTACTTTTTCAAAAAAATATAACATAAGAATAAATTACAAAATATGAATTAACATTAATTTACTTTATTTTCTTCAATAAAATCCCTAATTTTACAGCTCATGCAAATATCTGATGAAGAAGGCTCTCCACATCTATTACAATCTTTAGGTGTAGCATTAGTTGGTTCAATATCAAATATTTTCTTAAATGAAGCCATTATATTTCTTTTAACTCCTGGATGAGCAGATTCAATATTGTTTAAGAAAGTTTTTGTTTTTCCTCTAAGTGAAAGGTTAGAGTAAGGACATTCATCAAGATGAATATCTATTTCATTTATAACCGCCCACATTCCAACATTCTTTTCAGATATTTCCCACAAAGGTTTTATTCTTGGAACAAGTTTAGGATGAATTTTATCAGATATCGGACCAAACTTTGAAAATTTTAAAATATCTGCTCTTGAGAAAGTCATTAGGTAAGATTGTATCTCATCATCCATATTATGACCAGTAGCTATTTTATCTGCATTAATATCATAAGCTGCTTTATTTAATATGTTTCTTCTAAAAACACCACAAGGAATACATGCACTTTTAAAATAACTATGTATATCATCAAGACTATATCCAAATTCGTCTTTAAAAGATTTTTCAATGTATTCAACATCTAATTTTTTAGTTATTTTCTTTGCAGTTTCAATTCCATAGTTCCTATAATTCTTTATTCCTTCATCAACTAAAATAGCTACAAGATCAAAATCAATGAAACCATCATCATCTTTAAGGTATGATAATGCATGTAAGGTTAAAACACTGTCTTTTCCTCCAGATAAGGCGATAGCTATTAGATTTCCTTCTTCAATAAGGTTATAATCAATTATTAACTTCCGTATATTGGAAAATATTTCTTTATTAAATGTTTCTCTATCAATAATAGACATTAAATCACTGCCTAAATATGAAAAATTTATATTAACTTTTATAATCATTGAATATTTCTAAGACTAAGGGAAAAGTAAGTATTTAATAAACTACTGAAACTATCCAGCAGCCAATGTCATCAACTTAACGATTTTTTTTAAGACTATAAATTGATTTTTTGAACTTATAAATTTATAAAATTACTGAAAATCCTTTGGATTACTAAAAATCCTTTGGATTACTGAAAATCGAAGATTTTCATAATTACAAAAATCGAAGATTTTTGGTAATTTTAATAGTTGATAAACATAACGAATATAATAAGATGTGGATTTAAGTCACACTAACAACTATTTTTTGTTTAATTCATTAATGAACAATTTTGAATAAAAGTAACCAAAGATCGATCCAATCCAACACCCCAAAATTAAGCCATAATAAACTCCATATTGCCCAAACCCAAATATAATAGCTAAAACATAAGCAAGAATAGCTTCAAGAACTAACAACCTGACTATTATGATAAGCAATGAACTAAATCCTTTTCCAACGCCCTGAAAAATTGAACTTGAAGAAATACCAAAAGGTAGAGCAAAGTAAAATAAACAAATTATTCTCAAAAATTCTGTCATTGACCCTTGGATACTGGATAGTTCTGGCATATACGCAAAAAGATAACTTATTTGTGGAGCGAATATAAATATAAATGTTGCCATTAAAATGGTTATTAATAAACCAAATTTAATCGTGTAATTCTGAATTATTTTCAAATTTTCGAACTTACCTGCCCCATAATTCGCTCCTGCAACCGCCACAGTCGAAACACCAATAGCCATTGGAATTACAATAGCTGTTGTTACAACTCTCCATCCAGCATTATAAACAGCCACTCCTTGAATATCACTAACCATTAATAAAATAGAGTTCACAAAAAGATTTAAAAATGCGACGATTAACATTTCAATTCCTGCTGGTACACCTACATGCAATATTTTCTTAATTAAGTCCAATTTAAAATTAAAATTTTTAAGTGAAAAATCAACATAAGTCCCATTTTTAAACCAATAAGTCAATAATAATGATACAAAAGCTAATGATAGTATTGATGCAAGTCCTGCTCCAAAAACACCCATTCCCATAGGATATATAAAAATAGGATCTAGAATCATGTTAATTATTGCTCCTAATAATATCCCATAAGTTGCTTTCGTAACATTACCTTCTGCACGAAGTATACCATATCCTGCTGATGTAAATACTATAAATATTGAACCTAAAAAGAGTATGTACCCATAACTTAAACAAATATCCATTAATCTATTATCCACTCCAAGTACCCTAAGTATTTCTGGAAGAAATAATACTAAAATTGATGTGAATAATATGGATAAAATAGCTATTAAGATTAAAACATGAATGCCCGCATTATCAACTTGTTTTTTATCATGTTGACCAATATATCTTGATATTATAGATGTTGCCCCAACACCAAGACCATTTGAAAACCCAATCACTATCAAATATAATGGGTTTACAAATCCAATCGCAGCAAGAGATGTGTCACCTAAACCACCAACCCAAATCCCATCCACAAGAGCATAAAGAGAATTCACAAACATTGCAAATATCATTGGTACTGACAGCTTTAAAATAGCTTTTTTAGGATCTCCATTTAGAATTGATACTCCTTTTGTATTATTTTCACTCATTAGTTGACTATCCTTCAATTATTTATAAAAAATACTATAAAGTTAATTTAAGAAAATAATATATGGCTATAATACAAAACCTAAAATTATACACTACCAGCTAAATTAAGTTCCATATTAATAAGTTATTATTAAAAAAAATAATATAATAATTCAATTTCACATTTTAAAAAAAAAAAATCTTTAAATTTAAGAAATAACACTTTAAACTAAATAAAATTTGTTAAAAAATCTTCAAAGTACGAATACATTCCTTTAAATTAAAATAAACTTAAACAAACAAATATTTTGTAAAAATTAAATATTATTTTTAAAAGCAAAACTATAAAAAAATAGATAAAAAAGTTTAATATAAAAGTTTAAAATTAACAAAATGAAACGATTAAATAATATATCAGTCATACATATTATTTTTATAATATATATAAATTTCTAAAACAGGTTATGAAAACAATGAACAGATACAAATTAATGGAAATGTTTCAATATGATGATTGAAGAATTTTCTAAGTTTATCTTTGATTTAAAATATAGTGAAATTGACAACGAAACTATTGAAAAAGCAAAATTATGCTTCTTAGATTTTTTAGCTGTTAGTTATAGAGGATCCAGTGCAAAAAGCTCTAAAATAGCTATTAAAACCATAAAAGAACTAACTGGTAATGGAACACCTGAGGATAATTTAGCAACCATAATGACCAATGGATATTCAAGACCTCTTTACGCATCTTTTTTAAATGGAATATTTGCTCATAGCTTAGACTTAGACGATGGACATAATATTGCCCAAATACATCCAGGCTCAGTTGTTTTTCCACCAGCAATAGCTATTTCTCAAATGATGGGTTTAAATGGAGAAAAATTCTTAGAATCTATTATTTGTGGTTATGAAATAGGGATTGTACTTGGAAAAATAGCTAATCCACATCATAGAAATCAAGGATTTCACAGTACAGGAACAATTGGAACAATTGCATCTGGTACAACTGTGTCTAAGCTATTAAACTTAAATTTAGATCAGATGACGAATGTTTTAAGCCTATGCGGAACAGTTAGCTCTGGACTCTTAGAATCAGACCATGCAGGAACAATGGGAAAGCATCTGCATGCAGGAAACTCTGTTTACAATGGAGTTTTATGTGGATTTTTAGGAAAAAATGGTTTCACTGGTGCTGAATCAATAATAGAAGGTAATGAAGGTTTTCTAAATGGTATGGCAGCGAAAGCACTTGAAAATTTAAAATCATTGAATTTGAATAGCTATTTAATGAATGAATTAGGAAAATTTCATATAAAAGATGTTTATCTAAAGAAATATCCTTTTTGTAGACACTTACATTCATCAATTGACTCAATAATAGCTATTAAAAAAAGAATAAGTAACTTCAATATAAATAGTATAGAATGTGTCATTGAAACATATAAAATAGCAAGTGAACATGACCTTTATAATCCTAAGACACTTGAACAATTAAAACAAAGTTTACCGTTTGCAATAGCTATTTACTTAATGCTGAACGAACTTAAACTTACAGATTTAAATAAAATATTTGTTGATAAACAATTATATTCAAAGATTAAAAACTTGTCTGATAAAGTAAAAATAATATGCAATAAAGAGTTAGATGACTTATTTCCTAATAAAAGAGCCTCAAAAGTAACAATAACATTAAATAATACTGAAAAGTTCCAACACATCACATACACACCTATTGGAGAAAAAGAAAATCCTCTTTCAAAAGAAGATATTTTAAATAAATTCAAAACCCTCAACCCAAACTTCAACTATGAACACCTACAACAAATCAACAATCTTGAAACAATCAACATTAACGACTTTATGAAAAAATTTGGCAAATAAAAATTTTAAAATAAAATATAATATTCAACTTTTGTGGATATTCATAATGTCAAGACAAAATAATTTTAGTAAGATTTTAAAAAATGAGTTTTCAGGAAATCACAGAATTATCCAGATTCCACTAAACATGATTCTAATGAAAAATTAGCAATATATAAAATCAATATTTATAGAAAGAAATTGTTAGATAATAGTCCTTGAAATAATTTTTTTAAGTAATGGAATGTTTAAATAAATATAATATTATTTTATTTTAGAATTTTGTTCAATTAAATACCAGATATTTTTTAATACACTTAATTTTAAATTATTCAATAATAAATTCTAAAGAGTTTCTGTTAACCTCACTTTCTTAACATCAAAGAAATTAATATAGTATTTTATCTAACTTTATTAACATATTTTAAGAATATTTTTTTAATAAAGTTTTTAACAATATGTTATAAAAGTTTTGTTAAATAATATATTTATTAAAAATTTTTTATTTTTTAAATTAAGATTAATCATCCTTATTTTTCCTAAAATATTGTATTAACAAAACATTATTTTCATTATCATTGTACTTAACAGTAC
>JAISTD010000102.1 GCA_031272765.1 Candidatus Methanovirga australis | reverse complement strand
TCAATTAACTGGTTAATTATTCAACTATAACCCGCAAAAAATACAATTATAATAAAGCTAATAACGCTGGTGGTGAAATTTACAATGTAGATGGAACTAACCACAACATAAGCGACTCTATATTCACTAAAAATAGTGCAAAATATGGTAGTGTAATACAGAATGATTGGGGAGATGATCTAACTATAAAAAACACAAGTTTTGATAGTAATAATGCAACACAGACTGGTGCAATATATATTGGTAGTGCTTATTTTAGTTCACATCCTGTCAATGTTTTTATTATTGATTCCAACTTCACTAATAATTATGCTGGAGGTTGGGGTGGTGCGATTGGAGTGGTAAGTGAATCTAATGTTAATGTAGTTGGTTCTATGTTTGATAATAATAATGCATTTAGAGGCGGTGCTATAATGAATTATGGATATCTGAATGTGAGTGGTGCTTCAAGTTTTACTAATAATTTTGCAAGTTATGAATGTGGTGCAATTGATAATACTTGGGGTAAAAGTCTTATAATAAGTAATGACACTATTTTTAGCAATAATAAACCAAATGATATTGGAACTAGAGGATGGATAGGATGATCAGTATATGAATTTAAGTTTTTAAGGGGGTTTGATTTTAAATATCAAGTTTTTTTTTGGATTAATTTATTTGGTAGAAGAGAATACGATCTTTTGGGATTCATATTAAAAATATGAATTCTTTTATTCAATTTGATATAAGTTTTTGATAAATAAATTTTAACAATTTTGAATAGTTTATCAAATTAATAAAGAATTATATTAATGTCATTTTTTAATAATAGTTAATTTTAACATGATATAATTTAAAATAATTATTAATTATGATTTAATTTATTTTCAAAATTTAAGAACTTTTTCAAAAATACTATAGTGTCAAGACAATTTATATTCTTAAATTTTTAAAATTTAGAAATTTAAATCTTAAGTTCACAGCATTGAATATGATACATATTAAATATTAAAATGTTATAATTTTATAAAATTTACAAAAATGACTATAAATTTAAATTCAAACTTTTAAAACAGGAACTCTATCCTAAGTTTTTCATTTCATTCGAAACAAACGGAAAATCAGAGATTTTTCTAAGTTTCTCACGACCTTCGAAACAACGGGAATTTCATTCCTAACTTATTTAAAGATAAGAAAGTTTAAGAAAATCAGAGATTTTCTAATTTAATAAGTTAAGGTTCATCAAAAGTATTGTTTAATAGGAATTCTCTATTTTATAATTCTGATAGCTCTTTTAATTTATCAATAGCTTTTTCATTATTAAGCCATGAATTATATGCTAAAGAAACATAGTATACGGCTTCATCCTCCTTTCCAATGCTAAAATCATCTGGAAGAACAGCTGGAATATCTTTTTTGCCAAGCAAATACTCCAATATACTTGGATTTGACCCTTTAGCCACTTTAAATAGCTGCAAAACATCTTTATCCTTCAAATTAAGTTTAATTCCTCTAAATAAACGATCATATTTAATACCAGAATTAGGATAAGTTTTATATTTTTCACTATACTCATCAAACTCATCTATTTTATTAAGTTCTAAAAGTCGTGGTAAGAGAAGATCCTTTACTCCTTGATTATCCTCATGATTAAGTTTAATTATATACTTTAATACATCAACAGCTTTTTCTTTTTCATTATTATCCCACAACACATTAGAGTAACCTAATAACCACATCATATATGGGCGTGATTCTACTAACTTCCAAAGATGACCTTCATGTTCTTTAAAATATTCATCTCCTTTTGAATTATGGAAATCATTTAAAGCAGTTTCATAATCTTCTATTGTGTTTAATTCTCTTTTTTCAGGAACATCATCATATAGCTCAACATCATCCATACTTTCAATTTCACCTTTTTTAAATAGCTCTTTGATAAGCTGCATTTTATCTGTTTTTTCAGGGTAAACAAATCTATCAACAACTGAATTGTTTTCAGATTTATGGAAATTAACATGTTTAATCAATCCTGTGTCTTGTGAAAATGATTCAGAATTAGAACTCTTTAAAATCATTGAACCATTTCCCATTTGTATTGGTTCACTCATATCCATTGATTCATTATTAGATTCTTCTTCCAATTTTTTAATGGAATCAACTAACATTACAATTGACACATCCATAGATTCCTCATAAACATAGTCCTTAAAAGTGATTTTAGATAAACACTTTTGAGCTTCATCCATATCCCCATATTCATATTTTAAACAACCAAAAAGAAGATTGAAATCAGGATTATTTACAAGAGTTTCATCAAGGTCAATAGCATCATAAATAGCATCTATTGCATCATCAACCTCATTTTCAGCATATAAAGCAGTTGCTTTTCCAAAATGAGCATAAGCATTCTCAGGATCAAGCTCAATAGCTTTTTCAATACACTCAAAAGCAATTGAATTATCTCCTACATCATTTTCATTATCGTATGACTCAGAATAATAAAAACATTCACTTATTAAAGCATCAACATTTCTTTTTTCAACTTCAGACATGTTATTTAATATTTTAACAACATCACGATGTCTATCAAGTATTTTCAAGGTTTTAAATTTTTTTGATAGAATATATAAATCATTAGGATAGTCCTCTAATAGTTCATTATAAACCTTTAAAGCCTTGTCATTTTCCTCTAAAAGTTTATGCAATTTAGCTTTATACAGCATTAAATCTTTTTTAAATTCGCTATCATTTAATATTGAATCAATGTATGTAATGGATTCTTGAAATTTATCAGTATAATAAAATGTTTTTAATTTGCTCATCAATAAATCGTAAGAATCAGGATATCTTTTAATACCAGCATCAATAATTTCAAATAATAATGAATCTTCTTCATATTCATTATCAAATTTCTCAACATAATTAATAGCTGTTAAATAATCTTCACTACTCTTTGGAGAATGTTTTAAATATTGACAAACTGTTTCTTTAAATTCATCATATTTATCTAACATAAGTAATGTATCAACTTTAATCGTATAAACTTCAGATTCATTAGGATAATTCTTTAGAATTTTATTAGCTGTTTTCAGGCATTTTTCATATTCTTCTTTTTTATAAAGCTTTTTAAGCCTTTTTAAAAGTTTATCTTTTGTTAGTTTACTCATAACTTCACAACATCAAGAATAATTTTTAAAATTAATTGTTTTTACAATGCTATATTTTTAAGATTAATGATTTTCTAAAATTAATAAAAATAAAAAAATTTAGATTATAGTCCTTGATATTAATAATTTAATTAATAAATTTTTTATATAATCTTCTGTTATTAAAAATATCATTAAACATGACTTATTTCACTATTAAATAATTGTAAAATTAATTATATTAATAAATATATTATTTAATTAAATAAAACTTGAAATAAAGTAATATTATATTTATTTAAAAAGTCCATTACTTAAAAAAATTATGTCAAGGACTATATATTATAAATTAATTGTAATTAAAATATTTAAATAAGAACTATTTTAAAATATCTACGAAACTTAAAGAATTAAAACTTAAAGTAATTAATACTTGTATTATATTACAAATTCTATTCAAATTGTAATTCCTTTAAAAAACTACAAACTTGGCATAGTGAACCTGAAGACGGTTCACCACAGATTTCACATTTACCAAAACTATTAACATTACTATATTGATTTTTAATAGCTATTTTAATTTTATCAAATCCCTTAAGAGTCGAATACATAATTGTTGGATGATTTTCACTTAATTGCTTCATCACTTTAGATATTTCCATTCTAAATGATGTGTTAGCATAGGGGCATGATGCTCTATGAACATTTAAGTCTTTTGCTACACTATATAAACCTATTTCATACTCTGGAATTTCACGAAGAGGTTTAATTTTAGGCGTAAATACCTTTGATTCAATTTTAGGACCTAACTTAGAGAGATTATTGATATTCCCTTCTAAATAATTCATTAAAATAGCCTGTGTTTCATCATCTAAGTTATGACCTGTAGCTATTTTATCCGCCCCTAATTTTTTAGCTGATTTATTTATGATCCATCTTCGAAACACTCCACAATAGCTACATGACCCTCTATGATTATGATTTACCATTATTTCATCTAATGATAGTCCAAAAGAGTCTTTAAATGAAACTACTTCATGTTCAATTCCAAGTTCTTTAACATAATCTGTAGCTATTTTAACTCCTTCATCTCGATAGTTATCTATTCCTTCATCTATTGTAACTGCACATAAATCCATTATCTTTTTTTCATAGAATGTGTATAATATATCAAGAAGAACGACACTATCCTTTCCTCCAGATAATGCAACAAGAATCTTATCTCCTTTATTAATGAGTTCCTCCTTTTTAATGGTTTTTACGACTTTCTTTTGAATATTTTCAATAAAACACTTTTTACATAAAGCTTGACCTGATTGTTTTCTCTTTATAATGATTTTAGGATCACCACACTTACTACAAAATTCCATACTACATATCCTTCAGGTTCTATGAGAAATAAAGTTAAAATAATGTTATTTTTTAAATTTTCTTGAATGTTTTTCAATAACACTAAGATTATCATTGTCTTCAATCTGTTTTTTATTTTGACTTTTTTTAGAGTTAAAAGTTGAGGAATTAATATTGTTAACTGAATATTTATTTCTATTGTTAAATTTTGGACTTTTAGCTTTGTTTCTGAAATTATTTTCCCTATTTAAATCCATCTTTGCATTATCCATTCTGGAGTCGAAACCTTCTTGACCATTATTGTTGTAAGTTCTTTGATAGTTGGGATTTTGCCTATATTTATGATTATAATTCTTTTGATAGTCATCAAAGTGTCGGGATCCAGGATAATCTCTGTTAAATTGAGCATTACTATTAAATTGACCATCACCACCGAATTGATTACTTCTATTAAAACTATAATCATTATTCATTTCACTGAATATTATTTTTTGAACTTTTTTAGGAGTACTCATATTTAGAAACTTTAAACTTTCTTTGCTATAACCACTGTAAATATCTATATTTCCTACAGAGAATATTCTACCAAATATTCCTTGAGAAAGTCTAATATCTTGAATATGATTGTACATTACATAGTCAGTTTTTAAATTAACAACTCCTCTTTTTAAAATTATTCTTGAATCTGTAAGTATATATTCTGTTTTAACCCATTTAATTAAAATCCAGGCAATCCAGATTATTAAGATGAAAACTAAAACTAAGATAATTATACTTATAGTTTCATTTACATGAATAGTTCGTAATATACTTGTTAACATTAGATTACTTTGTTGAGGATCTGATAATTTTTGAATAGATCGTTTTAATGATCCTGAATATGTGAAAATAATCCACAAAAATATGAATAATATGAATACCTTTTTAACTGAGAAAATTAGGCTTGGTTGAGCTCTGTAAAGAATATTTTCATTTATAAATTCATTATCATCCTTTTCAAACATATTTATCACCACCAATAACTCTCAATTTGAATTTTTATTAAATTTTATTTAGAAATTAATCCATAAATTATGACTAAGAAAACAGCTCCTAATCCAAATGCATAGTATCCAAGTATTGTGAAAAAATAGGAAAGTACAAATACAAATAAAAATATAACAAACATTTTCATTTTCTTGTTCATTATAAAGTTTAAAATAGTTCTTGTAAACTCAGAAGGTATGTAATAGGCATATACTCCATTGGCTAATTCAAAGTTAACGAGAGATAAAGGTGCATTTTTTGTAACTTCATCAGCCAACTGAGCTCTTTCGCCAGCTTCACGTCTTGTTCTGCCTACACCAGCCCTGATTTTTGTTTTATTGTTTAAAGTAAACCAGGCAGCATCTAATCCTGCTTTAATAGCTAATGATTTACTTGGGAATTTAGCTATTAAATCATCTCCTCCTTCACGATAGCCTTCAATTGTGCCTTCACACTCATTTATTATGAAATCTTTAATGTTGTTCATTATCTCCACTAATTTATCTTTCCCATACTTATTTGTAAAAAGAGTTGAATTTATCATATCAATGAATAAATAATTTTGATGGTCTTCAAAATCTTCCATAGGGGCACTGAATCTATTTTCAAATACAAGAGCATATTCTCCAC
The DNA here is from genome assembly GCA_031272765.1 of Candidatus Methanovirga australis. Taxonomy (GTDB): domain Archaea; phylum Methanobacteriota; class Methanobacteria; order Methanobacteriales; family Methanobacteriaceae; genus Methanovirga; species Methanovirga australis. The sequence goes on along the minus strand of JAISTD010000102.1, from coordinate 20,432 downwards.
CTAATTTAGTAAACCCAATACCAGATAATGTGCCAATTTCTTTATTTAAATTTATTGACCTTTCAACTGCTGCAGCAGCAGTCATTCCAACAGCTGCCCTTACATTAAGTTCATTAGATAAACCAATCCCAATAATTTTTGTAGCTATTTTAATCGCATCATTCTTAGAAAGCATACGAGCAACAATTTCAGTAGAACTGTACTCTTCAATTTCTCCTTTGGAATTTAGTATGATTTTAGAAAATTCATTGATTAGTGGATTAGATACTGATAATTCAATATAGAGATACCTGTCATTACCTGTAATAATATTACTTACAAGAGCATACTCTTCTACTTCATTCTCAGCAGGTTTTAATTCATAGAATGTGTGATTTACAGGAATATTTTTCTCACCTACATCTCTTAACAGGTTATAAAAAATACTTTCAGTTGTAATTTTAGCTTCTTCAATTTCTATAAGCATAGTCTTTGTAAAATTAAACATTTCAACATATTCAGATTCAATTGTGGAAGAAGGAACATATTTGGTACCTATACTTACAATCTTATATTTAAGTATCAACTTAAAAATCCGTTTTAATAAAGAATTATTAGCCATTACAGATCCTCCAACAATCATATAATATATATCAATTTGAATCATTTAATTTTATTAAGCATTTTAATTACAGTCCTTGATATAACTTTTTTAAGTGATTGGCTTTTTAAATAAATATAATATTATTATATTTTAAATTTTATTTAATATTAAATTGTATTTTTGGATATAACTAATTTAAATTATTTAATAATGAAATAAGTAATTTTTAACGAATATTTTCAAACAGAGAATAAATTTTTCTAAGTTGAAAATAAATTTTCAACAATAGATACATCTTTAACAATAGAAAATGATATAAAAAAAAAAATTCATTGATTAAATTATTAATATCAAGAACCATTAATATTTTTAAATTAATTATTTTTAAATTTAATAATGTTCAAATAATATCTAAATTAAATAATATCTAAGTAATTTTTTTTAATTGATCATTTTAATTAAATTTTAGTTAATCCTTTTTATTAATCCTGAACTTTATTATTTAACTTATCCTGATGTTTCTTATCATAACTTCTCTTATCATGATTCTTCTTCTTTAGATCCAAATGAATATCAAAATCTCCAGGATTTTCTAAAGTTAAATTTGATTTAACCGAAACAATAGGAAATTTGAAAGAACTCGCTCTACCAGCTATTGTACTGGCAATACTACGAGAATTTCGTTTTATAAACGATGCATCATGGGGATTAATAATAACCTCTATATCAAAGGGCGATTCATCTAAAACCTCATCAGAATAGATTATGTTCAATTCAAATACATCTGGTTTCATGAATAAATCATTTCTAACAATGATTAAAGGATTTTTCTCAAGATGTAACCTATCTCTTATAGTAATTGAAATACTGCCTGCATTTCCAATAGCTTCTTTATAATTCTTTGGATGTACTAAAACAAAAATTATGTGGGGAGCTGAAGCCTCAACACTCTCTATCATATCCATAACTTTTCCAAACATAGGTATTTTTGAAATGACTCCTTCTATCTTGGTTTCCATATTTGTTTGGCTGAATTTATCCATCCTAATTATGGATTCTTTTGCAATATTTAAAGGAGAAAATTCAATTCCTTTCTTACCATTATATACATCAAACTTTCGTTCAACATTTATCAAAATCTCATCACATATTTTTTGAAGAATATTTTTAACCTTTTTTGGTTTTTCGCTTTCTTTTAATATGATGTCATCATCATCAAAGGAAAATGGGATTCTCATATAATTAATATCATGGAATTCATCAGAAAAATCTCTGAATTTATCATTAGAAATAATTTTTGCATGCTCTTTTTCAGCTAAATTAAGAATAAAATGATCTGCATTGTTACCAGTTTCAACTTCTTCAACAAAGTCATTATCTACCAATTCAATATATTTTTCTTTTTCATCAATATTATGTCTTAATGATGCATCGGCTATAATTACAAAACTATCATTTCTTTTTTCCAATGCATCAACGGCAGATAATAAATATTTTAGTTTTGCTTTAGAACCTTCTTCTCTTCCAAAACTCGCTACATTTGATGCATCAATAACAACTTTCAATATATCACCAATATCATTCTTAAAAAATCAGCACTATTCTTAAAAATTTTCTTATCTGATAAAAAGAAAATATAAATTACAAATAAATCTTGATAATATATTTAGTTTGTAATTAATAGTATATAAATCTATATGTTAATCATATTTGTGTTCTATTTTTTTAAAACAATACATGATACACAAATTATTAATCACTGAAAATCCTTTGGATTACTGAAAATCGAAGATTACTGAAAATCGAAGATTTTCATAATTTACAAAAATCTTTGATTTTTGGTAATTAAAAAATTTTTAATAATACAAATTAAATTATTAATATATTTATTTAAATTAAATTTTAATAAATAAGGATTGGACACGGTTAAAATACACATTTTTTCAGTAAAATTTCAATGCTCTAAATTTAATTTAAAGATAAATTTAGTTTTTTAAATTCATTGATTTTTAAAGTTCGTGAAAAGCTTAGGAACCGAACCATTTCTTTTCTTAAAAGATTAATAACTATTTCTAACTTACCCTCTTTAATTCCTTTCTATTTCCCTTTTTCTTCTCTGTAATCTAATTCTCCTTCAAATTCCATTTTTGATAATTGTCTCATTTGATAGTCATGGAAAGCTTTTTCATTGGAGAGTAGATCATTAAATTTTTCATCTGCTAATCTTATGTTTTCATCCATATTAATCACCTTTTTTACCAGTTTCTGTGCTTGTATTATTGAAGAATATCATCCATCTGTGCAATGGATTATTTAAATCCTTTTCTTTCAGTTTTCTAAAAGCTGGGATGTTTAAATTATATATTGTTATATAATCTGAATATAAGCATTCATCTGTTTCGCTTCTTATAATTCATTGAATTTGGTAGAATTACTTGTCTTTAATTAGATACAAAATTGTGATTCAACTTACTGGTTAAACTGATATCTACACGAAAAATTTTCTTTAGTTATTATTTTCATTATAAAAGTTTTATTTATAGATTAATTTAATTCCATTGTCTTAAAGAAGATAATATTTACAATATCTCCTTTATTTATTCCTTCTTCGTTTTCATCAATAATTAAATAGCTATTTCCTTTTACCATTGATTGAATAATTCCAGAACCTTTATTTAAAAAATAATTAACATGTTTATCATCGCTACTTACTTTAACATAATCTGTTCTACCTAAATTAGATGGAATTTTCAATTTTGACACTCGTTTAAGAACTGGAGGATCATATTTTAATCCTTGAATTTCAAAGATATATTTTCTAATGAAAATATCAAATTGGGTTATTGCTGCAGATGGATTCCCTGAAAGCATAAATACTGGAGTATTTTTTACTTTTCCAAAACCAAATGGCTTTCCAGGTCTAATAGCTACACCGTGAATTAGAACTTCTCCTATTAGGTTCACTGCATCAATTACAACATCTCCTTTACTTATGGCTGTTCCACCAGTGGTTAAGATAATGTCATATTCATCAGAAGCTTTTAAAATACTTGTTTTGACTTTTTCTATATCATCTTCACAGTATTCAATATTTACAATGCCACCTATACTTTTTATCATGTTAGATATTAGATATTTATTGGAGTTGATAATGTGGGCTTTTTCTATGGTTTTAGATGGTTCCACTAATTCATTTCCAGTGGTTATTAATTTGATTTTTGGCTTTTTATGAACTTTAATTTTATCATATCCTGCAGAAGATATTAATCCTATTTCAGCAGGCTTTAAAACTGTGCCTTCATTTAATATTTTATCCCCTTTTTTAATATCTTCCCCTTTTGATGAAATATTTTCCGTTGGAGTAATTTGTGAATGAATTTCTAAGTCATTACCTTTAAGTTTTGTGAATTCCTCCATTAAAACTCCATCAGCACCTTTTGGTATTGGAGCTCCTGTAGATATTTTAATCCCTTCGAAGTTATGAATTTCTTTTTCACTAAATTCTCCTGCTCCTATTTCATCAATAATTGTTATATTCTTGGGACTGTTAACTGATGCACCAAATGTGTTCTTAGATATTAAAGCGTATCCATCCATCATAGATTTGTTGAATGGTGGAGAGTTATGATGAGAATATATATCTTCTCCAAGAACTCTTAAGTATGCATCTTTAATATGAATGGTTTCATATTCTTCTATTTTCTCGTTATTTTCTATTATTTTAAGAGCATTTTTAATACTAATTAATTTTGACAGAAACATCTCAATTTCCTTTATTAATCTTTTATTAACAATAAAATCAATTCTTAAACTAATTATTTATTAATTTTTGGAAAATATTTTTTGATGAACTTTCGCAGCAAAGTGAGAAACTCGGAAAATCTCTGGTTTTTAGTTTGTTCCGAACAAAGTGAGGAATTTAGAAAAAAATCTCTGACTTTTAGCTTTTAAAATTATTCTTCTTAATATTTAATATATTATTTTCTAATAGTTATTAAATATTATATATTTTTATCAAATTTTTTTATCAAATTTTTTAAAAAGCTTTATATATATTTAATTCAAATTTGCATAACTTGGAATAATTTTCTAATAAAGTATTTTAATAAGTTTTACAAGTTTAATAAATCTTACAAAAATTTTGGGAAATGTTATATTTAAGTTAGATATTATTATGTTATCTTAAATATATTAATTTTTGATTAGTATTGTGTTTTTTGAAAGTTTTTAATTGTTAATAGTCATTTATATTCTGCTTCATCATTTTTTTAAAAAAAAAGTTAAAATAATAAAAGAGTATATTTATTAGCTTTATTAAATATAATAATTGTTATAAGTATGATTATAACAATGTTATTTTTTAATATTCGTATATTAATTATATTAAATATATATTAACAGAACTTAATTTTAGTGAAGTTATATATTAATATTCCTTTAAATTAAGTTTGATGGTGTCAAATTTGTTATTTTTAAAAAATAATTTTAAAAAACTTCATATTAATACTTAAATATTCTAATAGAAAATTTTAGAAAAAATTTAGATATTTAAGTAAATTATATTTAAGAATAATTATTTTTCTAAATTTTAAACTAACGAGATTTAGATTATTAAAATTGGAAGTATTTGAAAACCAATTGGAGATGTGAATTTGAAACAACCCTGTGAACTTGTTGTATGGTATGTAATTCCAACAGCACGATCTATTTTAGCTAAAGAACTTTTTAATTTAGGAATGAAACAGAAAGAAATTTCTAACTTATTAGATATTACACAACCAGCAGTTTCTCAGTATTTAAGTGATAAACGTGGAGGTCGAGAAATTGAACTTACAGATGAGATTAAGAAAATGATTAAAGAGTTGGCTTTTAACCTTAGTGAAGGTTTAGCATCTAAAATAGATATTGTTGCAGAAATATGTGAAATCTGCAGAAGAGCAAGAACTGAAGATATTTTATGTCAGTTACATAAATCAAAAGATAAAATTCCTGATGATTGTACTCAATGTGTGAATCCAGACATAGAATCTTATTGTCCACATAGTTTCACTTATACAATTTAAATATTAATTAGTAATTAAATATTAATTAGTATTATGTTAGTTAGTCATTTAGATTTAAGCGGTAACTTTAATTGTCGTAGGATTTAGATTAGTTTAAATTGGATTATTTTAATTTGTATTCTGTTAACTTATATTAATCTTATAATGTTAATAGTGTATATATCTATATATACGATAAATTTTACGATAAATTTAGTTAGATATAAACTTTTATATAGTATAATTATACAAAATATAACATATATTTATAACAATAAATAAGTTAATAGGATTCATGATAAAATGAAATATGAAATGTATGATGATATACTTGAACAACCAAAAGCTATTAGAGAAACCATTAAAGTCGAATTGTCTCATATGGACGACATATCTGAAAAAATATCTAAATTAGATAAAATATACTTAGTTGGCTCTGGAAGTTCTCTTTCAACACTTTATTCTGTTAAAGATGCTTTAGAAATGGTTTCCAACTTAGATATTAATATCTGCACTGGTTATGAATTTTATTACAATAAAAGAATTGATAATAAGAATACAGTGGGCATATTCACTTCACAATCTGGTGAAACTGGAGATACATTGGCTGGACTTAGAAAAGCTAATGAATTAGGAATGTACACAGTTTCAATAACCAATGAAGATAATAGTCACATGCTTAATGAAGCTGAAGATGGTGTTTTAACGAGAGCAAGTCACGAAAATTCCATACTCGGAACAAAAACTTATATAACTCAATTATACTCTTTATATTACATTTTATTTAAAGCATCAGACTATGAAAAATCTGAAAGTCTGCTAAAAGAAATGGAAACAATACCAGATTTAATGGAAAAAGTCATTAAAGGATCAGAGCAAGTAAATAAAGAATTGGCAGAAAAAATGAAAGATGAAGAAGTATTTTATTGTATGGGTAGTGGACCGAACTTTGGTTTAGCATACAAAACATCAATGACAATGTTTATGGAAGGAGCATTGAAACATTCGTGCCCGCTATACTCTTCAGAATTTAGGCACGGTTTAATTGAAAGAGCTGAAAAAGATGTGCCAATAATATTTTTGGATGCTGATTATCCATCTGATGAAATTACAAGAACAGCTATTGAATTTTCCAATGGTTTAAAAGCTAAAACTATGGTTTTCAATCTAAAAGATTATGCCGATATTAACAATCTTTTAGCACCATTCATACTTGTAGTCCCTTTGGAATGGTTTGTTTATTACTTAGCAGACTTTAATGGTGAAGATCCTGGAAGCACAAGACATATAGGAAAAGTTAGATATTAAATTTATCTTGTAATATCTATAAGATCAAATTTTTTAATTTTAAATTTAATTCTAAACTATTCAAACTCAATTTTTTAATATTTTAATATTTTAATATTTTTACTTTCGCTGTTTTTTAATTTAGGTTTAGAACAAGTTTTTAAATATAAATTGAATATAATACTTTAAAAAAATAAATATTCTAAAAATAGATATTGAGGATGTCTAACAACTTAATTTTTTAAAAAATTGGTTGTGCCATTTCCAATTTAAAGAATCATATGGTCTTACTTTTCATGTCAAAATAATTGTTAGACAGACTCTATTTTGAAAAAAATAATTTTAGAAAGAGTAATGTGAGAATAATTCTCAGTTAAAGTCTATTTTTACTTTTTTAGATTCAACTTTAGGCAATCTTAAAAATAAAACTCCATTATCTAACTCTCCTTTTATTTCCTCTACTTTTATTTTTTGAGGTAAAGTGATCGTTCTTTTAACATCGCCAAAGTTTCTACCTTTTATTAAAAATTGATGTTCTGCATCCTTTAAACTACCTACATCTTCACACATGCTTGTGAAGTATCCTTGGATAGTTAGATCTCTATCAACAATTTCAACATTCACGGATTCTTTATCAACACCAGGAAGATCGGCTTTTAAATAAAATATGTCCCCTAAATCTAAAAGATCCACACTGATTGCAGAGTTATCTGTGTAATCTTTTATTTTAGAATCAATATCATTCCGAATAGAGCCCAAATCAAAAGATTTCAAATCATTAGCTACTTTTCCAGCAATATCTTTTCCAATCTTCAAATGTTTATCTATAATCTCTTGACCTATAAATTCTTTTTCTTTTCTTTCTTTTTCTTTTCTTTCTTCTTTTTCTAATCGAACATCTTTGTCCATTGTACCGCTTCTCCCTTATTATGTACTTAAATAGCTATAATTAGTTTTAATAGCTATATATTCAATGATATACATAATCTTTTAAATCGATGATATTTGTTATATATATACTAATTATTATATAAATATATTGTCTTTAAGATTAGTAAGTTGAGACATATATTAGGAAAATATCTACGTTGTTTATAATAAAAAAAGGTTTTTTTTAGATGTTTTTTATTTTTTCTATTGGTACTCCTGTTAGTTCGCTTATTCTTTGGAGAATTTCGCCAGCAGATTTAAGTTTTTTTGCAATTATGTAAATAAAATATGAATATGACATATGAATGAAGTTTCACTTTATCCACTTTAAAGAGTTTGTTAAATCATACAAACATAATATAAAAATAAGCAAAAATTAAGAAGAATATTAAGTTGACAGAAATGATTAGTAATAAATAAATTAACATATATAAATAAAATTAATTATAATAATTATCAATATGTAAATAAAAACTATATTATATTAAAATAATAGAATATATTATTAATAGAATAAGATTTAGTATATTAAATAAAATTTAGAGTGAATAAAATTTAGTTTAATATTTCATTAAAAAGATATTTTATAAATGATGGAAGAGGTATTTTATGTCAAAATTTAAAACTCCAATAGTTATACTTAACTTTAAGACCTATTTAGAATCAAGTGGTAACAATGCTCTTAAATTAGCTAAGGCATTAGAGATTGCATCTGATGAAAATGGAATTAATATGGTTGCCACACCTCAAGCAGCAGATATATACAGGATTAAAGATGAAACCAGAATTCCCATTCTTGCTCAACATATAGATAATGTGAGTCCAGGGGGGCATACAGGTAGTAACTTGTTAGAATGTTTAAAAGAAGTTGGAATTGATGGATCATTAATTAATCATTCAGAAAAAAGAATGACCTTAGCAGATATTGATGAGAATATCACGAAGCTGAGAAATAATGATTTATTCTCTGTTGTCTGTACGAACAATGTTAATACGAGTGAGGCAATTGCAAATTTCCATCCCAATTTTATAGCTGTTGAACCGCCTGAATTAATAGGGACAGGGATATCTGTTTCACAAGCAGAGCCAGAAGTAGTTGAAGGAACTGTCAGAAGGGTTAAATCTATTGATAAAGATATTAAGGTTTTATGTGGGGCTGGAATATCTACAGGCGATGATATGAAGGCAGCATTAGATTTAGGTGCCGAGGGTGTTCTTTTAGCATCAGGAATTATTCTATCAGAAAGTCCTGAAAAAGCATTATTAGACTTAGTAAGTAAGATATAATTATTATCAAAAATATATGTAATTTAACAATTTGATTGATAGTTAATATTAAGTCAGTTAGCTAATTAATCAATAATATTATTCTATTTTAGATATTGAAAAACATTTGTAGTATATAAAAAATTATTATTATATTTTATATTTTGTTGAAAATATTTTATTATATTTTATGAAAATTCACTTTTTATTTGAATAATGTACTTTAAAATAATTAAAAATTTAGGGAATGAGGTCATGTCAGCTGATTTTAAAACTATTGATGATTTTGATATTAGATGTAAACGAGTCTTAGTTAGGATAGATATTAATTCTCCAGTAGATCCAAATACTGGTATTATTTTAGATGATTCAAGAATAAAAGGTCATGTTGAAACCATTGAAGAATTATCAAAGAAAGGAGCAAAAGTTATTCTTTTAGCACACCAAAGTCGTCCTGGAAAAAGCGATTTTACAACACTTAGACAGCATGCTGATAGATTAACACAGATTTTAGGCATTGAAGTAAAGTATGTTGATGGTATCTTTTCAATCGATGCGATAAATGCAATAGAAAATCTAATTGATGGAGATATTTTACTTCTTGAGAATGTAAGGTTCTTTTCAGAGGAGTCATTAAGCCGTTCTCCTGAAGAACAATCAAAAACATTATTTGTTAGTACTTTAACACCTTACATAGATATATTTATCAATGATGCATTTGCAACTGCTCACAGATCTCATTTATCTTTGGTAGGTTTTACTAAAGTTGTTCCTTCTGCTGCTGGGCGAGTAATGGAAAAAGAAGTTAGAATAATAACTCAAGCTATTGAAAACTCTGAAAGACCCTGTGTTTTTGTTTTAGGTGGGGTTAAAGCAGATGATTCTATTGAAGTAATAGAAAATGTGTTGAAAAATAAGACAGCTGATTCAGTATTAACAACTGGATTGGTTGCTAACATATTCTTAAAAGGTGCTGGTGTTGACATAGCTGAGATAAATGAAAACTTTATTAAAAGTAAAGATTACTATTACTTGGTTGATAAAGCAAAGGAACTTATTGAAAAATATGGTGATAAAATAATCTATCCTGAAGACGTGGCTGTTGAAGATAATGGTAATAGATTAGATGTAGATATTAATAACATTCCAAATAAGCCTATTTTCGATGTTGGTGTTAAAACAATTAAAAAATATGAAGATACAATTAAAAATGCTAAAACAATTTTTGCAAATGGACCAGCAGGTGTTTTTGAAGATTCTAAATTTTCAGCTGGGACTGATGATATTTTAAATGCAATAGCTGATTCTCCTGCTTTTACAGTTGTTGGTGGAGGGCATATTGGTGCGGCTGCAGTTGCAATGGGACTTGATGATAAAATTGAGCATATTAGTAGTGGTGGTGGTGCAAGCATTAGTTTGTTAGCAGGTAAAAAATTGGCAGCTGTTGAAGCATTGAAAGATGCTAAATAGCTTTTATCAAATTTCATCTTTAATTATTCATTTTTTTTTTTTTTTTTTTATTGAAAATAATTTTTTAGACATTTAAAAAATAAATTTTTTTAAATTAAATAAAGATAATTCAATTCTAACAATAAAAAATAAAACAAACTATTGGTATATAAAAATCAAAAAAATCTGTTTTAAAGACTATTTAAAAGGGTTTATAATAAATTGGATGTGGTGTTAAATGAATGATGTATTACGAGAAATAATTTTTTATGTTGTTATAATTGTCGTTGCTTTAATGCTTACTCAACATTTAAGTGTAGTTGTTTCAGGAAGTATGGAACCTTTAATGTATAGGGGAGATATTGTTGGATTAGAAAAGACAGATTTTTTAGGTATTCATGAGTTTGATCCGAATAATGTGAAAGTTGGTGATATAGTTGTTTACAATAGTGTTTGGTTTCCAGATCCAATTATTCATCGGGTCATTAAGGTCACTGAAGTTAATGGAACCAAATTGTTCATAATAAAAGGAGATAATAATCCAATCGAGGATCCTTACCCTGTTCAACCCGAACAAATTGTTGCAAGAGTTATAAACCTTGGAGATCATTCATTCATAATTCCTAAGGTTGGTTACATAAAAATATTTTTTTCGGATTTTTTATCAATTTTTGGTATTAAAACATGATTAATAGTCATTTTATCTCTTTGATGTCTACCAAAATATTTATTAATCTTAATTACAAATTAATATTATGTATCTTAAATTAGATACAATGTTATACTGTTTTGTTTTTTAATGAAAATGTTTCATTGTTAGAAAAAAAATTTTTAAATATTAAGAGTTTTTAAGTGTTATTTTTAAATTATAAGAATTTCAAATAATATTTTTTGTTTATAATCCATAAGTTTTTATTATTATTTAAATTTAATGTTATTAATTTAGTAAATTATTATTAATGATAATGGTTTTAATAAATTAGATTAGTTTAATAAATTAGATTAGTTTTAATAAAATAAGCTAAAGCTTAATGATAGAGCAAATAAGTTCATAGATTAAATTCTTGTTGATATACTATTGTTTATTTTCATCACTGAAATATATCTATAAAATATTCAATGAATAACTTTAGATGAAAAATTTAAAAAATGAAATTTTAGTTTATTTACAAGTATTTGAAGTTTATTAATAAAAAATAGGAGAATAATATGGTTACAGATGTTTTAAATAATGGAGATACAAGTTGGGTGCTTATTTCTACCATCTTGGTATTGTTAATGAGTATCCCAGGGATTATATTTTTTTATGGTGGTTTAGCTAAGAAAAAAAACATGTTAAACACTATGTTTTTAACTTTAATTGCATTTTCAATTGTAAGTATAATTTGGGTTGTCTATGGTTATCAGTTTGCATTTGGTCCAACAATTAATGGATTAATTGGAAATCCTCTTAACCTATTTTTAAATGGAATAGGTATTAATGATCTTCATGGAACAATCCCAACAGTGGTTTATATAGCTTTTCAACTAACCTTTGCAGGTATAACAGCTGCTCTTGTTTCAGGTGCGGTTATTGGAAGAATGAAATTTTCTGCTTGGATAGTATTCATCTCTTTCTGGGTAACTCTTGTCTATGTCCCTATAGCTCATTGGGTGTGGGGTGGTGGATGGTTACAACAGATGGGTGTAATTGATTTTGCTGGAGGAACTGTAGTTGAAACTTGTTCTGGTTTATCAGCACTTGCAGTAGCTATTTTAGTAGGAAGACGAAAAGATCAAACTTTGTTACCACATAACCTTGGATACACAGTTTTAGGAGCAGGATTCTTATGGTTTGGTTGGATGGGATTTAATGGTGGTTCTGAATTGGCTGCAAATGGACTTGCTGGCATGGCATTGTTAATAAGTAACACTGCAGCAGCAACTGGACTTATAACTTGGGTGATTATTGATACAATCCGTGATGGTAAACCAACGGTTCTTGGTGCTTTGTCTGGAGCTGTATCTGCACTTGTTGCAATTACTCCAGCTGCAGGGTTTGTAAATATTGGTGGAGGAATGGTTATAGGAATTGGAGCTTCAATAGTGTCATATTATGCAGTAACAATCCTTAAACCAAAGTTAGGCTATGATGATTCCTTCGATGTTTTTGGAATGCACGGTGTTTCAGGTATTTGGGGTACAATAGCCACGGGCATATTTGCAGTTGCAGCTATTGGTGGAGTTGATGGGTTTTTAAACGGAAACCCTTTACAACTCATAATTCAAATAATAGCTGTTGTCTCCACTATAATATATTCTTTTATTGTAACCTTTATAATAGCTAAAGTAGTTGATTTAGTAATAGGTTTAAGGGTAAAAGAAAGTGTTGAAATTGAAGGTTTAGATACCCATGTTCACGAAGAAACTGGTTATAGGTTATGACCATTATTTTAGAGGGGATTGAATGAAGAAAATTGTAGCTATTGTAAGAGATTCAAGATTTGAATCTATAAAAAATGCTCTTGTAGATTTGGGCTGTGATGGAATGACTGTTTGGGAAGTAAAGGGAAGAGGAAAACAATTAGGAATAAAAGAATCTTATAGAGGTTTTGAATATTGTGTTGACTTACTTCCAAAAGTCAGAATAGAAATTGTTGTTAAAAAAGAACAAGTGGATGATGTTGTGAAAACTATTGTTGAAAATGGTCAAACAGGTTCAATAGGTGATGGGAAAATTTTCATATCAAGCATTGAAAAGGTGATAAGAATAAGAACTGAAGAACTCAATGATGATGCGATTTAAAAGTTTCTTTTCTCTGTTTGAAGAATGACACTTTGGCAATATATTTAAAAAAATAATATAAATTTTGATAAAATCACAGATTAAAATCAATAAATTTATATAATATGTATTTATAAATTAAAAATAGAATTTTCTATAATTTTCATTTATATGAAAGTTCTAAATTATGTGTTATTAATTTAAATAAACATTAGGAGATGAAAATGTGAAATTAATTAATAAGTTACTTGTATCTTTGTTAGTATTTTTCGCTGTGATTGGTTTTGCTTCAGCTACACCAATGGATTGTCAATGTCCATCTTGTGACTGCATTAATTGTGACTGTGGTTGTGCTGATTCTGAAAGTATTGTGTCTTTGCCTATCTGGAATGGAAATTTCAGTGCCACTAAGAATATTGTTATAAAAGTTGGAAGTTCAAAAACAATTCCTGCAAAGAAATGGGAAAAAATTGAATCTATTAATTCAACTTTCTTTAATGAGCATTTTAATGTAACTAGAAAAAATGATAAATTTATTTGTCCTTATGTTATAGTTACTGCAATTAAAGCAGGACACACGGAATTCGATATAAAAGGAAAACATGGTATTTGTCATGTTGTACTTGATATAGTTGAATAGATATTTTGATTAATATTCCCTTATTAATCTTTCTTTTTTTTAAATAGTTATTACTAAATATTTATATTAATCATATCCTCTATTGTTAGTATGTTTCTAATTATTAAGTTCATATTATTAGTAAAGATCTATCTTTTTTTCATTCCAAAGAAATTAATAGCCTGTACTAATTCTCTAAATTCTTCTAATTCTCTTTCAATAACTTGTTCTTCAGTTAAAGTTCCACTCATTTCCCCATCGACACTTAACTTATCAGGACCTCTACCAACAACTCTTTCTTTCCCATCTTTAGAAAATATCCTTTCAGCATCTAAATTATGGACAAAAGACCTTCCTGGAATTATTACAGCATCTTTAACTTCAGAGAGATCAATATCTTCAAGATCTTCCTTTGTTATTAAACAAGCTATTTCTTTCTCAGTGTAAACTACATTAACATCGTCTGCTCCAATTTTTTCAAAAATTTTAGCGATATATGGACCAGCTATTTTAGATGAAATTATGGTTGCTTCACCAGTAACCTCTTGAATAAACTGCAAATATATTTCATTCCCATCTTTAGCTATTGCAAAAGGAGCATTAGTTTCAGGATCGAATACAGGTGTTCCAGTTACTCTAAGATTAAATTGAGAATTAATTTCTTTCACTAAATCTTCAAACTCTTCTACACTATGTGTCTTAACATCTTTAAGAATAGGGGCATTTTTAAGTATTAATCCTTGATTAATTGTATTTGCAAATCTCATAAGAATCAGTGCCTTAGCACCCCAACTTTCAAGGTCACTACATGTTTTTAGTAGAACATCACCATCGTTTATTCCTGGAATTATGACTGAGGCTCCATGAACTTCAATATTTTCTGAAAAGATTTTCAATGCTTTTAAAGACTCATTAGGATTTTGATCCTTAACCCATTCTTTTCTAAGGCTATGGTCTGTGCTAAAAACCGTATAAGTTACCTCATCTACTCCATTGTTTATTAATGTGTTAGCTATTTCACCGTTCTCAAACCCTTTTCCACTTGTATAACCAATATGACTGTTAAGACCAAATTGATTTAAGGTAGCTGTTAATTCATTTAGATGAGGATAGCAACTGAGATCTCCTCCTCCACTAATGTTCACTTTTAAATCTTCGTCTTTGCAATTTCCTAACATTAGAGTGCTTTGTATTTCACTCATAACTATGAATGGAAGCTTAAAATTATTTTTTGACTCCCTTAACTCTTCTCCACAACGTGAACAACCAATTTTTCCAGGAGAACAACTAATGCAACCTAAAGGTTCTGTGTATTTAACTTTTTTAAAATAACAGTATTTACAAAACCCTTTACAATCTACTCCAGGAATGCCACCTATATCTGCTACAATTTGCATTTCAATCATTTATTTTACTTTTTCATTATTTCTATTAATGTATGTTAATTAGTTATTTATTCTATTTCAATATATATTTTTTTACATTTTTCAAGACCATTTTTTGGCTTGTAAATATTGAATGTAAATAATTCTATTGAAAATTAAAAAAATTTTCCAAAATAACCATATTAAACGACTATTCTGTGAAATAATCTAATGGAAATGTTTCTTTAATCCATATTAATTTTTCATTATCTTTAATTATTACATATTCTCTTGTAAGAAGATCAGCATTTGAATTGAATAACTTCAATAGTTCATCGGTTTTTGGTTCAATACCAATAGCTTCTATTTCTCTCCTTGACTCAATATTGTATTTTCTAAGCATTCTTCCTATTGGTATATTTGCTTTAATTAAATCTTCTTTAATATTATGTTCTAATCTTTTTAAAGGAATATATGATGTTGCATAAATTAAAGGTTTATCATCTTTATGCATTAAAACTACTCTATAATTAACCTCTTCGTTTTCTTCAATATCTAAGATTTTAGCTATTCTGGAGTCAGCTTTTTCAAATTGTTGAGTAAGTGTTTTAATAGCTATTTTACCATTTAAAACATCTAAGATAGCTGTTATAGAACCATCTGTTGTTAAAAGTATTTTTTGTGTATTAGATAATTCGTATCCTTTGTTTTCAAGTTTGATAACCTCTTTAAAAATATTAATATCTTTTTTCATTGTTTTCCTCTTTTTAATTCTCAAAACTATAATTGCTATTATTAATTATATTGTAAATATTATTAATAGGCTATAAGTCAGCAAACTAACCCAGTAACTTGACTCAACAAATTTTTATTTGAGTTTATCCAAAATTATTCTGCGTGCTTGTGATATTGTTAAAGGATAACCATTATCCATTAATTTAATATCATCTTCTTTATCAAGGATTTCTGCTAAATGAGTTATTCGAGGTAAACGTAAGTTAGAACTTCTTATCATATTTATATCTTCGAAGACTTCTTTAGGAGTTCCTTGTTTAATAATAGTTCCATTATTTATTATATTTATTTTTTTAGAATATAATGGAACTAAGTCAACATCGTGGGTAGAGATTATTATTGTAATTCCTTCTTCATTAAGTTCATATAGCAATTGTAAAATTTGTGAAGCTCCTTTAGGGTCAAGACCAGAGGTTGGTTCATCTAAAATCATTATCTCAGGAGCCATAGCTAAAATACCTGCAATAGCTATTCTTTTTTTCTGCCCTCCACTTAAATGATGAGGAGGCTTTTTTTCAAAACCTTCCATACTCACTTTTTTTAAAGAGCTTTCAACTAATTCTTTAGTTTCTTCCAATGATTTTCCAAGATTAAGAGGACCGAATGCAATATCTTCTTCAATGGTAGGTGCAAATAGCTGATCATCAGGGTTTTGGAATACAATACCCACAGTTTGACGAGCTTTAACCAAACTTTTCTTGTCGTACTCTAATTTTTTATTGTTTATGAATATTTCTCCACTTGTTGGAGTAAAAATTCCATTGAAATGTAGAAAAAGTGTTGATTTTCCTGCCCCATTTGGTCCAAGCAATGAAACCATATCTCCTTTCTCTACTTTAAAGTTAACATTGTTTAAAGCTACTGTGTCATCAGGATATTTATAGTTTAAATTTTTTGCTTCAAGAATATACATTTAATTACCTATCATCAATATGTAATAGTTTTTTCTGATTTTAAGTTTTTTATTAATTGCTTAATAATTTTATTTTAATTCTATAAAAATAATAATAGCTATTGTTAAAATCAAAACAAAATAATTAATATGTTTCATAGAAGGTTCTTCAATATATTGATTTGATTCACCATTGTATCCTCTACTTAACATACTAAAATAGATTTTTTCTCCTTTTTCAAAAGAATTAAGGAATATCATCATTATAGTGTATCCAAGTTGTCTTAGTATCCACATATAGCTGATTTTGTGGTTCCAAATATTAAAACACCTTGATTTTTGTGCATTTCTAATGTTATCAAGTTCATCAAAGAATACAAATAAATATCTGACTGTCAATGATAAAATCATTGATAGGACTTTTGGAAATCCTAATCTTCTCATTGCATTAATAATACTGTTCATTGGTGTGGATGAAGAGAACAGAACTATCATTGAAATGGATACTGTAAGTCTGCTTAGAAGTAGAATTCCAAATTGAACTCCTTGATAGCTTAAACTAAGTCCAAAAGGTAGAGTGTATAAAATATCTCCAGGTCTAATAAAAGGCTGAAAAATAGCTATGAAACCTCCAAAAGGAAGAATATAAACTATTCTTTTGAGATAATATTTTAATGATATTTTGGATAGAAAAACAAGGAATATTATGTATATTTCGATTAAAAGAAGATTTAATAGATTGGTAGTGTAGACACCATACACTATTATTATTAATGTCATTATCAGTTTTATTCTTGAATCTAAGTTATGGATGGCACTTTTCTTTCTTGCTTCTCTTTCAAGCGTATTCACTGATGTTTTCATTAAGATTATTCCTTTTAGATTGGTATTAAGACCTTTTCTTTAGAAGAATTCCAATACCATAGGCAAGAGCAAAAACAATTATAACACCAATAAAAATAGCTATTACTCCTGAGAAAGGAGTTTCACCTAATCCTGGAATATTATAATCTGGCATTATTGAGTTAATAAATGGTTTAGATTCAAGAGCATTTGGATTTAATTTCTCTGCTGTGCTTTCTAATCCATCAGGATTGGTTGAAGCGAAAAATGGTGCAAGAATTCCTATTACAATAGCTATTGTAAGCCCAATTATTAATAATTTTTTATCTTCAGTATTCATTTTAATCCTCTCTTTTTAAATCTAAACTCTTTTTACTTATTAAATCTGGTCTAAGGTTGTTAATAGCCATATAAACTATTGCACTGATTATTCCTTCACCAACAATACCTATTACAAAATGGTATAATCCCATGAAAACTAATCCTGCTGTTAATGGGAATGTTCCCGCTATAAATAATTCTAAAGCACAGGCTATTGATGTAATAAATATTGCTAAGAAACTTCCTATGAATACAGATGGAATAGCATGAATTAATGGTTTTAAGGCTTTAAAAATATAAAACCCTAAAAATGAGGCAATAATTCCCATATTGAATATATTAGCTCCAAGGACTGTCACTCCTCCATCTCCAAAGGCTAATGCTTGTATTATAAGTACAACTGTCATAACTAAAAATCCAGCGAAAGGACTTCCAAGTAAAATAGAGACAATAGGAGAACCTATCATATGTCCACTGGTCCCCCAAGGAATGGGAATATTCATAGACATTATTGCAAATACTCCTGCACCAAGAACAGAGAGTAAGGGTATTTGTTTTTCATCTAAGTTATTTTTTGCCCAATTAACAGCAAAATAGCCTACAAAAATCACAATAACATAGTACACTATACATTGTGAAATTGGTATAAAACCATCAGGTATATGCATCTTTTTTCTCCTTAATAACAGTACAATTTTTATATATAAGTAGTTGTTTTGATTATTTTTTATTAAGTATTTAAATTTTGTTATTATTCTCTTGTAATAAAGTTAATATTTTCAATAAATATAATAACTTTTAATAATTAAAAATTATGAGTCTATTTTAGGAAATTAGGTGTCCAATATTAAAGAAATTGAATAATTAGGTCTTAGAATTGAAAAATTTTTATTTTCTATTTGATTTAGAAGAATGGTGTTTTTAGGAGTAATATAAAATAAGAACAAAAGGAATAAGGAATAATCTTCCTTAGTCCGTTAAAAACTATTTAAGCTTCCCATAAACCATGAACATTACAATATTCTCTTGTTTTTAACTTGTTAATATCTGTCTCAACTTTAAACACAGCTTTTGGTTCTTCGCCAGGCTTTAGAGTTTTTCTGTAAGTCACATCTTCATCGATTAATTCAATGAAGCATATTTGATGCTCAACTTCCATTGGATGGGTAATCTCACCAACTTTAATAATAACATTATCTCCGTCTCTTTCAAGAATTGGCACATGCTTTTGAGAACCTTCACCATCATATTTAGGTGTTAATTCTTCAAGGTCATCACAGTTAGCAGTTTCAGGACCTTGAACAAGTTTTTCTAATACACTACCACATATTTTACATTTAAGTAATTTACCTTCTCCTACCATAGAAATCATCTCCTTAATAGTTATTTTTTATTTATGAGCAGAAACTTTTAAAAATGGATATTTATAAATTTAGTATTCATCACAAACTATTTCAAAGTATTTAGTTGGATGATCACAAGATGGACATTTAGCAGGAGCCTGTTTACTATTTAAAACAAGTCCACATTTTTGACACATCCAATTAACTTCTTTATCCTTCGAAAACAAGGTTCCTTTTTCTAAATTATCAAGCAATAATTGGAATCTTTTTTCGTGATGAGATTCAGCTTTACCAATACTTTCTAATCTATCAGCTATTTCAGTAAAACCTTCTTCTTTAGCTATTTTTGCAAATTCAGGATACATTTCAGATGTTTCAAAATGTTCTCCTCCAATAGCAGCTTTTAAGTTCTCTGCGGTGCCTCCAAATACATTAGGACTATCTGCTTCCACAACAATGGGGTCATCGTTTTCTTTTATCTGGTTAATTAAACGGAACAACCATTTGGCATGTTCTCTTTCATTTTCAGCAGTAAGTAAAAAAATATCAGCGATTTGTGGATATCCTTCATTAACAGCTTGCTTGCTATATATTGTATATCTATTTCTTGCTTGACTTTCACCAATAAATGCTTTAGTTAAATTTTCAACAGTTTTTGTCATTTATATCATTAATCTCTCTTCTATATTTATATAAAATAATTAAACATTAATTTGTTTAAATCTTTTTTTTATATTTAAACTATTTATATAATTCCAATTGTATCTTAATGTATTATATGATAATTAGAATATATAAACTTTTTGTACTTATAATTTAGAAATCTAAAAATTCACATTATAGCTATTCTTATAATCAATAGTTGATAATCCAATGATTAAAAAAATTTAGGAACATAAATCAATGGAGAGTTAATATTAACATATCAATATAT
>JAISTD010000088.1 GCA_031272765.1 Candidatus Methanovirga australis | reverse complement strand
CAGTATAAAGAGGAGGATCAATAAGAGTTTCATTGAGTAAGGTTATTTTAGTTAATTTATCTAAATCAGTATCAAGAGCAGGTTCATAATGATGTCTCTTAGGTTTAGTTTCATGAAGTTTATTTTCATTTTCATTCGTTTTAGGAATAATTAATGGTTGGGATGTATCCGTGAATTCAATCATTTACTCACTATTGTTCTAAATCTTCATAATCAAGGCTTCGCAAAAATAATTATTTAAAAAACTATTTTAATTTAAGTTTTTCCAAGGTTTAATTTTTTTAATATCTTCTAAAATCATTTGAAATATAGACCGAATATTATTTAATGAGAGATCAGGTAGTTGGTAGAGAGTATTATTAATAATACATTCAATACGACTCGCTGGATCCTCTATTGTTTTACATTTTTCAAAAATATTTTCTAATGGAATTTGTTGTAAGGAAAGTTTATTTATAGGTTTTTTAATATTTTTACCCCATTCAAATGTATCTTTATAGTTATTTTTGTCATTCTTTTTTACTCCGCTAAATCCTATTTTATAGTCTGTTGTTTGAGGAGGTTTTCCCCATGAATTCATTTTTTAATTTAAAATTAAAATTTAATATTTCCTGACTCTACATCTTTTATTACCTTTACTATCTATCCAATAATCTTGCTCCGGCGTTGTTTCATTATATTCTGTTTTGTATTGATTTTTCGTAGGTTTTTCTCTGTATGGGATTTTATAATCATCATCACTAAAATCTCGGTAATATTCTTTTGGTTTAAAACGTTTAACATCAGGTTCAGGTTTATTGTATTCTAAATCATATTTACTTAAAAAATTTTCATATCCCCAATAGGTTTGAGAATCGTATGTAGGGTATTGTTTTTGAGTATTAGGTTTATATTTATTATTTAAAGCCATATTTTCTTAAAAATTAAAAAATAAAATTATTTAAAATAGGATTTTAATTAATCTCACTTTTTACGAGTGAAACGAGTCGAACGATAGTGAGTAGGGGAAAATTTTTGAAAAAATTTTTGGTAAATTTAAGTTCATTTTTAAAAGAATGAATCAAGAAGATTTTCAACTATTATTCCCTTTTTATACTGATAAAGTAAAAGATCAATTCAACAAGATAACTACCACCTTTATGATGCTGGATAAAATAAATTACAAAAATAAATCAATAAACAATCGCCAATTCTACTTTCAAAGAATGTTGATCACATTATTATTCCCAGAGAGTAAAGATATTAAAGAATTATATCCTGATGATAACTGGGAATCAACACGAAGACAAGAACTTATGTGGCACTGTGGTGTTTGGCTTACAAAAGATAATAGCGCTCTTATACTTAATCCTGTGATAGTATCTCATTTAATGTCTATTCATGAAAATGATTTATTGATGAATTTATTCAAAAGTGATTTTGAAACGATTGATATTTCGTTAAAAAATCAAATCATTAATTCCACTTGGTTTAAATTATATAGAGGTATCTTGGATGATAAATACTTCCAAATTTTACAAGTATATAATATAAACTATAATTTTCAATCATTGATGAAAAATGTTTTTACAAAAGGAAGAAGAAGAACTGATATTTTAGATAATCTTTATGAGAAAATGTGTGAAATACAACCAAATCAAATTAAATTAAATATGCATGAATGGGCAATATTTGGTAGAAATAAATTTAATTCACATACAGTTTTTACACAACAATATCTGCATCGATTTTTACCAGAATATGAACCGAAGGAAGGATATGAAATAAGAATTTTCGAGATAAAAGGGATTCATGATCAACCTCATAACCGAGTTTATATAAAAAGGAATCCTATGCTTGGTTTAGATTATTATGAATAAAAACTTTTATTCTTCAAAATTCATATTCATCTTTAAACTCTCCTTATATAAACCATTATTATATAAACTTTTATTATATATTTTAACTAAATCTTCAAATAAATAATAGACACTATGAAGTAAATCTAAACCATTACGTTGATCTCTAAAAGTCGTTTCTTCATTTTTTAATTTATTGAACAGGGATAAATACTTAGTTTTAATTCTGTGTTCTTGTTTTTTAAGACTTAATTGTTTAAAATAATCTTTATCACTAATGAGAAATAGATTTATTCGGCATTTTAAATAGTTTGTTTCATGCATTAATTCATGAAGATCAGTTTTAATGTTTTCATCATCAAAATGAATACGAAAATGTTCTTCTGTAATATCGTGCATTTTTATTTTAAATTAAAAAATAATGTTAGAAAAAATAGATTTAGAGAAATGTAAATATAGATGTATTGATCTTTATAAATCAGGTTGGGTTCATATTCTTTACTATTTGGATGAGAATCATTATGAGATATTAGGGAAAGTAGCTGTATGGAGAATTTTTCATGATGAAGATATAGTTAATATTTATGAGAATTGTAAAAATATTCATCGGGCATATGAATTTTCTAAGCGGATTCATGAATTAAAAGTTGATGAAGATAGTTTGAGAGAAGCTTTAACAATGAGTGTCATAGCAAAGAGTCATAGAGAAGTGTGGTATGATTGTTTAATATAGCGAGTGAAACGCACATTCGTTTTAAAATTTGCCGAGCGTTAGCGAGATAAAATAATTGTTTTAAAAATAATTTTCTTAGTCGCTATTCTTGTTATTAAGTTTAGCTCCACTCACTTTGTTCGTTAAAAAAATTATTATTTAAAATAGGATTTTAATTAATCTCACTTTTTAGAAAAATTTTTAAAAAATAAATTCAAATAAGATTTTAAATGAAATGATCACTCTGGTGTTCATTCTTGGCTCCTAAATAAAATTGATTATCCATTATATCTTCATTAACTTCACTTGTTATTGATTCATTTGAAGTATCTTTTTGAGCGG
>JAISTD010000066.1 GCA_031272765.1 Candidatus Methanovirga australis | reverse complement strand
ACATCTTGTTAAAAATATTCTATTCTGGTATTGGTTAGCAAATCTCTTACTAATATTATAAAAAGGACTACCATTAGCGTTCAAACTATCATAAATATAATTTAAATATCTCATTATGTGAAGTCTATTGTCATAAGTTTCAAATGTATCTATTGGCTGAATAGGATAAGTTCCAAATTCCCCTGCAAATAGTTGGAAATTTTTAATCCAAGGTTGATAACAAACTGTATGTTGGTAAAAACTGCCGAAAGGTAAAATTACTATTGTATTAACATTATTCATAGCTTGGTTTAAGACCATAGTAAAAGGCTTACTTTGACCTTTCTTTACTTCTTGACCCCATAGAGGTATTCCTGTAAATCTTGATACTTGAATTGTTGAAACTGGAAAAGTTAAAGGTTTATCACTAAGGTATTTACTTTTTAACATTTCTAAAACATCTGTTCTAATCATAAATTGCATATGAATAGTTTGAACATCATGCATAGTCATTTTACTCAACTTTAAACAAGTTTCTCCCCAATGAGTTGTAGTATTAGGATGATTAGGGTCATAATTAGCATAGTGATTAGGAGGACCACTACCTATATATGTGCAAGCCCATATTGGGTCACCAAATTGTATAAAACTTTCACTTGCTTGCCATTTACTTTCAGGGCGATGACCTGGTATTCTTTTAGCAAGGTCCCATTTAAACCAACCTTTCATCTCTGGATATTTTTGACGAATTTCTGCTTGTGCCTTAGGAACACCTTTTCCACTTGAAGCTACCCCATCATTGTAAAAATTTTGAGCAGGGGCAAAATCTTGCCAATCTGTTATAGGTGTTTTATTATATTTATAAAGAATACTATCCCACCATCTATCAACAACTTGTGGTTTAACAGGTAATACTACTAAATTTTGAGGAGAGAAATATAGTCTTAATTCCCACTTCCCCATCCAACTCATTAAATATTTCATATCTCTAAGAATTAAGAAACTTGTTAAAGGAATTTTTATAGGAATTTTTACTTTAATTTTATCTATTTGTGTTCTTTTTAAATAATCAGCTGCCGCAGGATTATTATTATCTTTTAAATTAGCTGTTTGACCTTTAATTAAAATATAAGTTCCACAAAGACAAGGAGACATAGTAGAAGCATTTTCATAAGAAGTTAAAACAAATGGCTCACTATTTAATTTACTATCAGGATAAGTTTGGTATTGAATAAAACTTTCTTCACCACAAAAAGCCTGAGAATAAAAAGGTGTTGAATTAACTAATATATCATACCTTTGTATTGCTTCCATTGAACTTTTCCAACCTATGAACCAAACTTGGTCTAAACCTACTCTATGACCACTTGCTGCTCCATTTTCACTATGACTATCTTGAACAATAGGAACAGTTAATTCTAAATCTAAACAAATATCACAACATATATAACTATTCTCTAAACAAACAACCATTGGACCACTCTCATTAAGAGCAACTGTTGTAAAACTGGCACTATCAACAGGATTAGGGGCGTTATAAGCTGGCATAGAAACTATTCTATAAGTAGCCTTTACAGCATCTCCCCCTGTAATTGCTTCATCTACTTCATTGTAGAATTCATTCATAGGACCATCTAACATAGTAAAAGCTGAATTATTAACATTTGAAGTTGGGTTTAATAAAGTCATTTTATTTTAAGTAAAAAAAAAATAATAAAAAATTTTTTTTATTTTTCAAACAAATATTCGTCTCTTTTTTCTTTTGGAGTTTTTCTACTAAAACCACTTGTTATTTGAACATGTTCAACTTCTTTCCCTAACTGACAGTGTAAATTTGTAGATAATAACCACTTTTTATTTAAATTTTTTAAAAAATTTTCAAACTCTTCCCAACAAAAAGGTGAAGAATATTGGACAAAAGTTTGTTGATAAGGAGGGTCTAAATAAACAAAAGTATGGTCTCCTGAATAGTCAAGTTCTTTGTAGTTCTTATTAAAGAAATGAACATCGTGGTAATTATACAATTCATGACAAAGGTCTATCTTATCCGGTTTGAAACTAAATTTATTTCCCCATGGTCTTGAAAATTTACCGTCGCACTTTCTAAAACTCATATACATTTGATAGCAATTAAACCACAAATTAAAAATATCCCATTCATCATGTTGTTCTTTTGAACGTAATTCTAAAAACTCAGGTTTTGTAAGTCTTTTTATTTTCTCTTTAATTAAGTCTGGATAGTATTTCATATAGGCATGAAATAAAATTACATAAGTATTAAAGTCGTTGATTATAAAAGTTTTTCTTTGACCGAGGTTTTTGTAATGGAGCATTAATTGAAGACTAATCTCTGCACTACCTCCAAAAGGTTCAACAAATTTGTCAAAATCTGGGATATGAGGTAATATTTTTTTTCTTAAATAAAATTTACTTCCAAAGTAAGTATTAGGAAATATTTTTAAACTTGACATTTTACTCCTTTTATATTTTCTCTAAAATAAAATTATATTATTTTCTTTTGAGATATCATAGTCTTTTAATTTTTGTAAAGCTTCTCTAACTTTCATAGTGTGTTGTATTCTTTGATTGAGTATTTTTTCTTGAAGTTCTAAATCAGGTGGAAGATTAGGTAATGGCTCATTAGGGAGTTTAGGCAAAGGAGGGAGTTCGCTTTTTTTTTCTTTTTCTTTTTTAACTTCTGGAATAGTTATAGGAGGAGAAAAATTTATATGTATGTGAATAGGTTTTAACTTTTTATTTTTATTTACTATATTTAAAGTTAAA
>JAISTD010000174.1 GCA_031272765.1 Candidatus Methanovirga australis | reverse complement strand
CTATTAAAGTGATTACAAACGATTTAAGTGTTAAAGAAGGAAATCGTGTTGGAATAGCTATCTTGCCTCCAATGAATTTTTTGGGAGTGGTAAGTGAAGGAATGTTTTTAGGAGATGGTTCAAATATTTTAAAGGAAGTTAATGGTGAGTTAGGTTATATGCCTAAAGGTATTCCAATTGACTCATTAAATGGAACAAGAAATTTAATTGAAAACTTTTTAAAATAAATATGATTTATTTGTCCATCAGAGAGTTAGTATACTATTTTAAAATTAGTAAAAAATTAATTTAAAATAATAAATAATCACAGGATTTTACTAAAAAACAGATATTAAACACATTAATTCTAATAAATATATTGGTTTACAATTTGTAGATATGATTTCTGGGAGTTGTTTTCAACATTTTGAAAATATAGTCCTTGACATAATTTTTTTAATTAATGGACTTTTTAAATAAATATAATATTATTTTATTTCAAGTTTTATTTAATTAAATAGTGTATTTTATTAATATAATTAATTTTATAATTATTTAATAGTGAAATAAGTCATGTTTGAAGATATTTTTAATAACAGAAGATTATATAAAAAATTTATTAATTAAATTATTAATATCAAGGACTATAATAACTAAGAATATTTCAATATTATAAAAAACAAATGTGATCTATCTTTCTATGAAAAAAAGTTTATCAAAAAATAGTATTTAATGCATGAAAATTATATTATCCTCTTAAGTTAAGACCTATTAGTTTTATTTTCATCATATCTTCAACAGCATATTTAACTCCTTCTTTACCAATACCACTTAATTTAAATCCTCCAAAAGGCATATTATCAGTTCTAAATGTGGATTGTTTATTCACTAAAACCGTTCCTGCCTCAATTTCATTTACACATTTTAAAGCACTATTAATGTTCTCTGTGAAAATCCCAGCTTGAAGACCATAATCAGAGTTATTAGCTATTTTAATAGCTTCATCAACACCATCAACTCTTATAATTGGAGAAACAGGTCCAAAAGTTTCATTAACAATTATATCCATATTTGTAGATAAGTTGTCTAAGATTGTGGGCTGGAAAAAGTTACCTTTTCTTTTACCTCCATAAATTACTATTGCACCATTTTCAACAGATTTATTCACAGATTTTTCAACGACTTCAGCTGCTTTTTCATCAATTAATGGTCCAATATCTGTTTCCATATTCATTGGATCACCTATTTTCAGCTTTTTAGTTTCCTTAATAAATAGATCTAAAAACTCATCAGCTATTTCATTATCCAGAATAATTCTTTTAACTCCCATACAAACTTGTCCAGAATATAGGTAAGAACCAAGAGTTGCACCTTTAACAGCTTTTTCAATATTTGCATCTTTAAGCACAACTAATGGATCGTTACCTCCAAGCTCTAAACTAACTTTTTTCATTCCAGCCTTATTTTTAATCATGACACCAACTGGAACACTTCCAGTGAATGTTATCTTATCCACATTAGGATTTAGGATCAGTTCATCACTAAGTTCACTACCATAACCAGTAATAGTGTTTATGACACCATCTGGAAAATAACTATCAATTATTTCACATAACCTTAAAGACGAAATAGGTGCTTTAATTGATGGTTTTAGTACTGTTGAATTTTTTGCAGCTATTGCTGGAGCTATTTTATGAATAGCTAAATTGACAGGATAATTGAATGGTGTTATTCCCACCACAACACCCAATGGTAATTTTTGTGTAAATGCAAAGAATCCTTTTCCCCCTAATCCAGCATCCAATGGAATAGTTTCTCCATAGACCCTTTTACTTTCTTCAGATGATAACCTTAATGTTTCAACAGACCTTTCCATTTCCATAAGAGAATCTTTGATTGGTTTACCAGTTTCCTCAGTAATTGTTTTAGCTATTTTCTTTTTTTCTTTTTTTAAATCTTCATAGGCAGAATATAATCCATTTGATACTTTATAAGCAGACCATTCGTTTAATATTTTTTGTGAGTTTTTGCCAGATTTGATGGCTTCTTTAACATCATTTTTATCACATTTAGGAACATTATCTACTGTTTTTTGGTTGTATGGATTTATAACATCTATTTTTTCATCTTTTCCATGATATTTTCCATTTATTATTATTTTCACTTTTAAAACCTTCTACTTGGTTATCTATTCGTATTTTTCATAGTTGAACTTGATATTTAAATAAACTTTTGTAGTTTATAACTTTTGTAATTTATTGTATATAATGTAAAAATTTAGATATTTTTATAAAAATCAATATACATTGAAAAAAGTGTAAAAAATTAAGTAAAATACAGAAAAATATACAATTTATCAATTATAGAAACATTTAAATACTAAACACTATTAACAATAATATAAGATTGAATTTTCGTATTACAATTAACTCGTTTTAAAAAGTTAAAATACTCATAAGAATTAAGAATATCTGGTTTAATCAACTGAATAGCTAATTACTCTATTCTAAATTCTATAAATAATTACTCATTTCTGTTCTATTAAAAAAAACTAAATGAAGCTTTTTCTCATTTAATAACGGGCATTTAATAAAAATTGATTATTAAATTTAAATATTGGTGAAAGCTTTATAGAAAAAGGTAGAGATATTGAATTATAAGATTATTAATAACTCTAAAACTTCTAAAACAGAACCACATAGTCAAACACAGGATGAATTATGTGAAAAGTTTTCAGGTCATGAATTAAATCTTGGTTTTCATTTATCTTATGTATTGAATTGGTTAGAGTCCCATGATATTGAATACAAAGTAGGGCATAATCCATTTAAAAAAGAATACGAAAGATTTGATATATATGTTCCTGAAGCAAATATAGCTATTGATATAAATCCAATATTGACAGATGATTTAACGAACATGTTTAAAGACAAATCAATAGGAATAAATAAATATTATTACTTCAATAGAACTAAAAAAGCGAATAGCAAAGATATTCATTTAATTCATTTGTTTGAGAAAGATTTGAATAAATTAGATAAATATTTGAGCATATTATTAAAACCTACACATATACATAGTTATCAGTACTTAATTAAAAGAGGAGTTCGTGTTAAAGAATTTTTAGATGAAAACCATAGACAAGGATCAGGGAATAAAACCAGAGGATATGCAGCTATTCATAAAAAAACTGAAGAGATAATGTCTTGTATGACCTTTACAAAAGCAAGAAATAAAAGCAAGGGAGACTATGAATTATATAGGTTATGCAGCAAGAAAGCAACCGTAATCCATGGATTTGCAAGAAAAGCATTTAATATCTTTTTAAAAGAGCATAATTATCCTTCTGTGATTAGTTATTGTGATATAGCTTATAATAAATGTCAGATATATGAAAAACTCGGGTTTAAAAGGATTAGAATAAGTGAACCTAACTATAAATGGGTTCTTGGAGATGAATGGAAAAGTCGTGAATCCTGCCAAAAGCACAAATTAGCCAAACTATTCAATAATTATAGCTATTCAATAGCTTTTAAAGATGGAGGGATGAGTGAAAAGCAAATAATGGAAAAAGAAGGTTATATACAGATTTATGATTGTGGAAATGCAGTATTTCTATATGCTCCTTAATTATTTCTTTTGAGATTAAATTATATTTTCTGATTAATTATAATGGATAATAATGGACGAGTATATATCTTAATTAAGTCATGTTTTTCGTGGAGTTATTATATCATATCCAATATAAATGATTTCTTGGTCTATTATTTTATACCATATTGTTTTATCTTCTATTATTTAAACAAAACTAAAGTAATATAACAAATAATTAAATGAGGCTGTAAAAAAGTGTGGAGTTTTTTATATATAAAGAAACCATGAAAAATTGAAAAAACTCCACAAAGGTTTACAACCTCTCATTTATAACTAATTGCACAACATACTTATATATTTTATGGTTTTATATTTTCAATACTTCATATTTAAACCTTTAAAATATCATTATAAAAAATTGTATAAAAGAAATACAGTGTTTTAAATTTATTTTTAATTAAAATAAATATTTTTTAATATAAAAAGTTAGAATTTATTAAATATTATATTAAACTATAAATATAGAATTATATTATTAAATAAGTTGAATTTTTAATTTAAACTATGGACAAATGAATATTTTACATTAAAAAAATTCTAAATATTTTTCCAAAAATTTGGTGATATACTATAATGACTATAAAACTTAACAAAACTTTTATAACCTTTGTTAAAAACTTTATTAAAAAAATTATTCTTGAAATTATTTAAATTTTAATTTAAAATTTTTTATTATTGAAAATTTATTTTTCAATTTAGAAGAATTAATTCTTCGTTTTGAATTTAGAAAAACGAAGTTTTTCTTTAATTTAAAGATCATTACAACTTTTTTTAAAATTATTTAATTATTCCATTTTAATACATCATCTTCAGATAATAAAGCTTGTTTAGCAAGTAAATAATCAATAACATAAGCAACCTTTAAACTTGTTTTTTTGGTAGCTGACTTAAAACCAAAATTCTTAGCTACCTGTTTAATTAAATCCCTATTCTTTAAAGTGTTATTTTGCTCTAAAATCATCCGAATATTTTCTTCAATTTCAATATCTGAGATTAAGTCTATATTAGGTTTTTCACGTTTTCTAACCTGAGTAGTGGCTTCTTTCGTTGAAAATAGAAATTTATCATCGACAAAAATTAATCCTGCATTCTCACTATTTTTAATAGCTTCATTAACCTTATTCTTAAATTTTGAAGTAGCACGACTGAGTTTTAAACCTTCTTTCATTCTCCCAATTACTTCTTTAATATGTATAGGACCTTCAGTTAAAACGATTTTGTTGATCATATGATTAATTTCTTTATCAGGAGTTCTATAAAATTCATCAAGTGTTTTGTTTATATTTAACTTGGTTTTCTTATATGGTTCTATGGAATTTTTAATATCTTTTAATTTTTTAGGAATTATGGTATCGTCCACATGTTTCATCTGATTCTCCAAGTTAAATGGTGTGTCAACTTTATTAATTATATCCTCTAAAAATTCATCAGAATATTCTTCATAATTAAATTCTACATTTTTATTAATCTCAAAATCATCATCAATTAAATTATTGTCCTCTAAATACTTATCATTAATAGTTACATTTTTATTTATCAGATTTGAATCTTTATAATCTATTTTTTTATTAATATAATTATTACCTTCTTCAAGTTCATCATCTGTTCTATCGATGATTTGAATTGTTTCTCTTGGAGTTTTGTTTTCAATCTGTTTCAAAGCTTTTTTTATGTATTTAACTTCGTTTTTTAATCCTGATAAAACATTAAATGGGTTATTATCCTTTTGATTTTCAATAATAGCATTCTTACTAAGAGGATTGCTAAGGTCTGTTAGGTTGTAATAATCATCATTTGAAAGGTCGCCGTAAATATCTTGATTTTGGTCATGTTTATTAAGTCCATTATTTTCAATAAAGTTTTCAGATTTTATATTATGATTTTCAACATTAGAATAATCTTTAGTTACATTATCATAGTTATCATCAAAGTTAGATATTATTTCCTCTAAATAATCATTATCTTCATTCAACTGATTTTTATCATTTTTACTATAATTTTCATCTTCAACATGTTTCTCATTATCACAGTAACTATAATTATATCCCATGTTTTCTTTATTATTATTTTTATTAGAATTATTAATACTACTTTTATTATTAATACTACTTTTATTAGAATTATTAAAATTGTTATTTTTATTATTTGGATTAATAAAATCCTTTAAAGATTTTTTAAATTTAAATTTAGTGTCAATATTTTCTTCATTATCTTTTTTATTATTATTTACATTACTATTCTCTTCAAAATCTTCTTTTTTTTCTTTAAGAACTATATCCTCCTCTTCAATAGCTATTTTTCCATTTTTAAATTCTTTTTTTTCTTTAAATTCTTCAACTATATCATTCTCTTCTTCACAATTGATTATTCCTTCAAAAATACCTGTTTCTTCTTCAAACTCTCCATCAAGTTTTTTTCGTTCAAATCCATCTTGTTCAAGTTCGCCTTCTTTAGATTTTTTTCCTTCTTCAATTCTCCTTTCCTCTTCAAGTTTCATTTCTGCAAGTCTTTTTTCCTGCTCAAGTCTTTCTTTTTCTTTAAGCAACTCTTCTTCTTTAATTCTTTTTTCTTCTTCAATCTTAATTTTTTCCTTAGCTTTATCAATGGATTTAATCAGCTTTATTTGGGCAAAATTTCTGTTTCTATACCAATCTGTTGACCAAAGATGATATAAATTCCAATCAAGACCATTTAATACTTGGTCTCTAAGACGATCCCTATCTCTTGCAACTTTAGATGATTTATAGTTTTCTCCATCACATTCAATACCCAGGATATATTTGCCAGGATCTTCATCATCTAAAATAGCTAAATCTATTTTAAAGAAATCACCAACATTCTTATGAACTTTAAATCCTCCACCTTTAAGAAAATTGTAAACACTATCAACAAATGTTTCTTGCTTTCTGTTTTCTTTGTGTTGTATTAAACCTTTAGATGCATTTTCAGCATATTCTAAGAAGTTTCTAAGTGCTTCTACACCAAATGGTGTGTTAACTCCTAAGTGCATATCATAGGATTTGAAGTTTGAGAATACAACACATTTTTCTTTTGCACGAGTTATTAGAACATTTAATCTTCTTTCCCCTCCCTCTTGGTTTAAAGGTCCGAAGTTACTTGATAGTTTACCAAATTCGTCAAATCCATAGCCTATGCTTATTAACATAACATCTCTTTCATCACCCTGTATTGTTTCAAGGTTTTTAACAAAGAATCTGTCTTCTTTTTTCTCTGAAAATAAATGTTCGAGTTCTGGATGTTCTTTTCTTCTAATTTCAAGTTCTTCAAGTATAGCATTCATTTGTGAAACCGAAAATGTTCCTACTCCTAAACTTTTCCTGTCACCATATTTTCTAAAGTGTTTGAATATTTCATCAACTACCTCAATAGCTTGTCCTCTGTTTGTTACACTTTTTCCTCTTTGATAAGGATTATCTGGATTATATTTAAATTTTAATCCTAATTCTTGGTTATTGTATGTTGCTGATGGGTAAACTAATAGTTCACCATCATAAAATTCTTTATTAGATAAATTAATTAATGTTTCGTGTTTACTTCTGTAATGCCATTTTAACATTCGAACTGGAAAGGATAGTTTACATAGATGAAGAATACTTTCCATATCAAGTGCAGTAGCTATTTTTTCATCAGACTCTGAGCTAATCATCTGGTCAAAGAAGGAGGTTGGAGGAAGTTGTTGTGTATCTCCAATTACCACTGCTGTTTTAGCTCTCATAAAAGCTCCAAGTGCATCTTCTGGTTTTACTTGACTTGCTTCATCAAATACAACAACATCAAACTTTAGATCATTGTTAGATGGATCTAAGAACTCTGCAATTGAAAGTGGACTCATCATAAAACAAGGTTTTATCTGCTTTATAAGCACTCCTGTCTTCTTAAGTAGGGTTCTAAGAGGTATGTTTCCTCTTTTTCTTGTAAGTTCACCAGCCAATATCTTGGATTGTTTATCTGTAGAGTTACCAAAAATTTCTGGAATTTCCTTGTTAAGTTTATAATATATTCTTTTCCTGTTTAACTCAATGATTTTTAAGTCAAGTTCTTTAAAGTCTTTGATTTTATTTTCATGTAGTTCACCTATAAAAGATGATAGATATTGATTTTCTGCAAAAATTAATTGTAAAAGTACATCAGCAAAGTTTCCATAAATTAAACTTTTAATATCTTCCTTTTTAAGATTTTTATCTTCAATAACTTTAACAAATATCTTAGATGAGGTTTTTAAACAGCTATTTTTGGTATTAAGATATTGTGACCATATATGTAATCTTGAAAGATCGTTATTCCATTTATTTATTTGTTTATTCCACAAAGTTAATGGAATATTCTCAAAATTATTTTTAAATATCAAGTTAATGTTAGGATTTAGTTTAGATTTTAATTTCTCTAAACTATTATAAAATTTCTCTCCAATTCCAAGATACTCATTAAGTTCCCAATGATTATTAACATTTAAATCCTCAGGTAATTTTTCAATTGTCAACTCATTATAAATACCATCTTTTAAAAATTTGTTAAAGTTATCGATCCAAGTTGCAACAGAGTTTAACTTTGAAATATCAACATCTAAATACCATAAATCACCGAAATATTTCTTTCCATCATCATCTAAATTATATAAATCATTTTTAATTCTAAGAAATCTGTTAACATCTTGGAGATCTTCTAAAATATTTTTATCATTGGTTCTTTTGTACTTATCCTTATAAAAAGATAATATCTTCTCTTTAATAGGCTTGTTCTTTTTAAAGAATTTTAAAACACCCTTACTATTATAATTCATGAATTCATTGATTAATGAATCTATGTCTTCATTTTCAATGGAAGCATAGAATTTTTTCATTACAAAAAGAGTTTTCTGATATTCATCAAGTTTATTAATTAAATCCAGACCTATACTACTATTATTAAACCATTGTAAACCCTTTAAAATAGCTTTATCAATTAATTTAACATTTTTATCATTGAATATATTCAAAGCTTTTTTTATTTCTTCAAAAGTTTCCAGATTATCAGCAGACTTAAGCCCAAAAGATTTATTTAAATTTTCCCCAAGTACGACGAACTCATTTAAATAATTTTCACTATCAATTAATAATTGTTGAATTTCTCTTAAATCACCAGGAAGTAAACTGTTAGGTGAACAAGTAGTCCAAGGATTGTTTTCACCAATTGTATGATGTAACTCTGCTAAATTCTCAAGTTCAATAAGCATATCATCTAAATCTTTTTTAGTAATATTCTCAGGAGAATCAAATGGCACTAATGGAATTATCATGTCTTTTTTTGAAAAATGGTCGTTAGATATTTCTTTCATACCATAAAGTTCAAAAGAAGACATTTCAATAGCATAATTTTTCTTATGAAGAACCTCAACATACTCATCTAACTGACTTCGCAGTGATTCTAATTTTCTTATTGTTTGTTCAATATCTAAATCATCATCTAAATCACGACGATTAAGTCCTCTTTTAATTTCTTTTAACAAACTTCTACGACTTGTTCTATGACTATGTAATTGAAGAACAAACTTACCAAGACCAACACTCTCCAATCTACTCTTAACAACTTCAAGAGCAGCCATCTTCTCACTTACAAAGAGAACACTTTTACCTAAGCCAATCAGTTCAGCTATTAAATTAACAATAGTCTGTGATTTTCCTGTTCCAGGAGGACCCTCAACAACAAGATTACGCCCAGCTTTAACATCTTCAATAACAGCTATTTGTGATGAATCCGCATCTAAAACATTGTACAAATCCTTGTAAAGTAATTTCTTATCAATATCTTCACTATTAAACGACTCTATATCTTTATTAGGGTCAGGACGGAAAATAGCTTCTATAAGTTTATTGTTCTTTAAATCAAGATTAGGATCTAAATCTGTGTACATTACGAATTTAGTAAATGAAAAAAATCCAAGAGCAACATCATTACTAATATTCCATGAGGATAAAACACCATTACCACCCCTTGATAAACTCTTTTTAACATCTGAAAAGTAATGCTCAATTGAATCAATAAAACCTTTCATTTTAAAATCAGGTAAAATCAATCCATCTTCTTTAAGTTTAGCTTTAAGAGATATGTTCATTTTTATATCTTCACCATTCCACTGAATAGAAAAAGATTTTCCCACAGATTTTCTCTCTAAAACAACAGGAATTAAAGCAAGAGGGGCTCTTTTAATATCTGCTGGTTTATATCTATCACTCCACTCTAAAAATCCAGTAGCCAAATAAAGAACATTGTATCCTTTTTCCTGAATCATGGTTTTAGATAACTGATTTATATAAAAAAGCCTCTTCTGTAATTCTCTTGGAGTTAGATCAGATTTAAGAGAATCATCACTTTGTAAAGATTTATTTAATTCTGTTAACTGTTCAGCAATAGGTTCAAAAGCTCCCTTAATAGGTTTGGTAATAGTTGAAAACTTTGATTTAGTCTGTCTTTCAGGTTCTTTCTTATTTGAGAGGAAATACATTTTTTTGTGCTGTAAAATAAGAAAATTATAAATATTTGAAGGTGTGCTGTTAACTACATCAATAGATTTAGACCTTTGTTTAAAATTAAGAAGAGGATTTCTTGAAGTCAAATCCAATAAGTTCTTTCTAAGGTCTTTAAACTCTTTTTTAATATCTTTTTCCATACTGATCCCAAAAAATAAAGCTATTCATAAAGTTTTTTAGTTAGTCACTGTTCATTATTCAAATTGTTCATTATTCACATTATTATATCATATCATTCTAAAATATCAATTTTATTAATTTATATTATAGTACTACAATATTTATTTCGAAGCCAATACTACTTAAAGAACACATTATCCAAAAGAATATATTGAAGATATTCTCAAATTAAAAAATTCTTTATTATACTCCTTGACATAATTTTTGTAAGTAATGGACTTTTTAAATAAATTATTAATATCAAGGACTATATTTAAATAATTAATTCACTTAAAATTGATACATATATGGAATAAACACAAAATAAAATATTACTCAATAAAATCTAATAGGAGAATTTATTCATATTATTTGGTAGCACTGATGAAGTTAATATTGTTGAGTATATAAACGAAGTACATAAACATTTTGAAACATCAACTGTATGAAACTCACATTGAAATTAATAAATATGATATTGTCTAAATACTTCTAATTTTATTAATAAAGCCGTGCTTGATTTGAATTTTTATTATTAAATTAGGTAAGTTACTTTATTTTTATAATTTTAAAAAAATAATTATTTGGCTCTTCCATGAGTTTTATGGGCTTTTGCAAGATGTCCTGATGAAAGTGCTGATATTAAAGATAATTCTCCGCCTAAAACAGTTGCCGCCATGATTTCTGCAAGTTTTTCCACTTTTCCAGTCCCGTGACAATCTAAGATTTTTAAGGATTCTTCAGATGTTTCAAGGGAAGTCCCTCCTCCCACTGTTGCAATAGGTAAATCTGGAATCGTCACTGAAAAATAAAGATCTCCATTTCTATTTTCTGCTGTAGTTATTCCAAGGCTTCCTTCAACAACATGAGCAACATCCTGACCTGTTGCTAAAAATAGACCAGCTATTATATTTGCATAATGAGCATTAAAACCCATACTACCAGATACAGCAGAACCAATGAGATTTTTTATAGTGTTAACTTTTTCTATGGATTTTGCAGTGGTTTTAAGTTTATTATGGACAATTTCTTTAGGAATAAGAATATCAGCTATTAAACTCTTACCTCGACCTTCAATTAAATTAATATTAGATGGTTTTTTATCAACACAAGCATTGCCACTTAAAGATATTACTTCGCCAGATGTTTCATTTTCTAAAAGCTCCAAAGCCTTTTCAGTAGCTATTGTCACCATATTCATACCCATACTATCCCCTGTGGAATAATTGAATCTTGGATAAACATAATTTCCAGCTATTAGAATAGGATCTACTTTTATAAGTTTTCCATGTTGAGTAGTGGTTTCAGCTATTTTTTTTAATTTCAAAAAGTTGTTTTCAATCCAATTCTTAATTTCATAGGATTTCTGAATAGATTCCGTTCTTATCACAGGAGCTCGTGTCATTTTATCATCGATAATTAATGTATTAACTCCTTTAGCTAATGTTATAACTGAACAACCTCTATTTATTGAAGCAACCAATGCACCTTCAGATGTTGCAATAGGTATGTAAAATTCTCCCTTCGCATATTCACCATTTATTTTTAATGGACCAGCTATTCCAATAGGTATTTGAACAGCACCTATGGGGTTTTCAATATTTTTTTGACTTGCTTTATCCATATTTAAACTATATTTTGATATATTTTCTAAGTCGATTTTATTAACTTTTTCAAGGTATTCTCGTCTAATATCTACTGCATCAGAACTTGAAAATAAATCATCAAGTTGATACATCTTAATTTCCCCACCTTCAAGTTTTTTAATGGCCTCAGTTTTTTCCATATCTATCACATTAATTTTTCATATTATTTAATCATAGTTGTTTAATAATATCCACAATTTGGGATGGTATTTTTGCTATATTTACACCAGCACTTTTAAGAACTTCAATCTTATTACTTGCTGTACCAGCATTACCTTCAATTATCGCTCCAGCATGCCCCATTCTTTTACCTGGTGGTGCTGTTATACCTGCTATATATGATACCACAGGTTTAGATATGTTTTCTTTGATATATTCTGCCGCTTTCTCTTCAGCACTTCCACCAATTTCACCAATCATGACTATGTAATCAGTTTGTTTATCATTCTCAAATTTTTCAAGAACATATGAATAATCAATTCCAATAACAGGATCTCCTCCAATACCTAAACATGTGCTCTGACCAATGCCTTCTGTTGTAAGCTGATTTGCAATTTCATAAGTTAAGGTACCACTTCGTGAGACTACTCCCACATTACCTCGTGAAAAAATATGTGTTGGCATTATTCCGAGTTTACCTATCCCTGGAGAGATTATTCCTGGAGTGTTTGGGCCAATTACGGTTGTGTTATTTCTTTTAGCATACTCCATTATTTCTATTGAATCATGAACTGGGATATGTTCTGTTATGATTAT
Organism: Candidatus Methanovirga australis; assembly: GCA_031272765.1. Lineage (GTDB taxonomy): Archaea > Methanobacteriota > Methanobacteria > Methanobacteriales > Methanobacteriaceae > Methanovirga > Methanovirga australis. The sequence continues at coordinate 2,148 of JAISTD010000174.1, read as the reverse complement.
AACTAAATCTAAATGTCTTATAGACTCAAAAGCAGCATCTTTGGCTAATGAAGAAGGAACAAATATGATTGAAGAATTTATATCCACATTTTCCTTTGCTTCTTCAATAGTATTAAAAATAGGTATTTTTTTAAAATTTTGACCTCCTTTGCCAGGAGTCACACCAGCAACAATATTTGTATTGTAGTTTAACATTTGTTCTGCATGGAATGAGCCTTGTTTTCCAGTGATTCCTTGAATTAAGCATTTTGTATTCTTATCTAAGATTATCATTATTTTTCTCCACTTGATTGTTCTATATGGGTTTAAAAATTCCTTTAAACTATGTATTAATAATCATATGTTTTTAAATATTATTAGAACTATATGTTTTCAAATATTTAAAATTTTCCATATTAAATATTATATAATCAAAACTTTTATAACTTGTTTTTCATTGAAAATTTTTATTATAATCTTGACATAATTTTTTTAAGTAATGGACTTTTTAAATAAATATAATATTATTTTATTTTAAGTTTTATTTAATTAAATAGTGTATTTATTGATATAATGAATTTTATAATTATTTAATAATGAAATAAGCCATGTTTAAATGATATTTTCAAACAGAGAATAAATTCTTCTAAGTTAAAAATAAATTTTCAAAAACGAAGAATTAATTCTTCTAAGTTAAAAATAAATTTTAACCAATAAAAGATTATATAAAAAATTTATTAATTAAATTATTAAATATCAAGGACTATAAAAAATTATTCTTCAAATTATTTGAATTTTAATTTAAAGAGCATTAGAACTTTTTTAAAACTATTTTAATGTGGGAATTTTGATCAAACTTTGTTTAGAATGAAATGATAAACTTAGGAATCAAAGGTTCCATTCACTGTGAACAAGTGAGGAATTTAGGAGAATTTTTGGTTTCGAGCAGAGCGAGAAACTTAGGAAACAAAGTTTTCGATATTTTTAGTTTGTTTCGAATAAAGTGAGGAACTTAGGGAATGAAATTCCCATTTGTTTTGAACATAGTGAGAAATTTAGAAAAATCTCTGATTTTTACTTTGTTTCAAATATCATGAGAAATTTAGGAACCAAAAGTTCAGTTTTAAAAGTTTGAAGAATATATTGTGAGGGTTTAAAAATTTAATGAGATACAATCTTAACAAAGTTAAGCAAGTAATGTATATAATGCTAACAAGGCATATATGCTGATTAATCAATAGATACATTATATTTTATCATAATAAATTCTTTCTGGAGAAAAACTGATAACACCATTACTACGAGGATAAAAAGTAGGTAAAATAGTGTGAATGTTATAATAAACCTGAAACATCTCTTTTATTGTACCTGCATATACATCAACACCTACATCAATGAAATTATTAAATAGTGATTGTGTTGGCTTTGTTTTACCATGATCATAGAAATAATAATAAATAGGAAATTGTCTATATTTTAAGTTTGGATGTTTTTCATGCATTCTTTTCATTGCCTCATGACAGGCATGATGATCTGGATTTCTATCCCCTGTTGTTGTATAAAATATTTTGTATCCTTCTTTTAAATATAAATTCTCCATTACACTAAAAACTTGGTCAGTATTTAAAGCACCATCATCAATACCATGAAGTTTATAATCAGTTACATTAATTATTTTCATCACCTGTTTAAATGAATCTTCACGTATTCTTCCCTTTATGCCTCTTTCACTTTCATTTGGCTGATGTTCGCAGTTATAATAATTATGGACTTTAAGAGTATTAGAACCAATTCCATTTCCTGAGGTCATTAAATCAAAATGAAGTTTATACCCAGAATTCAACAGCATTAATATTATTCCAGATGCACCAATAGTCTCATCATCAGCATGAGGTATTATGAATGCTATTTTTTCATGATGTGCATTAAAAGGATTCACTGAGTAAAAAGTCGATAAAAATAAGATAAATGCTGCAAATAGAACTATAAATAAATCCAATTTTTTCATAAAACTCACTTAACATGTTCATATAATAATATCCATTTCTTATGAGAGTTTCTATTAACCTATCAAAAACAAAGACTTTGTCTTCTAATTTTCTTTCAGAAAAAATAGCATATTTTGATAAGTATATATTTATAAATTATGAAACTCACATATATTAACTA
>JAISTD010000084.1 GCA_031272765.1 Candidatus Methanovirga australis | reverse complement strand
ATAGATGAAGATATCAAAAATCAAAGCATAATGGAAACTGATGAAGAATTAATAGAACGACTTAGCAACACTCCAAAGGAAGAACTCTTCTCTATCCAAAAAGTAAAAATAGATCTTGCAAATATTGATTATCCAGATAAAAAATTTAATAAAAATGTATGTTCTATCTGTGAGGAAGTTATAAAAGATAATAAATACACCATAAAAGACGGAGTATGTGTCTGTAATGCTTGTTTAGAAACTCCATACTACCAAGTCATATAAAAGTACATTTCACCAATATTTTTCTATTTTTCTCTGATAAATAACACTCCTAAGATTTGATTATTCTTCTCACAAATTTTTCATATACATTTCTTTTATTTTATTTATAATCATATTATTAATTTTATTGAAAGTAATATTTATATGCCACCAAAATAATATTATTTATTATAAAATAGTATAAAAAGAATAAATTATTATTGATAGTCTTAATATTGTTTCATATATTCTGAATGAAAAAAATAATTTATTCTTATTTTTAGAGGCATATAAACTGACTTTAAAAGATAAAGACGATAAATATATAGAAAATAAAGATGTTGTAAATAAAGAGACTGAAAACAGAGATATTAAGCTAATGGATGATAGGATATTTAAATTTGTTTTTGGGCGAAACGATTCAAAAGAAATATTAGAAAGTTTTTCCAAGCGAGTACTTGAGAGAAAAATAAAGATAAAAGACATTCTAAACTGTGAAGCAGTCACAGATGTTAAAAAATAAAAAAAGATTAGCTTATATATTGTTGCCAAACTTTTAGAAAACGAAAACTTCGTTTTCTAGCATCAAAAATCTGTAGAAGAATTCGAGTCTTCATCACTATATTCTAATAAATTATAGAGCATGAAAGCTGTTAATAAAATTAAAACACCCCAATAAACAATCCTCCAACGACTACCATGAATAAAATCAACAGGGAAAAACCCTAAAAGAAACTGAGACAAAAACACTAAAACTAAAGAAAACAAAAATGAAACACTGACAAACCTTTCACCTTCTCTAAACAATAAAAACAAAGAAAATAAAACAAAAACAACGAGCACAAGATATATCATAACTGGAATCATACTATGTGTAAGAATAGTACTTGTTTTAACCTCATTTAAAACTTTCACAAGTGGTTGGAATTGAATAAAACCTAAAAAATAAACTATATTCAAAACCAAAAAAGGAACCATAGAAAAAACACTAAACCTACTTTTAACATGGCTATAGATGTAAATCCCAAACACTGCAAAGAACAAGTAAGAAACTATATCCACTTTAGTTATTAATTGATTGAAAAAAATAGCTAAACCCATATAAACTTTACCAAGCAATGATGATTGATAAGTATAAAGATAGTTTGGTATACTCGTCAGAAAATATCTTTCTTTGTTTCCTGGTGATAAGAACACAAAAACACTCATTAAAACACATAAAATAAAACTATAAAAGAAGATTTTAGGGATTTTAGCCTTTTTATAATAGTAATAAGGTATTATGAATAGATATGCTCCAAGAATAAGGCACAAAACCATCTCTTGACTTATCGCAAAAATTAATGAAAAAAATATTAAAAAATAGAGAGCAAACTTCCTCCAAAAACCATAAAAACTAACACGACTATCCAAATTGCCCTCACTATCATTAATAATACTATTACTAATAACACTATTAATGTTAATATTGTTATTGATCACATAATATTTAATAAGGTAAAAATGTAGTAATGCAAAGACAAATGGCCAAACATAATTCAAACTTGTGGTTATATAACCTGCAAGATTAATATCATAGGCATAGGCACATACATAAAAAATTAACACTAAAAAAATAGAAGTACAATTAAAAATTGTTTTGTTCTTAAGGTCAAAATCCTTAAAATCACTAACCAATAATCTTGGAATCAAGGCACTCATAAAACAAATCAAACAAGAATCTATAAACATCCAAACCTGAATAGGCAAATTACAAAAAATCGGCAATAAACAATCTATTAAAAGTCTTGAACTCCAATGAAAATATCTGTAAATCATCAAATTATCCCAGTTCAACTGCATCAATTGCCCTAAAAATGTTTTAAATGTGTAATCATCAGGACCAAAATAAGGCACACCTGAATGAAAACAAACCAATAAAGCAAAAAAAACAATAAAAGGAAGATAAACCAAAACAGACAAAAAATCCAACTTAAACCTCAACACAAACCCATCCTCACAATTTTTTTAAACGGAAACTTTGTTTCCTAAATTTCTCGTTCCATTTGAAATAATGGATACTTCGTATCCTAAATTTCTCACCTTGTTCGAAATCAACGGAAATTTCATCCCCTAAGTTCCTCACGACCTTCAAAACAAACGGAAAATAACGAAAATTTCATCCCCTAAGTTCCTCAACCTCAAAAGAACATCTAAATCATCTTTAGTTATCTTTTATTTCCCAAAAACAGGATTATACTTATTAATCTGAAAAACCTCAATTAACATCCCAAGCCACAGCACCAAACATGATCAAAAACACAATCAGAGAGAAAAAAACACTTCCAGACAAACTATTCATACCATCAATCATGTTATCACCTGAGATAACTTAAAATAGCTACAATTAAACTTGCGATAGTAATAAAAATAGATATTAAAGGAATAACATACCTTTAATTGTTTTCAATTCGGCAATATCGGTTTTAACATCGGCAAAATCTTTAATTACAAATTCATCGAACTTATCAATCGTTAAAAGATGAGATAAATCATTGGACTCGATTTTAATTAACCTCTCATTAATATCATCAATTTTATCAAATTTTTTATCCAAATATTCGATTAAATCCTTGTCCATAATAAACCCCACCTTAACCTTAAAAATATATAGTACATACTATGTTGTTTTTACTATATAAGATTTACTAAAAAAAAATGAAATAAACTAAAAAAGATAGTTTGATGGTTATTCTCCTAAGTTTCTCACTTTGTTCGAAATCAACAGAACTGAAGTCCCCTAATGTCAAGACAAATTAATTTAGAGAGTTTCTATTAACCTATCAAAAACAAAGACTTTGTCTTCTAATTTTCTTATCAGAAAAAATAGCATATTTTGATAAGATTTATAAATTATGAAACTCACATTATATTAACTAATGTGATAATAGCATATAAAGGTGTCGATTATTCACACCCTCCCTCTGGTTTTAATT
>JAISTD010000074.1 GCA_031272765.1 Candidatus Methanovirga australis | reverse complement strand
ACAATTATATTTATTTATAATTTTGTATAGTTAATATTTGTAAAATTAATATTTATAAAATGGTTATATGAATCAAGATAAGACCCAAGTTGATAGTTATACTGAAGCTGAAAAATTACTTAATAATTCAAGGAAGAAGATTGATGAAATAGATCAAGATATTTTAGAGTTAATTTCAAGAAGAACAGAAATGGCTAAAAATGTCATAACTGCAAAAAAAGTTTTAGGTAAGACTATTTATGATGAAGAAAGAGAAAAGGTAGTTTATGAAAATATTAAAATGAAAGCCATTGAGAAAAATATAAATGAGGATATTATTTTTCAAGTTATGGCTTTATTAATTAAATTAAGTAAAGATACTCAAAGAGAGATAGATAATAATTTTTAATTTTTATAATATCATTAAGGGGAGAGATATGAAATTGGCACTTTTAAAACTTTTATGAAATAATTAAATTTATATAATATAAAACTGAAATATTTGTTTATACTTTAATTTTATATAATGTTTATATCAATGACTATTAAATTAACGATGACTTAATAATCAACATTAGATTTCATTCATGTTTTTATAAAATAAATTTTAATTATTTATGTGCATTATTATTTAATAAAATTATAGAAAATCATAATTTAAAGTTAAATTTTATCAAAATAAAATTTTTAAAAATATTGATAAATATTAAATAAATTAGCAAAATAAGATTATTAAATTCACAGATAAAGGAGAGAGAAAAATGGGAAATATTAGAACTTCATTTGTTAAACGTATATCTAAAGAACTTATTGAAACTCACAGAGGAAAATTTAGTACAGATTTTGATGTTAATAAAAAATTAGTTGCTGAGTATTCTACAGTCAGTACTAAACACCTAAGAAATAAAATTGCTGGGTATGTTACAAGGTTAATGAGACAGCAAGAAAATCAATATTAAGCTAAAATTTATTAATAAGCTTATTCTTTAAATAAAATTATTTACTTAATAAATTTAATTTTAAAATAAAATCATTAAATTTAATAGATTTTAACTTTTTTTATATAATTCAATTGAACTAAATCAAAATAAATAGTAATTCAGATGGTTCTTTTGGATAAAGATTACATCTACGGGATGTTTTCAAATTCTTAATTTTCCTTATTTCCTGTTTTTTTTTAAATTGAATTAATCAATCAAAGAATTTCAGAGATTTAGGACTTTTAGAATAATTAAACTTTTAGTAGTAGTAAACTTTTAGATTTTAAATAATGAGGAAGCATGATTGATGAAAATATAATTAGATTAACAACTCCTTTAAATATTGAAATAGTATCTAAATTAAAAGTTGGTGATGTGGTTACAATATCTGGTCAGATATTAACTGCAAGAGACCAAGCTCATAAGCGTATTGTTGAAGAAGGTTCACCTATAGATTTGGATAATGTTGTTATTTTTCATGCTGGACCTATTATTAGGACAGGAGAAAATTTAAAAAGCAATGATTTTGAGGTAGTAGCTATTGGACCAACTACGAGTATGAGAATGAATCCTTATGAAAGTGATGTTCTTGATTTAGGAGTAAAAGCTATCATTGGAAAAGGTGGAATGGATGAAAATGTTGCTAAAGCACTTGAAAGAAATGGTGCTGTGTATTTAGTGGCTGTTGGTGGTTGTGCAGCATTATATTCTGATGCAGTGAAAAATATTTCCAATGTTTTTTGGCTTGATTTAGGTGTTCCAGAAGCTATTTGGGAATTGAATGTTGAAGAATTTGGTCCTTTAATAGTTGCAATGGATTCAAATCAGGGTAATATTTTTAAAAGATAATATATATCATGATATAATATGTTTTACTGCCTCTTTTGAAATAAAAAGGATATATTTTATTGTATGTGTGTTTGTTATATGGCTTACTTCATCATTGTATCTTGTTGGGATTGATACTTCGCAAAGTTTTACTTGATTTGAAGAAAAGTTGATTAAAACATCTGATTCAAATCTATAATCATCATAACGGCTGTTTAAGAAATTTTCAGCTACTTTTTTGGATACTCCTCTAAAACCAGATTGACTGTCTGTTAAAGGATATTTGGAAATAAAAGAGATTAATTTCGTTGTTATTTGGTTAGAAAGTCTTCTTTGAAGAGGCATACTCTTTAATTCTCCTTTTAAAAATCTTGAACCAATTACAATATCCGCTATTTCCAATTTTTCAAGAAATTTGGGGATTAGGTTTGGGTCATGCTGACCATCACCATCAAGAAAAATAAATGTATCATAGGAATATTTTAAGGCTTCTTGAATACCAGTTTTTATCGCTGCTCCTTTGCCTTTATTGCTCTGATGGACTATAACTTTTGCTTCAAGAGATCTTGCATTTTCACTTGTCTTGTCTGAAGATCCATCATCAACAACAATAACATCTCCATATTCCAATGATTTTTTTGCAACATCTTTAATGTACTTTTCTTCGTTAAATACAGGAATAATAATTACTACATTCATTTTACTCAATACCTATAAAGCTGCAATACATGAAAACTATAATATCTAAACCTTAAATATCTAAAAATTAATTGGTCTACAAACATAATATAAATATTAAATATCTAAAAACCATAAATCATAATAAAGAATAAAGACTCTATAACAAAATGCAATGCTCTGTGCACGATTGGATTTTTATTTTTCATGAATAAGGTATGACTTATATCAATAATTAAATGCACTAATCCACCTAATACTCCTATTTCCAAAGATAAAAACAGTATGGATAATACCAAAAAGTTGAAAATAGCTTCAAGTGTTTCATGTATAACCCACACATGAAGAGTTGAAGGAAATATTTCATTTAAAAATCCAGCAAAAAGCACATAGAAATCGCTGAATACATTCCACATTAATTTTCCATGGAGTATATCACTTAGTGCTAATACAACAGCTATATAGAACCAGAGCAATTCCATTTTTTTCACCTTAATTAAATATTTTTTGTTATTATTTATTTATATTCTATATAATAGCTTATTTATTCATGACATGTTTTTTTACAATTGAATTATTGGTAAACTCAATTTCTTTAGTTAATTTAATAAATAAAGATAAACTTATAATAAATTATATATATCAAAACTTCTTATATCTTATTGTATATCCTTTTATTTTATAAAAGTGATAGAATTGTTAATAATAGTTTATAAATGATAGTTTGATTAATTGAAAGTATTTAATATTGAACTTTATTGATTTTATTAAATAACTTGTTTGTATTGAACTATTTATTGAATTAACTATTCATTGGTTTTATTTCATTATTACTTTATTGATTTTTATTATTTCATAATATTTTATTGACATTATTGTTTTAATTATTATTTATTTATATTTTATATTATTGCTACTTTATTGTATTATTATTTATATTGTTATTCATATAATTATTTATTAATGAACTATTTCATTAGAATTATTTCGTTATTTGATGAATTATTCTTTCATTATTTGGAGAAATTAAATGACTAAAAAAACTGTTCCAAAAGAATATGATTATAAAAAAGAAAAATATTGGCAAAACAGATGGGAAGATAATAAAATCCATAAATTCATTGGTGATGGAACAAGACCAAACTATATAATTGACACTCCTCCACCTTATCCAACAGGATCTATACATATGGGGCATGTTTTAAATTGGGTTTACATAGACATGATTGCAAGATATAAACGGTTAAAAGATTATGATGTTTTATTTCCTCAAGGATGGGATTGTCATGGTCTACCAACTGAAGTTAAGGTTGAAGAAACACATAACATTAAAAAAAACAATGTATCAAGATCACAGTTTAGAAAGATGTGTGTTGATTTAACAAAGGAAAACATTGATTTAATGAGAACTCAGATGAAATCAATTGGTTTTTCTCAAGATTGGAGTAGAGAATTTATAACTATGACTCCAGAATACATGAAAAAAACACAGTATTCTTTTTTAAAGATGTATGATGAAGATTTGATTTATCAAGGAGTTCATCCTGTTAACTGGTGTCCAAGATGTGAAACAGCTATTGCATTTGCAGAGGTTGAATATGAAAGTAATGAAACTAATTTAAATTATGTCAGATTTAAAGGTTTGGTTAAAGAGGGAGATTCAGAAGATAGTGTTTTAATAGCTACTACTCGTCCAGAATTGATGTCTGCATGTGTTGGTGTTGTTGTAAATCCAGAAGATGAGAGATATTCGGATTTAGTTGGTGAAAAGGTTGAAGTTCCATTATCTGGTCAAAAAGTTAAGGTTATAGCTGATGATGAGGTTGATCCTAATTTTGGTACTGGAGCTGTTATGGTATGTACTTTTGGTGATAAAACTGATGTTTCCTGGGTTAACAAACATAATTTAGATACAATTGAAATTATTGATGAAAAGGGACGAATGACTGAAGCTGCTGGTAAATATGAAGGTATGAGTTTAGGTGAATCTAAATTGGCCGTCATCAATGATTTGAAAGAAAATGGTTCTATTGAAAAGCAGGAAAGAGTTAGTCAGAATGTTGGCAAGTGTTGGCGATGCAAAACTCCAATTGAGATATTGGTTAAAAAACAATGGTTTATCAATGTTAATAAACTTAACAATGATATTAAACAAACAGCAGATGAAATTAATTGGGTTCCAGAACATATGAAAAGTCGATTGATAAATTGGGCTGATTCTATGCAATGGGATTGGTGTATTTCACGACAAAGAATATTTGCAACACCAATTCCAGTTTGGTTTTGTGAGGGTTGTGGAAAAGTTCATATTGCTATAAAAGAAGAGTTGCCTGTTGATCCAACACAAACAAATCCAATAGCTATTGATGAAAATGGAAGTAAAATAGATTATGTTTGTGATTGTGGCTCCACTAATTTTATAGGAGAAGAGGATGTTTTAGATACTTGGATGGATAGTTCAATATCTCCACTTTGGAATGCCAATTGGCCAGATCCATCATACAATGATTATTTTCCAGCTGATTTACGCCCACAGGGTCATGATATAATTAGAACCTGGGCATTTTACACAATCCTTAGAACTAAGGCTTTAACAGGTCTTAAACCATTTAAAGATATTGAAATTAATGGCATGGTTTTTGGTGAAGATGGATATAAAATGAGTAAATCCCGTGGAAATGTAATAGCTCCCGATGAAGTTATAAATCAATATGGGGCAGATCCACTTAGAATTTGGGCTGCAAATAGCTTACCTGGCTCAGATTTACCATTTGACTGGAAAGATATTAAATATGCTTATAAATTCTTAAGGAAATTCTGGAATGCTTTTAGATTCATTAGTATTCATATTGATGAAGCTATTGAAAATGACCCAATTTTAGAACCATTAGATAAATGGATTTTATCAAAATTAAATAAACTTGTTTTAGAAGTTACAAATGGATTTGAGGAATATAACTTTTCAAGTACAATAAGTTCAACTCAAAGATTTATTTGGCATGATTTCTGTGATGAGTACATTGAATCTGTTAAATATAGGCTTTATAATGAAAGTCAAGATGAAAAAAGTATGCAATCTAAATTATCCGCTAGATACACATTAAAAACAGTTGTTGATACAAGTTTGAGACTACTTACTCCAATCACCCCACACTTCACTCATGAAGTGTACAGCTATTTATTTGATGAGGAGAATATTATTCAAAATGGGTCTTGGCCTAATATAGATAATAATCTCATTGATTTAAACTGTGAAAATGAAGGAGATAAAGCCATTGAATTAATTGACAACATAAGACGATTTAAATCCTCTTATAAAATACCTTTAAATCAATCATTAAACACAGTTAATATCTACACAAAAACTGATGAGTTCTTAAATATTTTAAATCAGTTTAAAGAAGATATAAAAGGAACTCTAAAAATGGAGAATTTAGATATTAAAAATGATAAACCTGATATTAAAGAAAAAGTTGTTGAAGTTACACCAAGAATGGATAAAATAGGACCAGAGTTTAAAGGTGATGCAAAAAAAATAATTCAATATCTGAGCTCAGTAACTACAGATGAAATAGCTAAAACCCTTGAGGATTATGGGAAGATAGATATTGAAGGAAGTGTGATAACTTATGAACATCTTAATATAGAGAAAGAATTACAAGGAGAAAGTGGTAAGAAGGTTGATCTATTAAATTTAGATGATTTGGATTTGATTGTAGAAATTGTCCGATAATTAATTAATGGGTTGTATAAGTTCATGTGTAAAGTTTGAAGATTTATTTTTTGAAGTTATTTTAGAGAATGTTATCAATGTTTAATTTAGTGATAATTATCTTATAAAATATCTTTAAATTAAATTTAAATAATGTATATCAATCATTAAAATTACCAGAAATCAGAGATTTTTGTAATTACCAAAAATCAAAAATTTTTGTAATTATGAAAATCCGAAGGATTTTCAGTAATTATTAAAAATCAGAGATTTTTAGACTTATAAAATTTTACAAAAGGACTATATTAATCTAATAAAGTGTATTGCCTGTTAAACTAAGTATGTGATAACTTATGAAAAGATATGATGGAATAAAAAATATTATGAAATACATTACTGCTGAGATAGTAGTTGCAAATATAGGTTTTCCTTCAAGAGAACTCTATGATATTAATGATAGGAATCGAAATTTTTATATGTTGGGTTCAATGGGACTTGCCTCTTCTATTGGCTTAGGTTTAGCATTATCTCAAAAAGAAAAGGTTATAATTTTAGATGGTGATGGATCCATTCTCATGAATTTAGGTTCTTTGGTTACAATAGCAAATCAAAATCCTGATAATCTTATTTTAATTGTTATTGATAATTGTGTTTATGGTTCTACAGGAAATCAACCAACTTATTGTAGAAACACAGATTTATTAAAAATAGCTAAAAGTATGGGTTTTAAAAATAGCTATGATTTTAATGAGATTGATTTTAATGATAGTTTAACTAAAAATCAGAAAGGTAGTGTATTTATTCATTATAGAGTATCTCCTGGAAATGCAGATGTTGGAATCATTGATTTAAATCCAAAAACAATAAAAAATAGGTTTATGAAGTCAATATAATGCTTTGTTTTAAATTTAAGAGAGTTTTTTTTAATTGAAAATAATTTTTCATGGAGAGTTTCTATAAAATTAATTTAAACATGTACTGATATTATATTTTGTTATTATTTTTCATTGGAAAATTCGCATATCTTTTTCAAAGTGCTTATGATATCACATAATTATTATTACTAAAAATATTTAATAAGAGGTTGTAAACTTTTGTGAGGTTTTTAATTTTTCATGGTTTTCTTTAGTTATAAAATCTTTGATTTGATAAGTTAGAAAAACGAAGTTTTTCTTTAGTTAAAACTTGTTTTAACTTAGAAAATTTTGACACTGTAAAAAATTCAATGGGTGGCATGTTAATGCCGATGCAAATAGATCCAAAAGTGTTATATGAGCATAATATTTAAATAGGAGAAAGGATATCAATTAATATCATGATAAAAGAACATATCCAATCTCCAAATAGTAATATTGTCTCTTAAATATATAACTTTAACGGTACTGGTGATTCGTCTTAGAAGACGATAAATTGTACTTAGAGAACATTTTTGACTTATCAGTCCATCAACACTTTGAACATTTAGTTGGTAGAGAATTAGAGTTAATTACTGAAAATCTTCGATTACTGAAAATCCTTTGGATTTTCATAATTACAAAAATCTTCGATTTTTGGTAATTTACACAGATTCTGATCCAGTGTGTCCCAAATGTGGTTCGCATATTACTGCTAAGTATGATAAAGGCGACAGACTCATTAATAAGAACTATCCAGTTAAAGTAACCATATATAGTTGTAATGTGGAGGTTTATACCGAACACCACTAACCAATATCACTGGATTAATAGGGTGTCTTCATGGAATTGCTCTTCGGACAAACTGTTTTATAATGAAATTAGGAATATATTGTGGTAAATTGAAGATAAAAGGTAAAAAAGAATTATCTGGTAATTACTGAAAATCCTTTGGATTACTGAAAATCGAAGATTTTCATAATTACAAAAATTGAAAGCAATTTTTGGTAATTTTTGGTAATTATGCTTATGATGAGCAGTATATACCTGCTTGGTGGAGTTAAATACTACCTTTTAATTATTTGATATATGAACTCAAATGTTACTGGTTGACTATTCATATAAGCGACAATATAGGAAAAGAAGAAATAATGGATTTTATTAAGAGTATCCACACATTCAACAAAAGAGAATTTCATTAACTACTGATGGAAAACCTATGTACAAGAATATTGCTGATGAATTAGGATTTATACATAATTTATGCATCTTTCATATTATAAAAGATGTTCATAAAGATTGTACAGATAAAAAGCAGTAAAAAGTTTAGATGAAAATCAAAAAGCAGAATATTATGATGCAGGCGAAATAATATTGGAAATATGACCTTCTAAGTCTTATAAAAAAGCAAACAAAAAATTTACTAATTTAATGAAGCATTTGGATAAAATACCAAAGGAATTTGTTAATCTTGTGGGGCAAGATTAAACCTATACTTTCAAAGTTACAAGCCACCTTCAATTTGATTTCCTACCAACCACAAATAATAAATTAGAAAATTACTTTGGTGTGATTTTGCCTCGTCATTTAAAGAAGTTATATAAGACTATTGAAAGTATTGAAATTTATTTAGAGAAAAACTTAGAAAACGGAGTTTTCGCTATTTTCCTCATATATAAAACATGGATTTTCATGAAAACCTCCACGCTTTTTGACAACCTCATGAAAGAAAAAGTATTAAATAGAAAATAATATTAATTACTATACATAACATATTATATCAAAAAATATATTGATGGTGATTGATATTATGCAAGAAGATATTATGAATAGCTTGTCCTTAGGCTTATCTGAATTTGATGATATAATTAAACAATCTAAGATCTATGTTGACAAAACAAGGTTCATAAAGAAGATGATGGATCAAGGCAGAAAATATTATTTTCTATCTCGACCAAGAAGATTCGGAAAAACACTACTTGTATCAACCTTAGAAAACTTCTTCAATGGAAAAAAAGAACTATTTAAAGATACCTATATCTATGATAACTGGGAAGATTGGATTAAGTATCCTATTATACGGATTTCTATGAAACAAGTATCCAATGAAAATCCTAAAGTGTTGAAAGAAGATCTTTCAGTTTTAGTTAGAAATATTGCTGAAGATAATAACATTAAATTAAGTGAAGATGGATCTTATGCAGTTAAATTTGGTAACTTGATTAAAGAACTATCAAAGAATAATAAAAGTAATGCAGTTGTTTTAATTGATGAATATGATGCTCCAATTCTCAGCAATTTAGATGATATGACCTTAGCTAATAAAAACCGTAAAGTACTACAAGAATTCTACAATGTCTTAAAAGAAAGTGAAAAGTATCTTAAATTTGTTTTCATAACAGGACTTAATAAATTCACAAAAGTCTCTATTTTTTCAACATTCAACAACTTAACAGAACTCACCTTAGACAAAGACTACTCCACAATCTGCGGAATAACACACGAGGAACTGAAAAAATATTATAAAAACCATATACAAATATTAGCAGATGAAAATAATTACAGTTTTGACGAAGCATTGGAGAGGATTGACTATTTTTATGATGGTTATAGTTGGGATGGGATAAATAATGTCTTCAATCCTAATTCCACACTACGAGCTTTAGCTCAAAAAGAGTTTCAAAGTTTTTGGTTTTCAACGGGCACACCAAATTTTATTGCTGAAATATTCAAAAAAAGAAAAATAACTGAAGACTACTTCAAACCCATAATCTTAAAAGCAACAGAGTTAGATGCAATAGACCCAGATAACATCAACGAGACAACACTACTTTTTCAGGCTGGTTACTTGACTATCAAAGAAAAGATTTTTAAAGATAATATTTTAGAGTTTTCTCTTAGGATTCCTAACTTTGAGGTTGAACAGGCTTTTAAAGACAATTTACTTAATCTATATATTGAGAAGTTTGAGAATAGGTTTAGAAATTCTCAAAGGATTATCTGGGATGAGTTAATTAATGGTGATTGTAGGAGGTTATCTGAATATCTGAGGGCTTTTATTGCAGGTATTCCTTATTATAATAGGGTTAGTATGGATAATGGGGAGAAATGGAAGGTTTATTCTATGATTTTCACGATTTGGGCTGAAGAGGCAGGTTTTTATTTAACTGTGGAGAGAGCTATTGAGGATGGTAGAATCGATTTCATTATTGAAAGTATCAATCAAGATCAAACAATTATTGTTGAGATGAAATACACTGCAGACCAATCCAAAACCTTAGATAGTTTAATTAATGAAGCTTTTAAACAGATCAACAGTAAAAAGTATTGGTGGGCTTATACTGGTGATATCAAGTTGATGGCTTTAGCATTGAAAGATATTGAGGTAGATAAAGGTTTCATAACCGATGTTAAATGCCAAATAAAAGATGTCTAAAAAGAAAAAACAATAAATTTAAGGGTGATCTTAAGAATTAAGCTAATTTTCTTTCTTTTCACGCCCTTTTTTAAGGAGAGAGTTAATATCTATTGCATAGTTGCCTTCTTTATCTGAATAAACATCAGATCCACCATCTAAAAGTTTAGAAACATTAACTTCATATACTCCTCTATCCTCAACTTTAACTTGTTCTATGGAATTTTTAGTTATACTTGTTTTAGGGGTTATTGATTTATCTTCTTTTTTTCCATTCTTTTTTTTAGGATTTTTATTTACAAATTTGAATTTCTTACCACCACAGTTAGGGCAGCCATTTAGAATATCTTCTTCTTTTAATTCAAATCCACATTTAGCACATACATTCAAAATGATCCATCCATCCTTATATATTTATATATATTCAGAAAAAACTTCTTTGAATTTTATTGTATATTCCACTAACCAATTTAATACTTCTTCCATTTTTTCTGGATTTTCTAAGTTAGCAGAACGATTAATATCAATTTTTTTAGATTTACTTTTAGGTTGTTGACTTCCCCATTTTAAGTTCATCTCCATTTTTTCTTCTATTTCTTCTTTTTTATCTTCTAAACACTGAAAATCTTCATTAGCAGTATTATTTTTATCATCGATATATATTCCACAGGTAATCTCATTTATTTTCGTGTTAATCGAAATACGAATTATAGTATTTGAACTTCCAATTGAAATATCATACCAATTTTGAGGACGAGGATCTCGTAAACTTGGAAATTTTCCTGTTTGCTCTAATTTTTCTTTAAAATCTTTCCAAAAGTTTTCTTGTAATTTTTTTGTTTCACTTATATCTCTTTGTGTTTCTGTTTTCGCAGTTTTAACAGTTCTATTTGGTTCACTTATAATGTTGAATTTTACAGCTTTTTTACTATCATCAATTTTCCAAAGTTCAAGTTTAATACCATAAAATGAAATTTCTTCGTTAGTAAGATCATTTAACCAGTCTAATGCTTTTTTATGTTCTTCTCTAAATTCTTTAGTAATCCAAATTATTGTTGATGCATTTAAAACAGCAGCATAAGTAATAGATTTTCCTAAATGGTCGTGATCAGTTTGTTCTAATTGATTTTCAATTATT
>JAISTD010000057.1 GCA_031272765.1 Candidatus Methanovirga australis | reverse complement strand
AGAAAATCATGATTTTCACAACTTCTTTATCAGGATCATGTTTTATTAAATCATTGATTTCATAAATACTTAAATGTTTGATTAAAATTTTCTGACTATTCGGTATTTTAATAACATTTGGTGCATGCCATGGTTTTAAATCTTTTAGAATCATGCAATAATTTATATAAATACTTATTTATAAAACTTTTCCATAATGACTATAAACTAAAAATTGATTAATGAGAATTATTTTATGTTCCTTCTTGCCAATCTGCAAGATAAAGTTTTTGACGATCACTTAAACTATCAATCTCAATATCCATAGCTTCCAATTTTAAATTAGCTATTTCATAATCAAGTTCATCAGGAGCTTTCATAACACCAGTATCAAGATTATTCTCAAGAATATATTTGGCAGAAAATGTTTGTGAAGCAAAGCTCAAATCCATTATCTCTGCAGGATGTCCTTGTCCTCTTTTAGCAGATAAATTGACTAATCGTCCATCAGCAATCAGATAAATTCTTCTCCCATCTTTTAAGCTAAATTCCTCAATACTTTCTCTTACTTCTTTAATAGATGATGAAATAGCTTCTAAATCATTTCTACTAATTTCCACATTGAAATGTCCTGAGTTAGCTAATATACAACCGTTTTTCATATATTTGAAGTCATCTCCACTTACAACATTGATGTTTCCAGTTGCTGTAATTAATAAATCAGCATATTTTACAGCATCTTTCACTTTCATTACTCTATATCCATCCATTCTTGCTTCTAATGCTCTAATAGCATCGATTTCAGTGACAATTACATTGGCACCTAAGCCAGTGGCCCTTGTTGCAATACCTCGACCACACCAACCATAACCACAGATTACAACTGTTTTGCCAGCTATTAATAAGTTAGTTGTTCCCATGATAGCATCGAATGTGGATTGACCTGTTCCATATCTGTTATCAAAAAGATATTTAGTGTATGCATCGTTAACAGCTACAACAGGGATTTTTAATGCTCCATCATTAGCCATTGCTTCCAATCTGTGAACACCAGTGGTTGTTTCTTCACATGCACCTTTAACTTTTTTAAGTAATTCTTTTCTTTCTTGATGAAGAACAAGTATCATATCAGCACCATCATCAATAATAATATCTGGCTTGTAATCAAGAACCTCATTTATTGTCTGATAGTATTCCTCATCGTTCTGCCCTCTCCAACCATGTATATTTAAACCTAATTCAACTCCACCTGCAACTGCATCATCATGAGTTGATAATGGATTACATCCTGTCATAGCCACTTCTGCTCCTCCAGCTTTCAAGGTTAATCCTAAGTTAATGGTTTTTGGCTCCAAATGTAAGCAAGATCCTATTGTAATCCCTTCAAATGGTTTTTCTTCTTCAAATTGTTTTTTGATTGTCTCAAGAACATGCATATGTTTTTGAACCCATTCAATCTTTCTAACACCTTCAGTTGCCAAACTTTTATTTTTAATGTTGCTCATAATATCACTGTATAACTCAAGTATCCTATAACTCAAATTAGAATCTAATTTAAAATAATGATCTAATTCAAATATTTATATGAATATTTAATAATCTAAATTTAATATAATATTTATTAATTTTAATTTATATTGTATAAAGACATTTTGTTAATAAATTACAAAAATGTATTATACTAAATTAATTATACAACAAAGTATATAAATGATAAGATTTAAATAATTTTATTTATAATGCCCACTGTATTTGTTATAAAAAATATGGATTTATGAATAACTTAACTTTATAATTCTAATTAATAGACATCTGATACTTTATCATATGCCGGGGTGGCTCAGCTGGTTAGAGCGCACGGCTCATAGGGTTTTTGTAGTCGCGTTCGTCTCATTCCTGAGACACCGTGAGGCCGCGGGTTCGAATCCCGCCCCCGGCATAATATTTCTAATTTTAAACATCAATATAATAAAAAAAAAGTTTAATATAAATACTACTCTAATAACAAGTTATTTTAATCAATTTCAAATTTTTCTAATGTAACTGTTTGATGTAAAGATATATTTATTATACATAATAAAAAATATTAATATATAAAATATATTATAAAACTTTTTCTAAAAGTTATTATTTCCATAAAATAATAAAAAGAGATTAAAATGACAAGTGAATTCTTAAACAATGTCTATAAAGGAACAAATGGTTGGAAAGGATATACTTTAACTATTCTTTTAACCCTATTTTTAAATTCATTTGTAGCTATTTACTATTTACTTTTTCTTTTTGGATTTTATATGATCGTTAACATATTTGGTCATAACTCCAATACGATCTCAGGAACATTTTACTATTTTATATCAATGTTTTTAACTACGAGTATTGCATTTCTGTTTTTAATATTATCAATTAATGTATTTCATAAACGAGATATTTTATCTTTAATTAACACTTCTAAGCAACGGAACTTCAGAGGAAATATAGTTAAATGGTACAATAGAATCAGATGGAATAAGTTTTTTAATGGTGTAGCTATTTGGTCTATTTTCATGATTATCTCTATTTTTGTTCCATACTTCATCGATCCAAGCAAATTTGAATGGAACTTTCACTTAAACCAATTTATTACATTGATTCTCTTATTATTTCTTACAATTCCTATTCAAGCAAGTTTTGAAGAACTTTTATTTAGAGCTTATCTTAATCAAGGATTAAGTTTAAAAATAAAAAGACCAATCATCGTGATTATAACAAGTTCGTTTATCTTTGGATTAGGGCATATTGTGAATGGGGGTCTTGATCCTATCGCAATGTTTTTAAACACCTTTTCAGCATTTTTATTTGGAATAATAGCTTCTTTAACAACATTAGCTGATGATGGAATTGAATTTTCAAGTGGAGTACATATAACCAACAATATCTTTGCATTTTCAATGGTTGGAAGTGTTGGTGGAGATAACTTTGGAACTTTATTAATTCAAACAGGTTCAATGGGCTATTTTGAAATAATTTGGGGCATTATTCCTTTGATATTATTTTTATTACTTGTAATTATCTATAAACATGATAAACTTAAAGAAGTTCTTAAAAAAAGACATTTCTATCATTAATTATCTTCAAATTTTTTTTTATTTTTTCAATGCTCTTCTTTTTTCCCTATATTGTCACTTATATGAATCACCAGTATATTAAGTTCAATACTAAATATAGTCCTTGACATAACTTTTTTAAGTAATGGACTTTTTAAATAAATATAATATTGTTTTATTTTAATTTTTATTTAATTAAATAATATATTTATTAATATAATTAACTTTATAATTATTTAATAGTGAAATAGGTCATGTTTGAAGATATTTTTAATAACAGAAGATTATATAAAAAATTTATTAGTTAAATTATAATTTAAAAAATTACACATATTATATTTTTAATTACTGAAAATCAAAGATTACTGAAAATCAAAGATTTTCATAATTACAAAAATCAAAGAGTTTTGGTAATTTTTGGTAATTGAAAATTCAAAAAACTTAATTTCACAACACACTATCTTTATATTAAAAAATTAATGATCCATGTAACATAGTCCCTATTTAACATAATTGACATTATTAATTTCTTCTTGAGGAACTCCAAACTTATTTTCACCTTCTTTTCCTATAGAAACAGCTATAAGTGGATTAAAATCAGCTGGAAGTTGGAGTTCTTTAATTAGTTCATCTTTTTTGGATGTTTGGAATGCAAAAGTTGGACTGACTAAATAACAAGTCCCATAACCAAGACCAGTTGCAGCCAAAATCACATTTTCAGCAGCTGCTGAAGCTGTTAATCCCCCAAAAACATTTTCATCTGGAGCTGAAAACAAAATCAATAAAGGTGCATCATATATGGGATTACATTCTGGTGTGTTAGCTTTTTCAACTAACAAGTCATTACCAGAATTTTTCATTCCATCTATTGTAAACTCATTTATTTTTCTTAAAAGTTCTTCATTAGTCACAACCGTGATTTGGAATGGTCCTGCTTTAGGTGCTTTTTTCCCAGCATCAACTATAATTTTCAAGTCTTTTTCATCTACTTCATCAGGCAAATAGTTTCTTACACTTCTTCTTTTATTAATCACTTCAAATATATCCATTTTATCACTTTAAAAACATTATTTATATTAAAACTATTTTATCATCATGTATTATAAATATTTTGTTAAGAATAATTTAAATCGTATGAATAAATCTATTTTTCATATTCAAATATTTTTAAATAAAAAATTAAATATGATAAAAAAGAAATATTGGAAAAATAGATCTTTTTATAACTAATCAGATATTAGCACATTAAAATATATTTATTTAATATAGTTAATATTGTTCATTTCTGTTTGAGGAGCTTCAACTCACTTCCACCTTATTTTCCTATAGAAATAGCTACAAGTGGATTAAAATCAGCTGGAAGTTGGAGTTCTTTAATTAGTTCATCTTTTTCGGATGTTTAGAATGCAAATTCTATTAATTGTTTCTATTACATTCCATTTTATCATCTGAAATTTCTATGGAGTTTTATTAAATATCTACTAAAAAAAAATGTGGTGAGTTTATACTTAAAGACCTGCTTTATTGACTATTGTTGATGCAACATCTTCAGCTGATTCAAATGGGAAATCATCAGCAGATAAAACTTTTCCTGCATCTGAGGCTTTTAAGACCACATCTCCTGATTTACATGTAGTGTTAGGGCCATCTGGCAATGCATTGAATAGTTCCTCTGGAGTTTTAATAGGAAATTTAGCTCCTTTTAATACATTAACAATTTGTCCATATATTTCTTCTTTCACTAACATATTTTACCTCTTTTATATTTTAAATCATCTAGAACAATTAAAATTATAATATTCATTTTTATTAGAAAACTTTAAGTGTTCTAAATACAATTTATATATGAAATATAATATATATTTTATGGTCATCAAAATATACTTGTGTGTATTGTTATAACTAAAACTTCTTCAATTGAAATAAGTAAATTTTCTTCTATTAAAGAAGTTTCAGAGATAGAATATTGAATAATTACTATCTCTTATTTTTAAATAATTTATTATAAAATTAAATATTATAGTTCAAAACATTATTTTGGGAAAAATTTAATATTTTTATTTTTAATTACAAAATGTATTATAAATGAATAAGATGCTTATAAATAATATTTATAAAAAATAACAAAATGATATTATAACGAATTTAATCAATATATCTATAGTTCGTTTGTAAAAAAAGTATGCAAGAATTATATAAATTAATCAATTTATATTGATTGACTCACTGTTGTTTGAATTTATAATTACTAAATGTCATCATAATATCTATTAAGGAAATATTCGTTTAAGGAAGGTATAGAATTTGACTTTAATTGAAGATGCTAAAAAAGGAACTCTTGATAAAGAGTATGAAAAGATTGCTACAATGGAAAATATGGATTTTAATAAGTTCACTAAAAATATAGCTAAGGGAAAAATTATAGTGCCTAAAAATGTTAATAGAAACACTAAATTATGTCCTATTGGAAATGGGCTTTCAACTAAAGTAAATGCTAACATTGGTTCATCTTCAAGAATGGAGGATTTGGAGATTGAGATTCAAAAAGCTGAAATAGCTATTAAGTATGGTGCGGATGCCTTAATGGATTTAAGTACGGGTTCAAACCTTAAAGAGTTTAGAAAAAGAATTATGGGTGTGGTGGATGTGCCAATAGGCACAGTACCAATCTATGAGGCAGTTGTAACTGCAAAAAGTAGGGATGGGTCTATAATGGATATGAGTGAAGATGACATCTTCAATGCGATTACTAATCAGATAAAAGAAGGCGTTGATTTCATGACTCTCCATTGTGGAATAAATAGGGATCTTATTAACAAACTTAAATCTTCGCAAAGGTTAATGGGTATTGTAAGTCGTGGGGGAACATTTTTAGCTTCGTGGATGGTTCATAACAATGAAGAAAATCCTTTATTCAAGAACTATGATTATTTGTTGGAATTAGCTTATGAATATGATGTGACTCTTAGTTTAGGAGATGGTTTAAGACCTGGTTGTATTAAGGACGCGACTGATATTCCTCAAATCCAAGAACTCATTACATTAGGAACACTTGTTAAGGAAGCTCAAAATAATAATGTCCAAGTAATGGTTGAAGGACCAGGTCATGTTCCACTTAATCAAATAGCTTCAAATATGCAAATTCAGAAGACAATTTGTAATAGTGCTCCTTTTTATGTTTTAGGACCAATTGTCACAGATTTGGCGATGGGTTATGATCATATTACTTCAGCTATTGGTGGTGCGTTAGCTGCTTATTCTGGTGCGGATTTCTTATGTTATGTTACTCCAGCTGAGCACTTGTCACTTCCATCTTTAGAGGATGTTAAAGATGGAGTTATAGCCTCTAAAATAGCTGCACAATCAGCAGACACTGCATTAGGTTTAAGTTCAGCATGGGAAAAAGAGATGAGTATGGATCTGGCAAGGAAGAATTTTGATTGGGATAAACAATTTGAGTTAACTTTTGACTCTGATAAGGCTAAAAAGTATAGGGAGAAGATTTCTGTTGAAGAAGAGGATATGTGTTCAATGTGTGGCGAATATTGTGCTTTAAGAATTGGGAAAGATTTATAATATGCTGTTACTATTAGTCAAAGGGAAGATTTATATTAAATCAATATAATAATATAAATCGTATTAGAAACAGGGGATAATATTTGAAAAAACATATTTTTTTGGGAGTTAGTATGTAATGTGAAAAATCTTTAAAAACGAATAATTTTAAGAAGATTTATATGTGAACACAAAATGATACATCTTTAAATCAGATTCATGAGAAACAATATTATCGGATTTATAAAAACAAGAATTTTAACAAAACAAGAATTTTAATGTGATTTTACTTGTTTTAGCTTTTAAAAATGTTAAAATCAATGATAAAGATACCTTAACTGAGGTAAAATATAGGATAGAGAAAATTGATCCTAAAAATAATTAATAATTGGTGGAAGGATAAAAAATGTTTGATAGAATGAAAGAAGATATAACAATGATTAAATTGAGAGATCCTGCTGCTAAGAGTACATTAGAGATAATTTCATGCTATTCTGGTTTACATGCTATTTGGATGCATTTAATAGCTCATAAATTATGGAATAGGGGGAATTGTCTTTCAGCAAGATACCTATCACAAGTAAATCGTTTTATTACTGGTGTTGAAATCCATCCTGGAGTCAAAATTGGAAAAAGAGTCTTCATTGATCATGGAATGGGGGTTGTGGTAGGTGAAACATCTATCATTGGCGATGATGTAATAATTTATCAGGGTGTTGTTCTTGGTGGTACCAGCTTAGCTAAGGAAAAAAGACATCCAACTGTTGGAAGTGGAGTTGTAATTGGTGCAGGAGCTATTGTAATTGGTAATTTAACTTTGGGAAATGGATCTAAAATAGGTGCTGGTGCAGTTGTTTTAGATGATGTTCCTCCAGGAACTACTGCTGTTGGTGTTCCAAGTAGGGTGGTTCACGAAGATAGAAAATGTGCTTTAGATCAAGAACATCAAAATCTTCCAGACCCTGTTAAAGAATCAATTAATGATATTCTTTGCGAAATTGAAGATTTAAAAGAGGAAATAGCTATTTTAAAGAAGAAAATGGCTAAATAGCTATTAGATATAAGAATTTATTGAATATAATGATTTAATATAATAATATGGTTAAAAAATGAAATATATCGTAGTGATTGGAGATGGAATGGCTGATTGGGGATTAGATGAGTTAAATGGAAAGACTCCTCTTCAAGTAGCAGATAAACCAAATATTGATGATTTGACATTAAGAGGAAGAGCTGGAAGGTTGGAAAATGTTCCTAAGACTTTAAAACCTGGTTCTGATGTTGCTAATATGTCAATATTTGGTTATGATCCATTGAAATATTATTCTGGTAGAGGTCCTCTTGAAGCAGGAAGTTTAAATCTAAAACTTTCTGATGATGATGTAATTTTTAGATGTAATTTTATAACTGAGGAAAATGGGAAGTTAAAAAGCTCTAATGCTGATCATATTAGTTCCAAAGAAGCAAATATTCTCATTGACCACTTAAATAGTTCATTAATCAATAAAAATAAACAATTTGAAAACTTATTAAATAACAGAAATTTAAAATCTATCCCACTCTTTCATACTGGACTAACTTATAAACACTTGTTTGTTATTAAAGATGTTTCTCTTAATAAAGTAGATATGGTTCCTCCACATGATATTATTGGAAAAGATATTAGTAGCTACCTAAATTTAGATGGTGAAGGTAAAGTCATTAAAGACTTAATTTTACAATCAAAAGAGGTTTTAGAAAACCATCCAATAAATAAAAAAAGAATTGAACAAGGAAAAAATCCTGCTAATATGATTTGGCTTTGGGGTCAAGGATTAAAACCAAAAATACCATTATTTCAAGATGTTTATGGGATTAAAGGTTCTGTTATCACTGGTGTTGACTTATTAAAAGGCATAGGTATTTTCGCAGGTTTAGATATTGTGAATGTTCCAGGTGCAACTGCATTTTATGATACAGATTATAAAGCCAAAGGGAAGTATACTATGTGTAATTTAGAAAAACAAGATATTCAATTCGTTCATATTGAAGCACCTGATGAAGCAGGGCACGATGGAAACATTGAAGAGAAAATAAAATCTATTGAAAGAATTGATAAATATATTGTAGGTCAAATTTTAGATAAGATTAATAGCTATGGAGACTATAAAATAGCTATTCTTCCAGATCATTTTACACCAATAGCTATTAGAACCCATTCAAGAGATGCTGTTCCTTTAACTATTTATTCAACAACAGACAAACCTGATGATGTAAAGGTTTATAATGAATTTTCAGTTGTTAATGGTTCTTTAGGAATTGATAAAGGTCATAATTTAGTTAATAAATTACTTGATTAATATAATGTCATGACCTCATAGTATGTGTAAGATTTATACATGCCTATAGAGTATAAAAAGAAACGGTAAAGCAAATATTTTTGTTGCTATCGATTACCAAAAATTGCTTTACAATTTTTGTAATTATGAAAATTACCAAAAATCTTCGATTTTCAGTAATCCATCGGTTTTCAGTAATTTTAAATCCTAAAAGAGCATATTACAGTTTACAGATTAGAAGAACCAAGAAAGATATTCGCAGAATTATATTAAATATTATAGTAGATGAAGTCTTCACTGATGCTATAAAAAGTAAAATTCGTGATGGATATTATCCAAATCTCTGATTTGGATGGTAAGCAAATCTATGATTTTGCTATAACTTAAATATTCACTTTAAAAAATCCATTACTGATAATATTTGATGAAAAGGGATCTAAGAGAATATTGAATAAAATTGAGTTTAACTATTACTCCAAAGCAGGTAGTTGGCTTAATATCAGAGATAAAATATTAATGTAATAGTATATTATGTGTACTAAGAGAAGAATTGGGAGTAAAAATTTGTTCATTAGTGAAACTAAAGCTTTTTGTGATTATAGAAATGAGAAAAAGAGTAAAATAGCTTGGAAACTTACTAAAGAGGTAGTTGATGAGAAACTATCAAAACATTATGTATAAAAATCAACTAATACACAAAAATAAATTTGTCATGACACTATGAGGTCAAAAACTATAAGAAACTCAACAAGAACATTTCATGCACCTAAAACAAAAAAATAGAATAATATAATAATAGATCAAAAGTTTAAGAAAAATTCTTTACAGTCCCTTATAGGATTAATATTTATTTTAGTAAAAAATTAGCTTGAGAATTGCACTTCTAAAATATTAACTTTTTCTATTTCATACTTTGAACTTCACAATATATAAATGTTACTATTTTTCTTACAAGATATAAAGTAATATTTATATATAATAAAAAATATAGTATAACTTAAAATAGTATACTATTTTTAAAAAAATGGAGATAATTTTTATGTTAAAATTTAAGGTAAAAGTAAATAAAGCAAATAATGATATTAATTATTATAAGATAACAGTGCCCAAAAAAATTTCTGAATTTTTAGAATTAAATTTAGGTGACTCTGTTATTTATAACTTACATCATGATGGAAAAGTTTCACTGACTAAAGATACTGATAAAAGATACTGATAATTAACACATTTTTTTTGAGGGTTCTGATGAATAACGAAGAGAAAATATTAATAAAGCTTGAAAACATTGAAAAGGAAAATAAGTCTCTTAAAGAAAGTATGGAGAAAGAGAATAAGTCTCTTAAAGAAAGTATGGAGAAAGAAAATAATGAAATTAAACATGAACTGAAAGAAATTAAAAATAATCATTTAGCTCATATTTATCAAGATTTGGAAGAAATTAAAGTGGATATTAGTGTATTAAAAACATTTAAAAGGTATCTTCTTCCTTTATTGGGTTTTTTCATAGCAATTATAAGCATAATACTGAACATACTACAATTTATATTCCGTAATTAATTAATTGCTTTGATCAGGTTTCCTACAGCTAAACTGTAAAATTTTTTTAAAATCACACATTAGGAATAATAGAATGGTATTTTCTCTAATTTTTGAAGATATTTTATAACTTATTGTGTAAAACTCCATTATCAAGGTAAATACCCTTAATATTTTAACCCCATGATTCTGGACTTCATTTATTAAGAAGTCTGCAGTGTCTTTTATAAGTAATCTTCTTTTTGGATTATTTCGCTGTTAAAGTATATCATTCATCCTTTAATATCATGTATATGGAAGTATAGACAAAAAATCGTTCAGTTCCCTGCTTAGGTTTAGTTTTAATGGTTTTACCATTATTTTCTTCCTTACCATAATAATGAGATGGTGACAACAAAGAATAAATTTGCAATTACTATAATCATTAAATTCCCAAAACATCATTCATTGAATTGATTTTACCAGGAACTCCATTTTCCACGAAGTTAAGGGCTTTGATTACTCCAGCTATAAAAACATCCCGACTATGTGCTATGTGCTTAATTTCAAGATGTTCTCCTTCACCAGCGAAAATGACATTATGAGTTCCAATAATATCTCCTCCTCTAACAGCATGTAACCCAATCTCTTTTTTTGTTCTTTCTCCAACAATCCCTTTTCTACCAAAAACCCCAACTTCATCAGAATTTCTATTTAATTCTTTAGATATTATCTCAAATGCTGTCATTGCAGTTCCTGAAGGAGAATCTTTCTTTTTATTATGATGTGCTTCAATTATTTCAATATCATAATCTGATAGTAATGGAGCTATATCTTTTAAGACTTTAAAGAAGATATTAACGCCAATGGACATATTAGATGATATAACCGCTTTAACTTTAGATTTTTCAATGATTTCTTTAAGGTCTTTTGTTTGTTCATCAGAAAATCCTGTTGTTCCAACAACCAGATTTAGACCAATTTTTGCTGCTTTTTTAATGGTTTCAAATGCTGCATTAGCTATTGTAAAATCAACTAAGACATTTGCTTTAGATGATTTTAGAACTTTTTCAAGTTTTTCAGCACCTGCAACCTTAATTCCTATTTTCCCAAGTCCTATTACTTCTCCAATATCCTTATTTTCAAGTGGAGAATTAGGTTTTTCAATAGCTGCAACTAAATTCATATTTTCTTGTTCTAAAATTTTTTTTATTATACCAGAACCCATTCTACCTGCAGCTCCAGTAACAGCAACATTAATCACAATCACACTTCCATCAATTCCAATATCTAAAATGTTTTTATTTCTTATAAAATTTCTCATATCTTATGATTTAATAATCATATTTTTATTAAATTTTTAAAAAAGTTTTAAATGTCTTTAAATTTAAATTTAAATAATTTTAAGAATAATTTTTTGTAGTCTGAGACACAAATTTTTACATAATCAAATTATTGTTAATTTTTATTAAAATAAATTTTTATTAGAATACATAAGTTTAAAATTATTTAATAATTTTATTTAATTTGATATTAATTATTCGTGTAAAAACAGAATAATTGATAATATTATTCAAAAATACAAATATTTTATAAAAAAAATTATTATAAATAAAAAAATTTTGTCTTAAACTATAGTAAGTGTGTATGTTAAATAATATTCAATTTTCTTAAACAGTTCTCAATATCTAGTTCGTGTTCCTTAGTTAAAGAGCCTAAAGGCAATCTAACATGACCAACAGATTTTCCCATAAGATTTAAAGCATGTTTAGTTGGAACAGGATTGGATTCAATGAAAAGAACTTTCATAAGAGGATACAGTTCAAAATGTAAATCTTTAGCCTTTTTAATATCTCCATTCATAAAAGAATTTACCATTTGAGATGTTCTACATGGATCAACATTGGCAACAACACTAACAACACCTTTTGCACCAACAGACATTAAAGGAATTGTTAAATCATCATTCCCAGATAAAATAAAGAATTTATCTTCTAAGCCATTCTCTATTAAAGATTTATAAATTGTGGAAGTTTTATCAACATTAGGATTGGCTTCCTTAATTCCAACAATGTTATTAAATTTAGATATTTCAATTATTGAGTCTACACTTATATCCACTCCAGTGCGAGATGGAACATTGTAGACTACAATTGGCATATCTACAGAATCATTTATCAACTTATAATGTTGAATCAATCCATGTTCTTGAGGTTTATTGTAGTAAGGAGTGATAACAAGAGCAAAATCTGCGCCAGCATCGTTAGAGTGTTTAACCAAATTTAAAGCTTCATCAGTAGAATTACTACCTGCACCTGCAAAAGTAGTGATTCTTCCATTAACTTCATCAATTAAAATATCTATCAATTTTTTTTGTTCATCGAAAGTTATGGTAGCTGATTCTCCTGTTGTTCCAGCAGCTAATAAACCTTCAACCCCATTTTCAATTAAAAAGTTTATATTTGACCTAAAAGTTTCTTCATCAATTTCATTGTTAGCTGTAAATGGTGTGACCATAGCAACAACTGTACCTTCAAATTTCATTCTAAAACCTCTTTAATAAGTTTATATGCTTTTTCACCATCATTCCAATCAACAAAAACTGTAATGGCTGTTTGGGAAGATGAAATCTCAACAATATTAATTTCATTTTTTCTTAAAGGTTCTGTAATATCAGAAATAATCCCTGGCATTTCAATAAATCCTGGACTCACGAAAATTAGCATGGCTATTTTTTTTCCAACAGAAAGGGAGTTTAAATTAGTATTTTTTATTATAGCATCATGAAGAATACGGTGTGCATTAAAAGCATCTTTTTTACTTACAAAAAGTGTGATTGAATTTTGACCTGTAGAAACTCCAAAAATATTAATATTATTTTTTGCAAGTATATCACTGAGTTCTGCTAATAATCCCGCATTTTTAAGAATATTCACGCCAACAACAGACAAAAGAGTTATAGGATCTGGATATAATATTGAATAACTCATCATATCTCCTTCAACAGGTCCTGTAATCATAGTTCCATCTTCAGATAAATTTCCAGCTTCATAGCCAATAATCTTAGCAGATAATAAGTTATTTTTATATTTTAGTGCATTTGGATGTAGAACTTTAGCTCCATTAATAGCTAAATCCATCATTTCCTCAACTGAAATTTCATCTAACTTTTCAACATCTTTGATTTGATTTGGATCAGATGTCATAACTCCACACACATCTGTAACAATGATAACTTGATTAGCATTTAAAATACTAGCTAAGAAAAATGCGGTTGTATCACTACCTCCTCTTCCTAATGTAGTAATATTGCCACTTTCAGATTTTCCTAAAAATCCACAAATAACTGGGATAATTCCTTGTTCAATGATATCCATTAATTTTTCAGATTGTTTAATAGATTTTTCGATGTCAATATGTGCATCAACAAATTTATTATCTGTTACAATAGGCCAATTCTCATTGTAAGGATCTATATGGATAGATTTTACTCCTAATGATTCTATAGTGGTTGAAATAACTCTTACACTTGTCATTTCCCCCATAGATAATATTTCGGCCATTTGTCTATTATTAATGCTATCTCCAGCAGAGGTTTTGGCAATTTTAACTAAATCATCCGTTGTTTTATTAATTGCAGAAACTACAACAACTATTTTATTCCCTTTCATATACTCATTTACAACTGACTGAGCTGCTTTTTTTATTTTTTCTCCATCACCAATAGAAGTTCCACCAAACTTAACCACTATTAACTCCATTACTATCTACAACCTCAAACATAATAATATTATTAATAATACTAAAATATCAATATAATACTAATAATATTATAGGAATTAAATAATAAACAATAGACATATGAACATATTAATTATTTAAATTAATTTTAAACTTAATAATAAGTTCCCTAATAATAATTTCATATTAATAAATAAGGATAACATTAATTGAATTCTCATTTTTTTTTTGAATTCT
This sequence comes from Candidatus Methanovirga australis, assembly GCA_031272765.1. Lineage (GTDB taxonomy): Archaea > Methanobacteriota > Methanobacteria > Methanobacteriales > Methanobacteriaceae > Methanovirga > Methanovirga australis. The sequence continues at coordinate 8,819 of JAISTD010000057.1, read as the reverse complement.
CACTTTTTAGAAGATTAATTTATAAAATTTTAAATAAATTTAGTTTATTAAACTATACAATATATAATTTATTTAATATAATTTAAATAATTTACTTATAAAAATCAGATGAAGTAAAAAAGATAAAAACCTTAAATCATTCCCTCAAACTATTTTCAAACTCTTTTAACTTTGATAAACTTGGAAAATTATTAGTTCCAATGCTTTTAACTGAGATAGATGCGACCCAATTAGCAATTATAGATGATTTTTCAAGAGAGTAGCTATTCAAATAAGAATATAAAAATCCTGCATTGAAAGAATCTCCTGCAGCAGTTGTATCAATAGCTATTACATTATTCGCTGGTATTTCAACTTCATAATTGCTGTTAATACCATAAACACCTTTTTCACCTCTTTTAACAATTACATTTTCTATTCCTTCATTATGAAGATATTTCGTCATGTCTTTTAAGCTATTACTCTTTAAAATCGATTTAAGGAGAATTTTCAGTTCTGTTTCATTAATAAGCAAGATATTTGTCCTGTCCAAAATTTTTTTAATTGTAGAGAAACCTTTTCTCACATATATCATTCCAGGATCGAAACTTAAAAGCATGTTTTTAGGCAAGTGGTCTATTAAATCAAGTTGCCCTTGTAGGGAACTTCCAACGAATGATGTATAATGAATTATTCTACTTTTCAGAACTTCTTGAATATTAATTTGTGAAATATCTATTTCATCATTAACTCCAGAATCAACATATAATGCACGATTACCTTGATCATCAACGAAAGCCATAACTCTTCCTGAATTTCCTTCATCCCCGTAAATTAGATTATTTAAATAAACTCCTTCTTTAATTAAATTCATTTCTAAAATTTCACCTTCTTCATCAGCAGCTATTTTACCTATATAACTTGTTTTTAATCCAAAATTTGATAATCCGACAATTGTATTGGCAGCAGAACCACCACAGCATATATTTTTAGATGTAATATATGATTCTTCGTCATATTTAGCTATTTCATTCACTTGATAGACAATATCTAAATTTAAAGCTCCAAAACCAGTCACATCAATTTTATCCATAATTTTACCTTTAATTTATTAGCTTTAAACTTGTTATATTATATGCCCAATACATTTTTACACTTGAAATACATGTCTAACTATTTGAGAATATAGATTTGGAGATATTTAAAAACTTAAATAAATATTATTAAAGTTCATTATCTTCTTTATAATTCATGTCAAAGTCCTTAACTAGGACTTTAAGCTGTTCTAACCTCTGGATCTTAGCATTTTGCTCATCTAACTCCCTACTCAAATCATTGAATTTCTGTTTATAATTCATGTTTTCTTGCAAACCCTTAAGTAAAGTCTCATTTTCAGATACTTTAAGTTCTAAATCATTCATAAAAACTTCTTTATTACTTAATTCTATTTTTAAATCATTTAAACTATTATTTTTAATATCTAAGCTATTTTGTAAAGTTTTAATCATGTTTTCTTTTTCAGATGAAATATTTTTCAAAGATACAATCTCTTTTTCAGAAAATTCCAACTCGTTTTTAGTAATACCAATATTCATCTCCAAATTAGCTATTTCCTTTTCTTTCCCTAAAACAATGTTATTTAAACTGCTTATTTCTTTATTCAATAGACTTATTTTATTTTCATGACTTGTTACTTTATCTTTAACTTCATCTAATTCAATGTTTTTCATATTTAACAAAGCTTGAGTTTCTTTTAGTTTAAGATTAAGTTCTTTATTATTATTTAAATCAGAGCCATAATCTTTTATTTTATAATCATATTCCTTAATTTTAAACTTATAATCATTAATCTCATTCTTGTACCTATCAATGACTTCTTTATTATCACCAATATCTAACTCATATTGATTAATAATTTCTTTATTTTTATCAATTTCAGAAGAAAGACTATCAATCTCAATATTTTTAGAATATAATTCCTTATTAAGAGATTCGATCATGTTTTCATTATTAGTGTCCATTTTTAATTCTTCAATTATCTTATTTTTAGATTCTACTTCTTTTTGAATATCCAAAAATTTCTCATAATAAGAATTATTCTCAAGATTATTAACTTTAACTTTATAATCCTCAATTTCATTTAAATACTCATTTATTAATTTATCCTTTTCTAAAACAGTGGTTAATGTTTCATTCAAATTGGAATGATTCTTTTCCAACTCTTCAGACTCAATTTGGTTAATATCTTTCTTAAGGTTACTTTCATTAATAATGGGCTGTTTATCAGATATTATGCTAATTGACTCATCTAAAAGATTTTTAAGTCGGTTAATTTCATCATCTTTATTTTTAATAAGATCTTTCAATGTATCTATGTTTTTTTCATCTTTTAAAAAGCTATTTTCACTTTTAATTTTATTTAAATCTAATTTAAGATTATTAATTTCTAATAAATAGGACTTAACAATTTTTTCAAATTTATCCCTATCCTCTAATATAGATACCATATACCACACCTAAGATAACAGCTAATTGTGATTATTTCGAAAGATTAATATTGAGACTATTCAAATGATAATTTAATGATTTGAGTACACTTATATCAAATAATGATTTATTCAAATTATGATTATTAAACTTTAATGATTTATAAACTCATTGATTATTAAGTAGTTATTAGTTAGTTATTTAAGTTTATTGATTATAAGTTTAGTTATATTATAACTTTAGTGAATATTAATTAAATAACTTTTAAAGTAGTTTTTTAACAATGAGTTCTGCATTTAAAATTGAAGCACCAGCAGCACCACGAATTGTGTTATGTCCAACTAGAGTATACTTAAAACTATTATCAAAAGTATTGTCTTTTCTAATCCTTCCTACAGTAATACTCATTCCATTTCCAGCATTTCTATCCATACGAGGCTGAGGACGATTTTCCTCATCACTAACAATAACAGGATTTTCAGGAGCTGAAAAAAGATCAAGTTCTTGCGGTAACCCCTTAAAATTAGACATTTTAGTTTTCACATCAGAAATATCCTCATCACTATCCAATTGAATAAAAACAGATTCAGTATGACCATCTAAAACAGCTACTCTATTGCAAGATGCACTTAAGTTAAAATCAGCAGATTTAACTTTACCATCATCAATTGTTCCAAGAAGATGTAAAGTCTCACTCTCAATTTTTTCTTCCTCACCACCAATGAAAGGAACTAAATTATCCACAATAGCCATTGATGGAACACCATTATAGCCAGCACCAGAAACTGCTTGCATAGTTGAAACATAAGCTCCATTAATATTATAATTATCATAAATTGGTTTTAAAGTTAAAGTTAAAGCAATTGTAGAGCAATTAGGATTTGTAACAATGAACCCATCCCACCCTCTATTTTTCTGCTGAATTTCAATTAAATCTAAGAACCCAGGATTTACTTCAGGAATAATAAGAGGAATATCATCCACCATACGCATAGCACTTGCATTAGAAGCCACAACAAAGTTTTTAGCAAATTTTGGTTCCACAACCTTCGCAAACTCAGTTGGAAGAGAAGAAAAAAGGATTTCAATATCCTTATCCATTAAATTAGGGTCAGTTTCAGTTACAACAATATCCTTAACAGAATCTGGCATAGAATTCTCAAGATACCATGTTGTAGCATCCTCATATCTTTTACCTGCTGACTTTGAAGAAGCCACTAATGCAGAAATCTCAAAATCTGGATGTTTATCAAGAATTTCAATAAATCTTTGACCTACCATTCCTGTTGCACCAAGTACTCCAACCTTCATTATTTTCACCAATGATTGAAAATTTAATTTAAGATTATTTTAAAAACTATCATTATTTATTAAATAATAATTATAAGGAATTAATAATTTTTTAAGAAGTTGATGTTAATAATAAATTAATATTAAGGAAAATATTATATTAAGTAAACATCAATTATTATCACAATTATTCTACTTCTTCTGATGATGGAATTTCTGAAGTGGAAGTTTCATTATCATCTTCAGAAACGACTTCTTCAGGTGGCTTCTCAAATGATTCTACAAACTCTACCTTCTCAATATCCATATTCACCCAAATATCTTTAGATATTCTCATCTTAGCTTGTGTAATTGCAAACTGTGTTTGATTATTATTATAGTTTGCAACCTTATCAAGCTTTATAATAACAGTTTTCCCATCTATGTTAACTTCTGTTTTCTCTAAGTCAAACTTAGGTTGTTGAGGATAATGTAACTCAATCATACTTTTTACTTTTTCTTTATCATCATCAATAACTTCCACAATATGAAGATCATACTCTAAGGTTTTACCAGCGAAGGTATGGTTAAAATCTACCTTTATTCTTCCACCATCAACAGTTAAAATTTTTCCTTCATTATATCCAATGGTTATTGGCATACCAGGAACAGGATTTATATTCGCTTTTTTAAATTCTTTTAATGGAATCATTTTAATTGCTTGCGAACTTCTTTCTCCAAAACCATCTTTTGGCTGAATTTCAACATGTTTTGACTCCCCATCTTTCATACCAACAAGTGCTTGATCAATAGCATCTAAAAAATGACCTCCACCAATTACAACAGGCATGGGAACATAAGCTTTATTTTCATCATACACTCCTGCCTCGTTTGCAACATCCTCGTGAGTTGTTTCAAAAATTTCTCCAGTTTCCTTAATCCTACCTGTAAGATCCACTCTGACAAAATCTCCATTTTCTATCATATTTATCTCCTATACTTTTAATTAGATTTTAAATTCGACCTTAAATTAATCACAACTTTAATATGGTCTTTTAAATTAGTTTAAACTATTAAAATCATTTTAATTAATTTTAAATTACTATTAAATTTAGTTTATTAACCATCAAACTTTAGTTTATAAGCTTACTTACAATTTTATTACTCATATATTTTAGTTTATAAATTCAACTTAATACTATTTAATTTTTAAAATACATTATAAATACTTTTTAAATAATATTAATAAATTATGTAATTTAATTAACATTTAAAAAATGAAAATTATAAATTTAATGCTAAAATTATAAATTTAGGTATATTATATTCATACAATATTAAATTTTTTATAATGATAATTTTTATAATAATTTTTATTAATAATAATTTTTAATAATAATAGAACTATCTTCAAATTCCATATTCAAAGAATTTCCACCTTACATATGGCTTCATCGACAAGTTATAAAAATTCATCTATGGAGTATGACTCCATAGTATTCTTTTTGTCAGTTTAGATAATATATTTTTAATACATCATATTATTTAAAATTAATGTATTTAATATTTTAAATATTATGTTAACATTATTAAATAATCAAAAAAGAATTCAAAGATGCTCATATAAGAATATAAACTAAAATTTTAAAAAAAGAAATTAAATACATTTATAAGATAATAGAATAAATAAAAGTTTTTGAATGAAATAAATATATTATAATTTAATTACCATGGTATGTTATAACATTAATACATGCCTATAGAACATAATAATTAAATTGTTATTTCTTAAAGATAATCAAAATTTTTTTATATTATTATGATATATATTTAATTATTATACATAATAATAAAGGAGTATAATTAATAAAAAAAGATAAATACAAACGATTTAAAGGATAATTAGTTGATTATGTGACAATTAATCCAATGAATAAAAAATTAGACATCGAAAATAATTAATAAATTGTTTTAAATATATATGTTGGTGTAAATTAATGTCAAGTATGAGTAGTGTAGCTGGATTGTCCAAATATATAAGAACACTTCCTAAAACTGGAATATCTATTTTTAGTATGATATTTATTAGTTTTATAGTTGGGGTATTGATTTTTTTCATAAGTCCAAAATATTTTATTATTGATACCTTGGATATTAATATTTTAGAAAAGATTTTTTATGGTGGAGCATATGGGTTCGGTGTTTTAGGGATTAGCTCAATAATAAGTGGTACCATTGTTCAACACTGGGTCAGTTCTATGAAAGGAATAAACCTAAGAACTAAACACGCTATGTTTTTAGCTATGATCTCAATGGTATTTCTATCTATTGTGACAATTTTTGGAGCAATTTTTTCAATACTATTCAATGGTGACTATGTCTTAAATTCTATTTTATTTGGTTGTGTTTTAATATTTGCCTTTAGTATATTGGTTCTTTGGAGTACTTCAAATATTGGTTTGATTAAATCTGCATTTATCTCATGTATACAACCAGTATTCGTAATATCCATGTGGATAATCTTAACATTTATCAATCAAACTGGAACAACCCCAGAATTTAAATTTTTAACCTTGTTTTTAAAGGTTATAGTCGCAGGAACAGTATTTTTACTTGCTATTTTTTCATTCATAACAATTATTGAGTCCCCTTTAAAGAAAAACTTAGGTCTTGGGCTTTTAGATCTATTAAGCTTATTTATAGCCCATATTAATGAAGGCTCAAAATCCCTTGAAAAGTTATTTGAAGAAATAGGAGAACCTGTAGATACCTTGGTTGGCATCTTAAGTTTTAAAAGAGATAATAAAATAAAAGCTATTTTTATAAGTCCATTTGTCCATCCAGGTCCAATCGGTGACATTGGTGGAGCTAATATGCCTTCAATATTATCTAAACGATTCGATGCCTTTACGATGGTTGCTCATGGTCCATCAACTCATGATTTCAATCCTGTATCTGCAAAAGAGATTGATAAAATCGAAACAACCGTAAAAAATGCTATTGAAGAAATGGAATATTCTCCGTATTGTAGTCAGTTTATTAGATATTCAAATAAAAAAGCAAATATAGGTATTCAATTCTTTGGAAACAATGGAGTAATATTATCAACATTCGCACCATATGGTAGTGATGACATCGAGTTAAGTATTGGATTAGCCCTTATGATTAAAATCCAATCAAAATGTAATCTTGAAAATAGTGTTATAGTAGATTGTCATAACTCCTTTGATGAAGAAAGTGGAAGATTATTACCTGGAAACCCTAAAATGTTCCAGCTATTAGACACAGTTGATGAAATTAAGAAAACAAAACAAAATAAAGGTATTCGTCTAGGCTGTCATCACGATTTAATGGATGATTTGGATAAAAGTAATGGTGTTGGTGAAGACGGATTAAAAGTTATGATAATTGAAACTATGGATCAAAAAACAGCATACATACTATTTGATTCTAATAATATGTTAAGAGGTTTTAGAGAGAAGATTATTGAAACTGTTAAAGATCTTGGCTTAGATGAAGTGGAAGTAATGACAACTGATACTCATAGTGTCAATACTCTCGCAAGTGGCTATAACCCAATTGGACAAACAAAGCAAGATGAAATTATTGAACATGTGAAATCAAGTTGTAAAAAAGCAGTTGATGACTTAGAAGAAGTTAAAGCAAGTATTAAAACAAAAAGAATAATTGGAATCAATACATTTGGACCTAACAATTCAACCGAACTTATTTCCACAATTAGTTCTATTGTAGCTGTTAGTAAGGTTATGGCCCCATTAATCTTTATTCTAGCTATTCTATTCGCATTCCTCTGGATATTTTTCTATAAACCTTTTTAAAAAGAAGCTGTAACCAAACATGGTATAAAGATTAAACAAAATGAGAATAATGAATAACAATAATAAAAATAAGAATTAATAATGAAGATGATTTAGAAAAACAGTCAGAAATCCCTATTATCATATTTATCGTGCTAATTTCTTCTTCTTTTTTTTTAGAAAGATATATACACTCCTTGAATAAATATATCTATCTTTTCCTATAATAAACTCCACCAACAATAGTAAGCACCAAAACTACTATAAAAGGAACAGCAGTCAAAGGCAAACCATCAGCTATCAATCGACTACCATCATTAGTACCATTATTATCATTCCCACCATTCACATTGAAAGTAGTGGAAGCATTACTACCATAATAGTGATCATCATCTTCAAAATTTGCAGTTACATTATATTTCCCAACTCGAGAGGTATTATTGTAAGGAACCACAACCACTCCCATCTCATCGGTTACACCTAAATACTCAACACCTTCAATAGTCAAGTTAATGGTTTTATTATTTACAGGTGTACCATCATTCATAGTTAAAGTAGCAGTAACATTTGTAGTATCCCCAAGATTAATGTCTGGAGCTGAAACATTAAGAATTGTTTTTATAAGTGTACCAGTACCATTTCCAGAAACATCAAAAACATAACCTTCATGAAAAGTCATATAAATCGTCCAATCAGTACTATTCATTGTAGAAGCATTAAAGTAAACTAACATTGAAGGAAAAATCACATTAAGCCAACTATTACTGAAACTGGTTTCATTCCGATAACCAAAATTACTATTATTGGTAGCACTGTAAATGGTGTAATTACTATTAGTTGATGGAGATTCACAAAATAATATTGAATCTCCCAGTTTAGCACCAGTAGATATACTTGTTACATTTCGACCAGTGCCTAATAATGCATAACCATTTCGACCCCAATATTCAAAACAATCCATAACACTTCTATTAACCAAGTCAATTGTATCTTGAGTATAACCTAACTCGGTTAAATTAAAAAATAATGTGGTATTCACTGTATGCTCAACATCAAATACAGGTCGACTTGAAACAAAACATATTATACTAAAAAACAACACTATTAAAATAACTATTCTACTATACTTCATCATATACAGATCTCCTTAGTGTCAAGACAAAATAATTGTATGACTTTATATGGTATGTAATATAATATATTATAGAGAGTTTCTATTAACCTATCCAAAATCGAATATTTTGATAAGTATTTATAAATTATGAA
>JAISTD010000049.1 GCA_031272765.1 Candidatus Methanovirga australis | reverse complement strand
TTATTAAATTTGTTGGATCTGGTATATTGATATTGTCATTTGTAGCAAAAACATTATTTAAACAAGAAATCAAAAACACAAATATTAAACCTATACCCATGATTTTTTTAAACATTTTTTTCATCTCCCCCTCCTATTTTTTGAAAAAAAAATAAAAAATTAAAAAATTAAAGATTTTTTATCAAGTTCTCACCTGCAGGAACAAAATTCTTAGCATATTGCACAGGTACCAAAACAACGTCGTAATAAACACTATAAAAAGCATTAGCTATAGGTTTCCAAAACTGATACCATTTATATTTCTTATATGGTTTGTTATAAGCTGGTTTTGTAGCTGTAATATCGTTCTTGAACTGATTACTTAATGTGTAAGATTTTATTGTGTCTGGTTTTCTAATATTGAAATTAGGATTATAATCAGTTATTGATATATTTTTTATGAATATATTATTAACAGTATTGTTGGATAAGCTATTATTAACAGTATTGTTGGATAAGCTATTATTAATAGTATGATTAACAGAGCTATTATTAACAGAGCTATTATTAACAGTATTATTAACAGTATTATTAACAGTATTGTTAATTAAAATCATATTTGGTTTAACATCCAAACTATTAACAATATTAATCCAATAATCCCCTTTATAATCCTTCCAAGTATAATTATCAGAATCAGAATCAAATCCTTTATTTGATTTCCTTAATTCTTTATCATGTACTAACTTTTTAGCTAAAGAACCCATCAAAGTATTTGTAGCAGGGAGATTCTTATCAAAACTAATTGAATCAAACATATCAGATATTTTCCTCTTACCTTCATTCATAGTAATACCACAAGCTGCAGCAATTCCAGCTCCGATACCAGCTATAACTCCACCATAAACTGATGTGGCTGGGAAAAGAGCAAGTATAAAACCAATACCCGCAGCTAAACCACCTACAGCAATACATATTGTTAAATCTCCTTCACAATCTGATTTAATATCATTACATAAAGTTTTTATATAAGTAATATAGTTATCATCACAATTTCGTTCAAACTCTACTAAATCAATCATCCTGTCCAATTCACTATCATTAAGGTATCGGAAATAAGAATCCAAACCAAACTCATAATTATTATTTAATTGACTCTCTGCATTCGCATTAATTACATAATCATTTAATAATTTCATACTATTAAAAGCTAAAAGAGTATCAAATTCATAACCTGTATCACCATCTCTAAAAGTATCTAATTCTTTTAATCTACTTGTGATATGATGATGTGTATCTTTTTTAGGAGTAGAATATTTATCTAATCCATAACCATTAAATGCATGTAATGGTGTTATTAATATTGTAATTATTATAAATAAACCAATTATTTTCATAAATTTATTTAATATATTTTCATAATTCATATTATCAAAAACTCCTATTAATTTTTTTTATTTTTATTATTTTTCAAAATAATATTTAACATTTTTTATATAATCTAAAGCATTTTGAACATCCTTCCTATCCCATTCTAAACCAACCTCCAACATTTCATCATCATCATAATAAATTTTAACCCAAGTCTCAGTTTTCTTAAAACCCCAAATTACAACGGCATCAAATACCCCCTCATTGAATATTGTTTTAACATCTTTGATTCTATTTTTTTCAATGAAAATTAATTCATTATTTCGTAAAGCTAACACTCCTCCCTCTCTCAATTGAACGGTATTACTTAATTTAAATATTTTTTTACCATATAGTTCATCTCTTTCTTTATTTAGATGATTTATCGCAGATCTTTCATCTTCTTTTCTTTTATTCCTTCTTTGGAAAAAGTTACCTCCATGATTATCTGTCTCAAAAATCCCCATATCTTCTAAAAAATGTAACAAACTCATCTCCATCACTCCTTTATTTTTATTCTATTTTTTCAACAGCATCAATAATATTTGCTTGTGAATTCATTCCAACGGTTCCTACAGTTACTTTAGCATAGAATGGTTTACTGAAGTCACCTAATTTCATTACATCTGCTTGATATAAGTAATATATTTTTTGTGTGTCTTTATCTTGTACTGAAGCGAAGAATCCATCTTTAGCAGCTGGTTCATCTTTTGTAAGCATATGAGTACCATTCGCAGTTATTTTGATATAACCTTTTGGAGCAGTATTGATATTATTAGTGCTTGTTGATGGTTTAGCAGAAACACCACTAACTCCAGTTTCTATTTCAACATCAAAACTCTTTTCAAATAATACTTTGTCTTTTTTATATGGATCTTCTACATACTGTACAACTATTTTTTTTATAGTTTTAGGACTATTTGTTTGTACAAATATTTTATCAAAGGTTTTATTAGTAGCTTGAGTGAAATCTGAGTCAAGAATGGCTCTACCTCCACTAACTGATACTTCTGCATTATTACTGTCATATGCTTTTACTCTAAAAAGATAATTATTTTTTTTGATAGGTCCATTACTTTCTGCTGTAAATGAAACTTGTATTAGTGTCAAGACAAAATAATTGTATGACTTTATATGGTATGTAATATAATATATTATAGAGAGTTTCTATTAACCTATCCAAAATCGAATATTTTGATAAGTATTTATAAATTATGAA
>JAISTD010000041.1 GCA_031272765.1 Candidatus Methanovirga australis | reverse complement strand
TTCGTTCACAAACCATTGGATTTGTTTTTCAGTTGGATAATCTTCTTCCAATGCTATCATCTGTTGAGAATGTTGAATTTCCTGCTTATGAATCCAAGGTTTCATCATCTGAAATGAGGAAAAAGGCATTAATGTTGTTGGAAAGTGTTGGTTTAGGTGATAAAGCCGATTTTTCTCCTGTGAAATTATCTGGTGGTGAAAGACAGAGAATAGCTGTTGCACGAGCCCTTATTAATTCTCCTTCAATTATTCTTGCTGATGAGCCTACTGGTTCTTTAGATTCGATTAATTCTCAAAAAATTATTGATTTGTTGAAGGATCTTCATGAAAAAGAAAATATTACTTTAGTTATTGTGACTCACGACCACGATGTTGCAATTCAAGCCATAGGATTATTAACATCTTAGACGGAAAAGTAGTGAATTAATTAAGTTAAACAGGAATACAATAAATAAACTAAAGTCATCAGACGATGATAGCTTTTCTATGGGAGGTTTTTTTATTTACTTAATATAGTGAATTGTTTATCTATTCTCTATTCAATTATCTATTTTCTCTATTCAACTATTTTAAATAAATTTTGGAATTTAATATGGTAAAAGAATTCAATGTGTCAATCAAAATATAAATTAATCAGGAATATTAAATTTATTTTATTAAATTCAAGAATAAATAGTAAAATCCCATCCATATATTTATTTTATTAAATATTTTTTAATATTTGATAGATTTATTAGTAAGATAATTGAATTTAAAAGTAAAAATCCTATTAAATTAGAGTTATATTCTTTTTTCATGGTTTTAACTTCATTCAAAAGTATTTTGTTCTCTTCAATGTTTCCATCATAACTTAAAAATATCATTATCCAATTTAATAAAAAAGGATTTAATAATATGTAGGTTTTCTTGAAATTATATTTGTTACATAAATTAGAACATTCGTAATAGGCTTTCAATGAATCATAAACTAATTTAAAACCTATTTTTTTTGTAATTGACTTATTTTCAGCTTCGTCTCTTACATAATGATTACAGATTATATCATTATTAAGTAACAGAATCCCATTTGTATTGAAGTAATATTCCATTATAAAATTAAGATCTTCTCCTGAAATAAAGGGTGGAAACTCTATACTATACTTTTCTATTAATTCTTTTCTAAATATCTTTGTCCAAATTGAAGGTAGTATCTTTAATATTGTAGGATCTTTTAATAAACAGTTTATTTTAATTTCTTCAGATTTTTTATTTATTATCTTACCGTATACCATCTTAACCAACAGATTCTTCCAAAAAAACTTAATAAGCCCTGACATATTGCTTGGATTAAGAATATCATCATCGTATTCTAAATATATTTCATCAAGATAGGGAGTATAAGATTTTTGAATTAAGTTTCTGTATTGGTCAATTCGAAGATATCTTCCAAAGACAATATCTACATTGTTGTTTTCAATTTTATCATATAATAGTTGACAAGTATTGTTTAAATAGCTATCGTCAGAGTCTAAAAACATTATATATTTTCCAGTGGCTTTTTTAAGCCCAATATTGCGAGGACCATAAGCACCACCCATATTTTCATTTAAATGGATAGCTATAAAGTTTTCATATTTATCACTGTATGCATTAATAATATCTCCACTTTCATCTGTTGAAGCATCATTAATCATTATCACTTCTATATCATCTAAATCCATAGTTTGACCAATGATCGAGTTTAGGGATCGTCTTAAATCCTTTTCAGCATTGAAAATAGCTATTATTATACTAATTTTGTAAGTGATTTTAAAAACTCCTGTAAGTGATGTTTGAAGCTCGTTTGTGTAATGTTTATGAAAATTAGAATCAAATATTTAGGATATGAAAATTAATTTATTGCAGGATATAACTCATAATTCTATTAAACTTGTTTTTATTGAAGTTATTATTACTTAAATGAAAAAATTAAATTTTAAGCTTCTTTTTGAGTCTGAATTTGATGTAGTTAAATCCTCCTCTAAAAACTCTTTTAAGTTCAATCCAGTCTAAATTAGTTAAAAATGTTTTAAAGATATATGTGAATGAAAAATAGTATTTACTCATTAAATTATCCCGAATTTTCTCAATTTCGTGATGGTTTGCATAAGGATAGTCGACTAAACAATCTAAATATCCATCTTTATTTAACCATTCAGAGTAATCTTCAGTTATCAGATAATGATTATCTTTTACCCAATTGTAAAATTCAGTTCCTGGAAATGGAACAGCTTGTTGGAAGAAACACATATCAGGATATACTTTTTTCGCGAATTCATAGGTTTCATTAATCGTATCTAAGTTGTCACTTTTTAAACCAATCATAAAGCAACCGAATACCTTAATTTTCAACTTTTTAGTATTTTTGCCAAATTCAAGAGATTGTTCCAAGCTTATTCCTTTTTTTGTTTCATCTAAAACTTTTTGAGAACCAGATTCATAACCCACCACCAACAATCTACAGCCAGCCTCCTTCATTTTTTTCATTGTACTGAATGGAAGATCTACTCTTGTGTTACAAGACCATATAGGTTTTAATCCTCTTTTGATTATTTCATCACAAATATCTTCCACCCTTTTTTTGTCCACTGTAAATGTATCATCTTCAATGAATATTTCCTTTATTTCTTTCATATTGTTACAGATATATTCAATTTCATCAACAAAGTTGGATGGGCTTCTTGCTCTAAATAATCTATTTCCCATTGTTGATGGATAAGAACAGAAATTACATTGGTTTGGACATCCTCTTGCGCTGACTATTTGAACCATTGGTTTTTGAGCAAATGCATAGCTATAATCTTCAACATTTAGGAATTGTTCATAGACCTTAGAAACCATTGGCAATTCATCTAAATTTTCTATGGTGGGAGCATCATCATTGTGAATAATGTTTCCTTTATCATCTTTATATGAGACACCTTTAACTTTGGAAATATCTTGATTAAATAAGATTTCAGGAATAGTATAGTCGTATTCTTTTCGAGCTACATAGGATACAGCTTCACATTTACTTAAAACATCTTCTGGTAAAACTGTTGCATGTGTTCCACCCACTATTATTTGAATGTTAGGAAAGTTTTTCTTGATTTGGTTTAATGTTTGATAGTCATCAATACATGTGGGTGTTGTTGTTTCACATACTATGTAGTTAGGATCATAGTTTGAGATTTCTTTTAATGTATCTTCAAGGTTATATTTTTTTGTTATGCAATCCACTAAGTTTGTTTCAATATTCTTTGATTGGCATACACCAGCAACATAGGATAAATAGTAAGGATAATATAAAGTTCCAGACTTTGTCTTTTCAGGCCATCTACTTGACCGACTAATTTCGAATTTGTATGGCAAGTTTAAAAATAGAATTTTCATTAAATGTGCCCCATAATTTTAAATTATTAGTTTTTAATATTAGTTTCAGTTATTGTATTGTCTTAAGTTATTCACTTTAAATTTTATATTATAATTTATGTATTGATAAAATCTATTTTGTATTATGATTTTGAATAATTTTTTAAATAATTGACTTTTTATATATAATAATATTTTATTTTAAATTTTATTTAATGTAATAATATTTTTTGATATAATTAATTTTAAATTATTTAATAAGGATATAAATTATTTTTAGCTCATATTTTCAGGAACAAAGGATAAATTTTTTTAATTATGAATAGATTTTCAACTATAGAAAATAGAGGATGATTATCAACTAAAATTTTTTAAAAAATTGGCTGCTCTATTTTCAATTTAAAGAACTGTTATATCTATTTTTCACGTGAAAATTGTTGAAAGACCCATTATATAAAAAAAAATTCATTAATTAAATTATTAATATCAATTGCCTGCAGTGTATTTTTTTTATTGTTTACTATTTTTATATGTACTGTATTTATTCATTGGTACTGTATTTATGTTCCTTTTTGAATACATTTTAATTAATTTTCTTGCTGTGAGCTGGGTTCTGATTTATTAGCTTCTAAATCAGCTATTGATGATGTAAATTTGCATTTTGGAAAGCTTGAACAACCAACGAATTCTCCATATCTTCCTGATCTCTTTATTAATTCTTCACCACATTCAGGGCACTTACCAACGACTTCAGGAATATGACTTACATTAGGTTTTCCACACTTAGGATCTAAACAAAATCTTTTAACTGGTCTTCCATAAGAAATCATAGGTAGATCACATTTTTCACATTTAGATTTTAAGACATTAGCTCCACGAGGTAAAGGATAAGCTATTTTACAATCTGGAAAGTTAGAACAACCAACAAATGTGCTTTTATTTCTTGGAGAGTATTTTATCACTAAATCTCCTCCACAACTACACCTTCCAACTATTCTGCTCTGTTGATATGCATTATAAAGTCCATTACCAATTTCTTTTTCGTTTTTCTCAATATCTTTTAGAATAGAGAGAACTTCGTTTTTTGCATTATCAATAACTGTATTTTTACTGGCTTTTTCATTCATTATCTTATCTAAATCTTTTTCAAATGTTCGTGTTAGTTCTTCACTGGTTATATTTGAACTATACTCTTTAAGTGTGTCAATTATGTTCTCTCCAAGCTGATTAACCTCAATTTTTTTACCTGAGATATATTTTCTATCATAAAGTTTAGCAATAATATCTGCCCGTGTTGCTTTGGTTCCTAATTCTCTTTTTTCGAGTTCTTTGACAAGAGAAGCTTCATTATATCTTCCAGGAGGTTTGGTTTCTTTTTGTTCAGATTTTATTTTCTTAATCTTAATTTCATCTCCTTTTTTAATATCTGGAAATTCATCATTTTCAATTTTAGAATAAGGATAATGTTCTAACCAGCCTAAAAACGATGTTTTTTTTCTTTTAAATGTAAACTCTTCACCACTAATGTTTAAATTAGTTTTCATACTTTCTATTTCAGCACTCTCTGCAAAAATGCTGATGAATCTGTAAACAATTAGATTGTATATTTTAAGTTCATCTTTATCTAATTTCGTTGGTAAAATACCTGTTGGATGAATTGCAGGGTGAGCAGCATCAGTTTTTTTACCTTCATTAGGCTTTAATTTTTCAGGTAGTTTAGAGGTGTGTTTTTTATATTCTTCATTTTTAGAAAGTTGTTTAAGTATATTCGGCAAATCCAATGCTTCTGGAAGTTTTTGTGATGATGTCCGAGGATAGGAAGTAAATCCTTCGGTATAAAGCTTTTGAGCAGCTACTTGTGTTCTTTTGGGACTAAAACCAAACGCACTATAAGCTTCAGATTGTAATCCTCCTAAGTTAAATGGCACAGGTGGACTCTTCTTTGCTTTTGTTTTTTTCACATTAGTAACAATAGCAATATTATCTTTCTTGGAATTATTAAATATCTCTTCTGCACGTTTTTTATCAAATATTTTTCCTTTAGAATAGTCTGCTATAATATTTTGGTCTAATAAAGCTCTTATTAACCAGTATGGCTCAGGAATGAACTTTTGAATTTCCTTTTCCCTATCAACCAAAATAGATAAAGTAGGGGTTTGAACTCTTCCAGCAGACAGTGTTAAATATCTTGATTTAACTTTACGAACAGACTGCATCAGTGCTTTTGAGATGTTAACTCCAAATATAAAGTCTAAAACATGCCTTGCTATTCCACTGTTAACTTGGTTAATATCTAACTCTATCATATTTTCGTAGCTTTCTTCAATATCTTTCTTTGTTAAGGTAGAAAATTTCATACGATGAACTTTATTAAGAGCATCACCACCACAAGCATATTTGAGAGCATTAAATCCAATTAAAGTACCTTCAATATCATAATCGCAGGCATGAATATATCTATCTGCACCTTTTGAAAATTTTTCAATAGCTTTAATATAGTCTTTGACATAATTTTTGTTTTTATCAGTATCGTACAAAGGAACCCATTTTAAATCAAATAAAACTTTCTCTCTGGGATTTTTAGGGGTTAATGAGTAAAGGTGTCCAACAGCCGTTAGGATAGTTATTTTTTTATCGTTTTCTTCAATTTCCCAGTAGTTCACTTTTTTGCTGTATTTTCTCTTTTTTGCTTTAGATGATAAAGCTTTAGCTATTTTCTCTGATGAACTTGGTTTTTCGCAAATAATTACTTCTTCCATTTACACCACATTATATTTTGCGAATATATAATAAATAAAAATAAATAATTAATTAATTTTTTATCATATATTAAAAATTAAATGTCATATATTAAAAAATCCATAAGCTTCACTACAATTGGCACAAATTGGATATTTGTCATAATGATAATGACTACAATCATCTTTATTAATGTCAAATTTTTGATTACAGAGATAACAAATTTCTGTATGATTTTCTTTCTTTTTATTATCTTCGTTTTTCATTTAATATACTCGTATAATCGTTGAATTGAGTGGATACAGATTTTATTTAATATTAACACCATTATAGAAACTCTATTATAACTCTATCGTAAGTTTATGCATGATTAAAATTTTATAAAAGGTTACTTAAATATTAACTGATATTATGTCTTTGTAGGAGTAAAAGTTCATCAGTAGTAAGTTTTTTACCTTTTTTAAATCTTTCAAATATATTTTCAGCTTTTTCTTTTTCTTCTTTTGCCTGTTTAACATCTGATTCCTTGTTAATGCTTTTTCTCTTTCCACGGAAACTGTTTAGTTTGCTGTTAATAACATGAATTTCGCTTAAAACATTTTTAAAATCTTCGTGTTTGGATGAAGCATCATGCCTTGATTTAATGAAAGATTCATGTGATTCATCTGCTTTACTTCTAATTTCATTGGTTTTTTTGAAACAATCAACCATTTTATCATGAAATTCTTGAGCGTTTTCAGATAACTCCACAACCTTAGCATGATATTCTTCAGATTCTTCTTTAAGTTTATCAGCAACTGCTTTAATTTTTGCATCTTCTTTAAATTCATTGACTTGCTTTCTTAAATCATTGGCTTTATTGACAAGTTGATTTTCTTTTTTAATATCTAAAACATTGGTTTCAATGATTTTATCTATTTTTTCTATCTCTTTTTCGATATTTAACATGTCTTTCTTACCAGAAGAGAATTCAAGCTTTTTAATCTCATTATTTGTTTTGTTACGAAGTTGTTTGTATTTTTCAACTTCTTCATTTATTTTGTTTCGCTTAGCTTTAAATTCTGAAGCTAATTTAAGATTTTCCTTTAAACTATCATTAAGTTTATCTCTAAGTAATCTTTGCTCTTTAGATATTCTATTAAATTCATCTCTTGCATCAGCTATTTCAAGTATTAGACGTTCGTGCTCATTTTTCTGATCCATAACTTCTAAAAAGCCATTTGCTGGGACAAAATCTGTTTTAGGAAGCTTTTTCCTTTTCTTTTTGGATTTTTTCTTGGATTTAGCATCTTTTTCGCCATTTTCATTATTAGCAGATTTTTCGTCATTGGTCTTTTTTTCAGATCCATCATCAGAAAGTTTAGATACATTAACAGATTTTTCTTCAATAACATTCTCTTTAGATTCTTCTTCCAGTTTTTCTTCAGACTCTTCCTCTGCCTTTTCTTTATCTTCAAGGGCTTTTGACTTTATGATTTCTAAAACTTTGGTCAAATCTTTGTCTTCAACAACAATATCGGCTATTTCTTTAACTGGTGGTTTTGCATTAAAAGCTATACTTAATCCACTTGCTTCAAGCATAGATATGTCATTTGCTCCATCACCAATAGCTACACATTCTTCTAACAAGATATTATTTTTATTTATAAGATTTTTTAAAACATCTGCTTTACTATCTTTTACTAATGGTCCTGTAACTTCACCAGTCAGTTTGCCATCATCTTCAGCTAAAGTATTTGTGAATAAAAAATCAACATTGAGTTTTTCTTTTAAATTATTTGCTATTAAATTAAAACTACCACTGATAATAGCTATTAAATATCCTTCACTCTTTAAATTCTTTATTGTTTCTTCAGCTCCTTTCATAAGTTT
Organism: Candidatus Methanovirga australis; assembly: GCA_031272765.1. GTDB lineage: Archaea > Methanobacteriota > Methanobacteria > Methanobacteriales > Methanobacteriaceae > Methanovirga > Methanovirga australis. Next base: position 12,921 of record JAISTD010000041.1, on the reverse strand, counting down.
CATATCTTCAGCAAGCTTTTTGATATCTTCTACAGATGCTCCAGTTAGAAGTTTGACTCTTTCTTTTATAGAAGTTTCAAAGTCTAAATCACCATTCATGGCCTTTTCAGTAATTTCTACAATTTCATCTTGAACATTAACTAATTTTCCTATTTCATCTATGGCTTCACCATCAATAATAACATTATCTAAATCAAATATTACAAGTTTAATCAAACATATCACCAAATTATATTAATTTTAGTCGCCTAAGCTCTACTTGTGCTTTTTTTACACCTATTTTAGCATCATCAAAGGTTTTAGCCCCAGTACAAACAACCTTACCTGAGCCAAATAATAATAAAACAACTTTAGGATCAGTGAGTCTAAAAACTAAACCTGGGAATTGTTCAGGTTCATACTCTGTATTCTCTACTTCTAAAGCGATTATTTCTAAATTTAATGTCACACCTAAGTTAGCAGAAGCAACAATATTCTGTATTTTTATATCAAATTCTGCAGGGATATCTTTGTCCATAACCCTCATTAAATCCACAGTTTTATTAATAGCTATTTTAGAATCTTTTATAGATTTAGCACCAGTGCATACCAATTTTCCAGAGCTGAAAATTAAATGGGCTGTTTTAGGTTTGGGTAACTTAAAAACTAATCCTGGAAATTGCGCACTATTAAAAGTCACACCTTCAAGATTTTTAGAAACCTCATCTAAATTTATTTTAACTTCTTTTTCTTCCCCTTTTTTGTCTATCACGGTTTTGGATGTCATATCTTTCCCGAAGTTGGCAGAAGAAACAATATTTTCAATTTGAATATTACTTTTAGTCAATTTAAAACCTCGCAACTAAATATTTAAAAAAAAGTAAGTTAAAAGAATTGTTATATTAGTAACATCATAATTATTTTTAACTGTTATAAATATTAATATATAATAATGAAACTACTTAATTTAATAATAAACTACTTAATTAAATAAAATTTGTATTAATATAATAAACCTATTTAAAACTTAAATTTATTAAAATTAAATATTTAATAGTTAATTACTAATCAAGGTATTAATTAAAGATTATATGAGTTTATAATACTGATTATAATCATTTTATCAATAAAAAAAGGTTGTATAATCTATTAAAATAAGCTTAAATATGTTATTAAAATAATTGTATAAATAGTTATAATAAATTTCTACATTCATATATATAATACTTTCGTATAAGATTATTAATTTATTTTTTATAATATGGTAAGTATATTATATTTTCATATATTAATACTTTAATATATAAATATGAATTATGAATATGAATTATGAAAATATGCTCAATTGATAATCAATTAATAATATATTTTAAAGATTAAATTATTTAAAGATAAGACTATTCCAAAAATAAGATTATTCTAAAGATTAAGAATTTTAAGACAAGGTTACTCTAAAAGTAAAGCTATTTCAAAGATTATGGGAACAAGTCAAGGAAGTGATAAATTGATTGAAGTAGAAGTTAAATCAAAAGTAAAAGAATTTGAAAGCATTAAAAAAAGATTAAAAGAACTTAAAATAGATAAAATCAGTGAAGAAATTCAAGAAGACATTTATTTAGAACGATATGATATTGAATTTGCTAAAAATGATAAAGCTTTCAGAATAAGAAAAATTACTAAAAAAAATGGTAACAGTACTGTTATTACATATAAAGGACCTAAAATCGACGAAATTTCTAAAACAAGAGAAGAAATTGAGATAGCTGTTGAAGATGGAGATAAGATCTTGAAGATTTTTGAGAGGTTAGGTTTCTATAAAGGAGGGTTTGTTAAAAAAACAAGAGAGATTTATAAATTTGATGAGTTTATAATAAGTTTGGATGATGTAGAAGGATTAGATCCATACATAGAAATAGAAGTTGACTTAGAAGATGATTTAAATTATCAAGAGTCTATAGCCCAAATTTATGAAATTTTCAATAAATTAAATATAAGTTCTGGTTTTGAAAGAACTTCATACTTAGAGTTATTACAATTGAAAAAATAACTATTAATATATAATTATGTATTAATAATAAATATTATTGTCTATAAGATAGCCTATCTACAATATTATGCTAATATAATGAGTTATAGCTAATTCTATATTTAAATCTTCTTTAAAGGATGGGCAGTTTTTAACAACTTTATCACATTCTTTAATGAAAGCAGGAGGGTAATCAAATTCATACTCAAACATTCAATGTCCTCATAGAATAGGGAGAATTTCGATAAAACACATAATAATAATCTATATTTTCATTATCCTCTGTTGCTCTCCATGGAATATCATCATGAGAGTAATCACTAATTTCTCCTGCTGTCTTATCAGATAATAAAGTGATTGTTTCGTTTATTCTTTCTAATTCAGCATTGTTTAGTAAATTTATGACTGGTGAAGTTAATATTTTATATTTGAATTGTGTGTGTTTAGATCCTGGGAAAATATGGGGTTCTGTTTCGATGATTTTTTTTCATTAATTAGTTCTTGTTTAACTTCATCAAAGTGAGAGGGAACTGTCCATAAGGATGTTTTTCATATGTTTCATTTGTTATTGATTTTTCATTTAGTTCAAAGTAGTCAAAATCTGAGAAATATAATAATTTGTATAATATTGTTTTCCCAAAATTGTTTTTATGCTCTCATTCATTAATAATGTAATTGGTCATTTCCTTCATTTTCTCTTTATTAAATTTCATCATCATATAAATTACACTACCCTCTCTTTTTTTTAGCTGTTGATAACTCTAAATTTAAAGGAGGGGCTTTAATATTATTATCAACAACAGAATTCGCACTTCTTAACTTCTGATTGTTGCGAGAAGGAATGAGAATTTCGCAGTTAACATGAATTTTATCATCTGAGATAAGTATCTTCAAAGCAATGTCCTTAATTCTTTTAAGCCCTAATTTATCGATATTTAAAACCTTTGTAGCATCAAGTATTTCTAATTCAACAGGCTTAAAATCATCATCAAAATGCAGGTAACTGTTTTTATTTAATTCAATTGCTTCCTCATACTCATCAACATTAGCCATGTATATTGACAAAGCATCAGCTAAAGCATCATATTCATAATCAATATCTAATTTAACTATCGACCATATTATCTATTCCTCCTTTCAGGATGTGTAGTTATTATTCTGATAGAATTCAGATCATTAATAAAAAGTACAATACAAACATAATATTTATTCGTGTCTGGATGCAAATATCTTACTTTAAATTTATTATCTGTGGGATTCTCAATATTAACTTCAACATGTTCTTTAATAAGTTTATATATTAATTCATAACTACAATATTTATGTTTTCGTTCGACCAATAAAAATGTTCGGTTTCACTTATCCTAATCAATTCAGGGGACTCTTTAATCATTTTAAGTATGCCCACCATTTCTTCAATACTATACTCCAAAAATATAAGCTCCAATCATACAATTTTTACTATTATATAATATATTGTAAATCATATTATTTAATTATCTCCTCTATTATCCCAAAAAAAAAACATGAAAAGTAATACTTTTCGCACAAAAACAAGAAAACTATGCAAACATTTTCAAACGTTTGCATAAAAGAAGGAATAATAATAAATAATATAATAAATAAAAGTAAACATAAAAGTTTTAGGTAGTAACAAAGAAAACAAACAATATTAAACATTTAAACACAAAAACAAGGAAAAAGAAATTTTTCATCATTTTTTAGACAATATTTTTCAGTGTTCATGCACATGTTTTTTGTTTGTTTCAATATATAACACATTAGCATAAGTATTATTCTATATTATTAATGGCTTCTACCAATAAATCTATTGTTTTCTCAATATCTTTCATACTTGCAACACTAACAGTTGTATGAATATATCTTGTAGGAACAGAAAGAACTCCAGTTTGAATGCCCTCTTTTGTTAAATGAATAGCTGTTCCGTCTGTTGTTCCACCATCACTAACTTCTAACTGATAATCGATTTTTCCTCTTTCTCCAGCTTCTGTTAAAATCTTTTTTATTTTTGCAGTGACTATTATTCCTCTTCCACTGGCATCCACTAAAACAATAGCTGGACCTTTTCCAATCACCACAGGAGCATCCTTTTTTTCAATTCCTGGATGGTCTCCAGATATGGTTACATCAAGAGCAAAAGCCAAATCAGGGTTTATTTTAAATGCAGATGTCTTAGCCCCTTTTAAACCAACCTCTTCTTGAACGGTTCCAACACCATAGACTGTTGCATTAGTATTTATTCTTTTTAAAGTTTCTATCATCACATAACAGCCAATTCTATTGTCCAAGGCTTTTCCCATAATTAAATCGTTTGGGAACTCTTCAAAATCAGCTTTAAATGTTATTGGGTCACCGACTGACACCATTTCTTTAGCTTCTTCCTTTGAAAATGCTCCAATATCTATAAACATTTTCTCATAATCAATGATTTTTTTTCTTTCTTCTGGTTTCATTACATGAGGAGGTTTAGAACCGATAACACCAACAATATCTCCTTTTGTTCCGTGAATTATTACAGTTTGATTCATTAACATTTGGTCACTAATTCCACCAATTTTGGTAAAGAGTATAAAACCTTTCTCATCAATATATCTTACCATAAGTCCAATTTCATCCATATGCGCTGCTAACATTACTTTGGTTGAAGATTTTCCTTTTTTAACAGTTATTATGTTACCTAATAAATCTTCTTCAATATTATCAACATGATCGTTAAGTTCGTCTCTAATAATATTTTTAATCTCTCCTTCAAATCCAGAAATCCCTGGAGCAAGGGATAATTTTTTCATTAATTCCATATTTATTCACCTTAGTACATTGATTATTTATATATTCCATTTCAAGATCTTCATTTTTAATAATATTCAATATTTAGATTTATTCAATATTAATTATTTAATTAAATATATTTAATTATTAATTATTTAATTATTATCTAATTTTATTATTTAATTATTTAAAATATTATTTCAATAAAAAAAGTAAAAGTTTAAAATAAATATTGTATATATAACTAATTAAAATAATATTATGAGTGTATTAGAAATACTTTGAAATACTTAAACTAAACATCAATATGATAAACAATACTATTGATGTAAAACTACTTTAAAAGTAATATACTCCTTTAAACATAATATCTATATTAGAGAAATAACAAGTTGTTATAATGTTATATTTTAAAGGTTGCACTGGACGAGAAAAACTAAGAAACATTCCTGACTCTGTGGAAAAACTATTGAATATAATGGATATTGATTATCACACATTAGATAATGAAGGATGTTGTGGGTCATTTCTTTTAAGAACAGGCTTTGAAGAAGATGCTAAAAATGTAATGAAAAAGAATTTAGATGAATTTAAAAATGAAAAGATTTTAACAAGTTGTGCAGGCTGTTATAAAACACTTAAAGAAGATTATAATGAATATTTTCTGGCTGATTTAGATGTTGTTCATATAAGCCAGTTGTTAAGGGATTTGATCAATGAAGGTGAGTTTAAAGATAATATAACAGTCACTTATCACGATCCGTGCCATTTAGGAAGACACTCTGGAGAATACGATGCTCCAAGAGAGATTATTAGAAATTTTGCTAATTTAAAAGAAATGGAAAATATTAGGGAGAACTCAATATGTTGTGGTTCTGGTGGAGGAGTTAAATCTGCTTATCCTGAAATATCTAAAAAAATAGCTATTAATCGAGTGAAAGAGGCTGAAGATACTGGAGCTGAATTAATCCTCACATCTTGTCCTTTTTGTAAACTAAATTTAGGTGAAAATTCCTCAATAGAAGTTTTAGATATTTCTGAATTTATTTTGAATTGTATAAACAAGAAAGAAAAAAATTGGGAAGGGAATTAATGGATTCTGATGAAATTAAGATTATGAACAGATCTTTTAAAACTTTACTTGAAAAAAGAAAAAACTTAATAAAGGATCCTCGAATTAAAAAACTTAGGGAAAAAGTTAAAGCTATTAGAGAAAAAGCAATTGAGAATAATTCTAAACTTCTTGAAGAAGCTAAAAAATCCTTAAAAGAAAATGATATAGATTTTTTCTTTGCTGAGAATGATAAACAAGCAAAGAATATAATCTACACCATAATTAAAGAAGAAAATGAAAATGTAGTGGCAAAATCTAAATCCAACACTCTTAGAGAAATAGCTATTTCTGATTTTCTTAAATCAAAAAATATAGATATTGTTGAAACCGATCTTGGAGACCGTATACTTCAACTTAAAGAAGACGATAATGAACCAACACATCCTACTGGACCTGCTTCACACTTAAATGTAGAACACATAGCAAATATTGTTAACTTAGCATTAGATGTTAATATTAAAGCAGATCCACGTCAAATAATGAAAGTAGTCAGAAAAGATGTTTTAGAGCGAATATCTAAGTCCAATATTGGTTTAAGTGGTGCTAATGCAGTGGCAAGTCAAGATGGGTCTATTGTTCTCATTCACAATGAAGGCAATATTTCTTTAATTTCTCAAATGAAAACCCATATAATTGTAGTTGGTATTGATAAGCTTATTGAAACCGTTGAAGATGCTATTTCAATAGTTAAGTTAGAAACTGTTTATGCAACGGGTTCAAAAATAACTTCTTACATTAATGTAATATCTGGACCTTCTAAAACAGCAGATATTGAGAAAAAGCTATTAAAAAATATGTATGGTGCTGAAAAAGTTGTTGTTATATTTTTGGATAATGGAAGATCTGAAGCTATGGAAAGTATTAAGGAAGCTCTCTATTGTATTGGTTGTGGTAGTTGTTTGGTGACTTGTCCAGTTTATAAAGTCATCGCCAATGAATTCGGATTTAATAGCTATTTAGGTGGTCGAGGTGTTGCTATGAGTAGATTTATTAAAAATATGGGTGTTGACTCTGGTCTTTATAAATGTACTCTTTGTGGTCTATGTACCTTGAATTGTCCAGTAGATATTACAACCAATGAAATTCTTGAAAGTATCCGTAACATCACACACTTTCAAAAGACTCATAAAGAAATTAAGGAGAAAATTGTAAAAAATGGATCTCCATACTAAAAGTAGGTTATGTTAGTTTCTTTTCCACAAAATAGTATATTTAGTACTAATATTTATTTGTTTCTTTTCCACTTTCTAAATTCTCTTACAAGCATTTCCTGTCTATTTGAACAGTAATCATTAAATTCTTCGATTGTGATGTTTAAGACTTTACACAATTCTTCTATCTTTATTTCTTTCATAATACTGATATCATTCGCTGAAAACTTCATTAAGAACATTAACTGCTTTAATAAATGGTGGCATTCCAGAAGTTAATAAAACAACACGAAGTACATCCATTACTTCGTCTTTATTGATATTAAATTCAGAAACAGCACTTATTATCTGTTTTTTAACTGCTCTTCTATCAGAATTTGATGCTGTAATAGCTACAGCTATTAATTTCTGAGTTTTATAATCCAAAACTTTTCCTGAATAAACGGATTCATTTAAATCTACAATGGCATCATAAATATCTGGGTATTCATCTTTAATAGATTTCATTCCTTTTCCATAAAATACTTTTTCTTTCATACTTACTACCTACTGTTTAAGTTGTTTTTAAAATTATCTAAACTTTTTTCTTTTTGAACTCTTTCTAAAATATATTCTGCTCGTTGCTTAAGATTATTATAAAGCCTAATCTGACTTTTTAGATCTTCAATAGCCTCCCAATGTCCATTATCAATTCTTTTTTCTAAATCCAATAATTTTGACCATTCATCACCAGAAGGCAATTGCTTTAAATTCAATAAATCCTCTGTAACATCAATTTTTAAAGTGTTCTTTGTTATAGTTATGTTTACACTGAAATCATTAGGTAGATCATAGTATTTACGAGGTCTACCTCTCATAACTTTCTTAAATGAAGATTCCAAAATTCCCATACCTTCCATTGCTTTTAAATGTTCTATAATAGCTTTCTGACCTATTTCTAACTCTTTTGAAATTTCACTAACAAACCGTGGCTCTTCTCTTAAGAGAGTTATTATTTCTCTTCGAGTACGGCATCCCATAACATCAAGAATATCTTCCATATCAATGTTGTTTAGAATATTGTTGGTACTTTTACTCATGGTTTATGTTATGTCTGTTATTATTTATATAATTTTTGTTGATTCTTTGTATTAACTTTTATTATTAATTTAAAGGTTAATTATTAGATATTTAAAATGTTTTAGATAATGAAACTATGTAAATGAAGAAAAATTGATGAATCAGATCGTTTTTAATTTTTTAAAGCCGTTTGGTTTAAATTTCATTATATATTTATTCTAAATATTAAATTTTAAATATATTTTATCTTTAAAATCATAACATTTAAATAATAAGTAATAAAGATAGTATTACTAAATGATATTTAATAAATAATTTTTTATTATACTTATAATTTTTTATAATATTTGAATTATTGTTTGATTATTCTTTTAAACTATTAATTAATCATGGAAGTGTCAATATTAAATCTAAAGATATAAAAACTTTAAATAAACCTAATATCCTTAAATATTACGATGAAGATGTAGAACTGTTAGATCAACTTGATTTGGGCAAAAATAAAAGCTCTATAATATTTGATAAGTTTGAGTTTGTTAGAAAAGATTTAAAATTCTTAACAAACTCTCAAATTCGCTTAGAAATAGTGAATTCAATAGCTAATAATATTAAACCAATTAAAAGTATTCATAAAGAAACAAATTTACCTTACAGTGCAATTTCGATTAATATTAAACATCTTGAAGAAAAAAGTTTTCTTCAATCAGACTATAATGGATATGTTCTTAATAATTTAACTAAAATTTTTTTTAAAGAACTTATAGAATTTAACAAGTCCATAAGTATGGTAAATAAATTTTCTGACTTTTTCAATGATCATAATTTTGAAGAAATAGATGAGGATTTTTTGAAAGATATAGTGGCTTTAAACAACTCTGACATAATAAAATCATCATTAATCGATGTGTATAAAGTACATAATACTATAATTGAGTCCATTTTAAATTCAAGTGATGTTTACTGCGTATTTACTTTTATACATCCTGATTATCCAATTGTTTTTCAAGAATTAGTAACTAATAATGTTAATATTCGTTTATTATTGTCTGATGATATATATTCCAGTTTTAAAGACTTGATGAAAAATAAAATTGTGGATAGAGACTTAAAGAATAAAAATTTAAATTTAAAAAGATTTAAAGATCCTAAAAATTTATTTTTAATTGGTTCTAATGATTTCATTTATTTGGGGCTTTTTAAAAATGATAATAGCTTTGATCAAAATAGAATTTTATTTTCTACAAATGAAAATGCGATTAAATGGGGGAATGAATTATTTAATAAATTATATGGATTTTCTTAATTCAATAGTTGATAAATATTTAGAATATACCTTTTTAGGATCTAAAAACTATATGTATTTAATCTGGCTTTCATCGATAAAATATTAATTAATTGATATTTAATAGGAGGATAATATGATTGAAATAATTAATAATAATGAAAAATGTGATGATTTAGACTTAGAGGGATTAAAAGAAGAATATTTTGATTTTTCTAATTTTAATGAACTTAGAAACATAATTTCTTCAGAATCACGCTCAAAAGTAATACTTCATTTATATCTGTATAGAAATGATTTAAACAATGTTGAAACCTTAAAAAATAAAATTAAAAAATCTGCCCCATATATTTTAAATTCTGTGAGAGAGCTTGAAATTATGGGATTAATTAAAAGATCAAACAAAATATTTTATTTAACTTCAAAAGGCATCATAATAGCTGCAATATTTATAAAATTAATTGAAAATACATATATATTTAAAAAAAATGATTTTTGGACGATTCATAACCTTAAACAAATACCTTATGAACTTTTAAATCAGATGTATTTTTTAAAAGATGGAAAATACATTCAATCAACAAACAAGAATTTAAAAAAGCCAGTTAGAGAATATCTAAAACTAATTAAATCATCCGAGGATTTAAATATAATACTACCAATTTTTTCAAAAATACATTTAAATAATATCTTTAAATTTACTATTAAAAATAATGGTAATTTAAAAATTATCTCAAATGAAGAAATATTCAATCTGATATTTAAGGATTATCCAAATGAGATCAAAACTTTACTTGACAAGAATAGGATAGAGTTTTGGAATGTTAATTTAGATTTGGAGATATTTTTAACAAACTCACCTAATCTTTCTTTATTGAATTTATTTTTTAAGGATGGATATTATGATGATTCCAATCTTCTTTTAGATCAATCAATTAAAGGCATTGAATGGGGATTGAAGTTATTTAATCATTACAAAAATAAAGGAACGAAACTTCAATTGAATAAGATATTGAAATGATTAATATTATTAGTTTTTTATTTTTAATTTTTTTATTTATTTCTTGAAAAATAAAATATTATATCTTTAAAACCATTATTCTAATTTTTAATAAATTATTCACTGGTTATTAGCTATTTAAGGATAGAATTGATAAATTTCTTAAATTATCAAAGGATAAGTTATATTTTGAAAGATATTATCCTTTTTATGAAATTGTTTGATTATAAGTGCATTTTTGAATGTGTTTTTAATATGGATGCTAATTTTTAAAGGTTGTTAAAAGAATTCAAGAAATTATATTCAATCTTAATCAGGGATAATATATTCATCTTTGAGAGTTTAATGTAAATGATGAATGATATTGCTGTATATGGTATTTGATATAAATATTACTTTTGAGATATATATTAGTATGGAATCGAGCAAAACCTTTATATATGAGTATGTTACAATATTTAGTTGTACATAACTATTTTTACAATTTTATTAGTTATGTATAAAAAAATTGTGTGAAATCTCAAAAAACTTAATGTTCTCAGGTTTTTTCGATTAAAAATGATCTTAAACATGTTCAAAAGAACTATTGTTTAATTTTTCATTTTTAATTAGAATGACTTGAAGTTGTTATAAATATTGAGGTTCTCAATGGAAAAAAATCCAAGTATTTAATCTTTGTGGGTTTTTTAGATTGAGATATTATAATCTATGAGATTATCTCGATAGATTTATAAAAAAAAAGTCATGATTTATTAGTCATGGTAAGATTTAAAGTTATGTTTGTTTAAATTTGTCTGAATAAAATTATTATGACTTACATAATTTTTAGATAAAAAAAAGTTAGTATATGAATTTAAGTGTTATTTTAGTTAAAAGTCATGGAATAATATTCCATAAGTGATATGGAGCATATATGATCTCTTAAGTAAAAATAGTAATGTTTGCTGATTGAAACGAAAAAACATTATATTTTATTATTAGTATCAAGATACTCCAATCTGAATTTATGTTGATTTTTATTAAACAATTTTGTATTGTTGAAACTAATATTTAAATGTTTCATATTTCAAGATTGTTTCTAAGGATCTAATACAAATTTATGTAAGACTAAGAAAATCGATGATTTATTTAGTCAAGCGATACTCTGACTTTTAGCTATTATACAAATAAAAAAATAAAATGAAGGTGTTATGTTATATGAATATTAAAAATTTGATGGCAATAGCTATTGTTTCTTTAATAGCTATTAGTAGTATGAATTTTGTGAGTGCTGGTGACGGTTATACCCCTCCAAAACCAGGACAGTTGTATTTTGATCTAATATCTAATTATCGAATTACATACAGTATAACTTTTTACGATTATAATCACAAAGAATTGCCTAGTCAGTATAACCATTATCCAGGTGATAGTCGTGCTTGCGATTTTAGTGTTGATTATGGACCAGCAAAAGATGCCGGTGCTAAATATGTTGAAATATGGGCTGATCCATATACTTCTCATTATGATGGTCGATGCTTGTATAATAGCACATTAACAGATGTATATTTGAACTTTTGGGGTTGGGTTGCTTGTGGTGGTGATCCACGTTGTGCTGTTAGTTGGATAGATGTGAATACAGGTCAAGAAAAGCATAATATGGTACATTTCCCATAGTTTTATAGATATTTTATGGCAGTACAGTATTAGACATAATATTATTGTGGATATAACCAGTGATGTCAAGCTATTTGTTTGCTTATTAATGATTTAAAGTTCCCAAATTTCTTTTAAACCCTAAATTTCTTATAATAAATAAAATATTAACATTATAAATATTTTAAAGTTTAGGATGTTTGTATTGTTTAAGTTTGACAACTATTGGGATATTCACTTAATTTTATTTCTTTTTACTCTTTTATTTAATACTTGAAAAATATGATATATTCGATGATTTATTATAATCAAGCAATACTCTGAGCGATACTCTGACTTTTAGCTATTATATAAATAAAAAAATAAAATGAAGGTGTATGTGATAAATATGAAGTTTAAAAATAGATTAATAAGTATGTTCATGACTTTATTTGTAGTGGTGGGGCTTATTGTATCATTTGGTATTGTTTCTGCTACTGATGATTTTACTTATGACAAGTTAAATGATTTGATTGTGTCCAATCAAAATGGTATTATTGATTTACCAGCTAATAGAACAATCTTTTTTAAAGGTCCCATTAAGATTAATAAGGATTTGAAGATTAATGGTAATAATCTTCTCATTAAAAATAGTGAAGGAGAATCATCACCAAATTTCATCATCACTGGTGGAGGTTCTTTAGTACTATCTGATATTACATTTGATAAAGGACATTATCCCGTCCAAGTTCAAAAATCTCGTTCATTAGTATGCCAGAACTGTGTTTTTAATTCTTGTAAAGGTAGTATTCAAATTTTAGGGGGTAATGTTCGCTTGTTTAATTCCTCTGTTGGTTGGGGTAGTATAGACCCTCAAATTATGATTGAGGATGAATCTAAATTAGA
>JAISTD010000235.1 GCA_031272765.1 Candidatus Methanovirga australis | reverse complement strand
GATTTTTATGGGGAGTAAGTATATTTGGTTTGTGTTTGTATTTTCGTTGATTAATTTAGGATTGTTTGTTGGGACTTTTGTTTCTTGGCAAAGTATGGCTCATGTTGATAATGATAGTGTGGGTTCGAGTTTTGGTGTTAAGTTGGATTCTAAGTGGCATTTTGTGAGTAATTCCAGTAATGGTGATGCGAGTACTGTTAAGTACAATGATAATGAAAATAATGTTTTGTTAATACAATATTTTAGTAAACAGAAAGATTAATTGAACTAATTTGAGAATTAAATTTATAAATATGTAACATGGTCCTTGACATAATTTTTGTAAGTAATGGATTTTTTAAATAAATATAACATTGTTTTATTTTAAGTTTTATTTAACTAAATAGTGTGTTTATTGGTATAATGAATTTTATAATTATTTAATAATGAAATAAGTCATGTTTAAATGATATTTTAAATAATAAAGAATAAATTCTTCTAAAAATAAATTTTCAACACTATATACTAAATTTTCATGATAATCATGATTTTTGTTTATTTTTGATTGATATTATAGTTCCTGACATATTTTTTAGTAATTAAATTGTTAATATTATTTAATTAAATTTTAATTTATTGTATTTTGACTTTTATTTTTTGAAAATAGTATATATGATTATATTATAATTAAAAAAAAAGATCATTGAATAAATTTATAAAAAATATAAGTATTTTATAGAAAAATTGAAGATAAACTTCGTTTTTATAGATTCAAAATAAAAAAATTTTGAATTGCAGAGAATAACGGAAACTTCGTTTCCTAAATTTTTCGCTCAGTTCGAAACCAAAAATTCTCTAACTTCAAAAACTAAAGTTTTTAAAGTGTAAAAAATTTTGTCTTAAACTACAGAGAGAGAGAGTTAAATAATGATTTTTAAAAATAATTTAGTTTTTTTCTTCAATCGTTTTGTTCGCAAACATTTGTTAACTTTTATGGCTATTTTATTGTTGAGTATTATATCTTATTCATTCACTTTTGTTAATCCTTTATTCTTCCAAATACTTATTGATAATATATTCATTAACAAAGAATCTCATCTTTTGAGCTCTGTTATTTTAGGAATGCTAATTATATTTTCTATCTCAGCTGTTACATCTTACTTAAACAGTTATTTGATGGGTAGAATGAATAATAGTTTATATAGGGAAGTTTCTCAGTATTTATTTTCATTAATTCTATCTTCTTCAATGAAGAATTATCAGAGCAATGACACTGGGGATTTAATTACAAGAGTTATGGGTAATGTGCAGTTAGCGGTTGGTATTTCATCAAGTGTTATTCCACATATATTCACAAGTATAATAACAATTGTCTTACCCTTTGTTATAATGTTACATTTTAATATTTACTTAACTTTAATAACTATTAGCCCAGGTTTATTATTTGTGGTTTTGAATTTATATTTTGGTAAGAAAATTGAAAAGAATCAGACTAAGTTTTTAATGATTCAGGCAAAGATCACCTCTATTTTAAAAGAGTTAATATCTATTTTTCCAATGATTAAAGTTTTCAATTTGAATACTTGGGCTAATGATAAGTTTAAGAAAGTTAATGATGAGTATTATTCTACTTCAATGGGTTTTACAAGGATTTCATCTGCTAATGCTTCATTTAATAGCTTTGTTGTCGCTGTTCCAACAGTATTATTCATAATTTTTGGTGGAGATATGGTTCTCAAAGGAACATTAAGTGTCGGAACATTCACAGCATTTTTATCCTACATTTCAATGTTTTTCGCACCGATTTCCCAATTTTCATCGTTCTGGAATTTGTATAAATCTTCTACACCAGCAATTGATAGAATAAAAGATATAATAGATATGGAAATTGAAAAGTCAGGAAGTGAAAAATTAAACTTTAAAAATGGGACAATAACATTTGAAGATGTTGATTTTGCTTATGGTGAGAAAATAATCCTAAAAGACTTTAATAAGCAATTTTATAAAGGTTTAAATTATCTTGTTGGAGATAACGGCACAGGCAAAAGTACAATAATGCAGTTAATCTGCGGAATACTAACACCAGATAAAGGAAAGATAACAATAGATGGACAAAACATAAGCAACATAGATCAAAGAAACTTATTCAATCATATATCAATTGTATTCTCTAATCCGTACTTATTTAAAGGTTCAATATACGAAAACATTGTTGTAGGTAATTTGAATGCTGAAAAAAGTGATGTTGAGGAAGTTTGTAACTTAGTTGAATTGGATACTTTTATTAAAAATAATGAAAATGGCTATGATTACGATGTTGGTGAATTAGGACAATTATTATCCAGTGGGGAAAGGCAAAAAGTGGCTTTAGCAAGAGCATTAATAAATAAAAACCCAATTTTATTATTGGATGAAGCAATGAAATCCATTGACGAAGATACAAGGAAAATCATGAATAATGTTCTTAAAAAAATCCAAAATAACAAAACAATAATAATCATTACTCATAATTTGTCAGAAATCGAAAAATCAAGTAATATAATAAAAATTTCTTAGTTTGATCTATGAAAATAGAGAACTTAGATAAATTTTATATTTGTTTAGTTTTTCGTACTTTTAAACGAGACTGTAAACAAGTGTGGAGTTTTTTTTGATTTTTGAAAAAAAAACAAAAATCGTTGAAAATCTTTTATTTTGCTAAAATACCGATCAAAAAAATCAATATTGTAAAAATACACTTGAAACCCTACTTATCGAAAAAATAAGCAGAATAAAATAGTAAAATTTAAATAATATGAATATCAGATAGTTAAACATGACAATAATAAGCAAAAATGCTCTTGTGAATAATATAAGGTTCTGTTCATACTTAAATTTTCTGATTTTTACAGAAGGCGAAGCCGATTTTAAAAAGACAGCATGAAAGATATGCTATTGCTCAGGATAAAAAGGAAATATATCAATCATAAATTATCTATTCTTGATAATGGTCAATATGGAGTATTAACTCCTATTTGTCCTGACTGTAGAAGATTAAAACATACAAAACAAGGACTTTAGACAATATAAATCCAGGGATTGGGATGATGGATGAAGAAATTAAAATCGGCTTACAAAGGTATAAAATGTTAGAATATGCGGTAAAAAAAATACTACTATTGATTTAGGAAATGTTAAAAAGAAATAAAAGCTTTTTTAAAACTGTTTCTTGATAAAAATTTAGAGAAACAAAGAAAAAATAGGTGGGTGGTTCATTTTAGAAAAAATAGCTTGAAGTATTGTTCATAATATTCTTAAATCTCAAGATTTCACATCAGTCTAATTAAAAATATTTTCTCAAAATAGGATTCAAAATAAAAGTTAAAAAATTGGGGGAAAAAGAATAATTCGCAAATTATAAACCAGTTATCTGGATATTATGTCATGGAAAGAAGAAATATTATATTGATGGAAAAAAGATAAATATAGTTTAACAAGATGGATGGTTTGAAACAATATAAAAACTGTCGCAAAAGAATTGGGGATTAAATACAATCAAAGATTGTATATTTTCATGTTTTATGAAAGACTGTTTAGAAGAGAAGTAAAAAAAAATCATTTTGAAGAAAACTATAAGATGGATGAGATAAACTAAAATGTCAATTACCAAAAATCAAAGATTTTTGTAAATTATGAAAATTACCAAAAATTGCTTTGCAATTTTTGTAATTATGAAAATCCAAAGGATTTTCAGTAATCGAAGATTTTCAGTAATTGTAGAGAATATTTTGACTGAGTATTAATAATATTGTTCAGAACTTTACTGATGAAATATGAGTGTTTAAATAGTATATGAAAGACTATTAGAAAAATCAGAAAGATTACCATCATGTAATAATAAAAATTTTAACGAAAAAGATAATTCCTAAACTTTGATAAGTTTTACATGAGTTCACTGATTGATAAGTTCATACCCAGAACATCAATATCAAGCAGGAACAACTATTTATAGTAAAAATAGGAAATCCAGAAATTAAAAGAAAATTTAGGACAGATAATGGCTTATTTAGAGTAATTTTAGCTTTATTCATGGGAAATGAAGCAATATAAGAAAAAACTCCACAAAAGTTTACAACCTCTATTATAACATCGATTTCAGGTTTTCCATCCTTTTTTTGTCTTATTTTTATATGATCGTGACAGTATTGGGCGAAATAACTCCCAATACTATTATTTGATCAATATAATTCAATAGAAAATTTTAATTTTCTTTAATTATAAAATTTAAAACTTAATTTCACGGAGTAATATATTTTATTTCAACTTTAATATATTATTAATGAGTTTTGTTCAGTTATAACTTATAAAATTTTAATTCATAACAGTATGCTATTTTTGGTAGGTTAATAGAAACTCTCTATAGTTTGCAAATAGAAAGTATGACAATTATTTATATTATTCATAAAATTGTTCTAATCAATGGGAATATTTATAACTATAAAAAATCAAATATTTGAATAATAATATATTATCTATAATAAATGATTAATTAAATATTATAATACTTTTATAATATTATGAATAAATGTATATTAAGATTGTGTTATATATAATATTTTACCTATTTTACTAACAGTATATATTAATTAAATTTTTAAAAAGATTTAGTAGATCTTGAAATTATAATTTAAATAATTTTAAGAACAACAATAGTTTTAAGAATAATTTTTTAATAGCCTATAAAAATTGGTAAAACATTGTAAACTTAAATAAAAATAAAACACAATTTGAGTTAACAGGTGAATTAATGGATAAATTAAGTTCAAACATTGAAGAATATTTAGAAGTTTTATATCGCTATGGAAATAAAAATAAATATGTTTCTACAACTAAAATCTCAAAAGTTTTAGGAATAGCTCCAGGTAGTGTTACAGGAATGCTTAAAAAGTTATCTTCAAATGGTTATATTGATTATGAACCATATAAAGGAGCTATTTTAACAGATAAAGGCTTAAAAATTGCAAGGAAAATAACAAGAAAACATAGAATTCTTGAAAAGTTCCTATTAAATGTTTTAAATATAACTGATAAAAATATCCATGAAGAAGCATGTAAAATGGAACACAGTCTCTCTGATGAGGCTGAAAGAGCAATGTGTTTAATATTAGAACATCCTGATATTTGCCCTGATGATAAAATAATCCCTGCCTGTGATTTTGATTTTACCAACTGTGAAGAATGTCAAAGTAATGAAGAAATTAGTGAAATTGGTTTTAGAGACCATAATTTAGTTCCTATTTCCCAATTATTAGATGAAGATAAAGGTAAAGTAGCTTTTATTCGTGGGGATTCATCTATACTTCCTAAGCTTATAAGTTTAGGAATAGCTATTGGTTCTAAAATACATGTTATAAATAAGATTGGTAGAAAAAACACAAGTCAGATTGAAGTAAATGGACATACTACAAAATTAACACCAGAAATCTCAAACAATGTCTTCGTTAAAGTGGATGGGGAATTATAGTTAAATAAGGTATATTTGTAGATGAGGAATAGTTGTAGTTAAATAATGTTCTTTTTTTAGACACTGTAAAAAATTCAGTGGGTGGCATGTTAATGCCGACTGAGAAATAAATCCAAAAAAGTTATATGAACATAATATTTAAATAGGAGAAAGGATATCAATTAATATCATGAAAATA
>JAISTD010000228.1 GCA_031272765.1 Candidatus Methanovirga australis | reverse complement strand
ACCCAAAATTTTTGAAAAAAAAGAGAACGACAAAAGTTTAAATTTTAAAACCAAAAAAAAAAGTCAAAAAATGTTTGGACTGAAAAAACACAGAAATTTTTTCTAAAAAAAATAGTTTTACCTTTCCCTCAAAAAAAAAAATGAAAAAAGAATTGTCGCACAGCCTGAATTATTTTATCACTACACTTAGACTTTAAACCTTAATAATCTTAAATCCTCGAATCTTTTTAGAACCTGGATTATTAAATGTTTAAATAAAAAAAATAGAAATAAGTTTGTATTAACCTATCTCTATAATACAAGAATCTTTTTATTAATACTCTATAGATATGATTGGTTTGATTAAGTCTTTTGGCTTATCTTTCATTAATAATAATCCTTCTTCTATACTATCTAAACCTTTAAATCTATGAGTGATTAATAAATCAGGATCTACTCTTCCATAAGTTACAAGATCAGCTAAACATTCCATTCTTGTTCTTCCACCTGGGCATAATCCTGTAGCAAAGTTTTTATCAGCCATGCCAAAACCCCATCCAACTCTTGGAATAGGCAAAGTATCTCCTTGACCAAAGTAGTTTATATTTGAAATTACAGAACCTGCTCTTGCTGAATTTACAGCATCAATCAGTATATCTGGTCCTCCACCTGCTACAATTACTGCATCAACACCTTCTCCATCAGTTGCTTCCATTATTTGTTCTGGAGTACTTCCATCTTTATAAGATATTATATCTGTTGCTCCATATTTTTTAGCAACTTTAACTGATACTGGTCTTGTCCCTACTGCAAATATTCTTCCAGCACCCTGAATTTTCGCTCCAGCAATAGCTGATAAACCTACTGCACCAATACCTAAAACCGCAACAGAACCTCCTAATGGTATTTTGGCATTTTCAGCTCCCATGAATCCAGTGGATATCATATCTGTAAGCATACAACCAACTTCAGGAGTCATTGTATCGGGTAATATTGCGAGATTGAAATCTGCTTCATTCACATGGAAATATTCACCAAAAACACCGTCTTTATCATTTGAAAATTTCCATCCTCCTAATGGAACTCCTGTTTGTGATGAAAACCCTCTTTGAGCAGCATCAGACCCCCAATCTGGAGTAATAGCTGGAACAATAACTTTGTCCCCAGGTTTAATATTTTTCACCATTGAACCTACTTCATCAACAATACCAACAGCCTCATGGCCTAATATTAAATCTTTTCTTTCACCAATAGCTCCTTCCCAAACAGTGTGTACATCTGATGTGCATGGTGCAATTGCTAATGGTTTAACTATTGCATCTAACGGACCTGCCTTGGGTTTGTCCTTTTCTACCCATCCAATTTCGCCGATTTTTTTCATTGCTAATCCTTTCATTTCAATACCTCTTTAATTTGATGGGAATGTAAAGTTTTGTTAGAGTTTTTTATTTTTCTGTATATTAAAAACACGAAAATATTTTATCTTAAAACTCCACCCTTTTTTGCATTCAATATACTACATTAATGTTCAAAATATTAGTGTCTGCAGTAAAAAACATTGCGAGTTATACTTGAATATTTTGTAGTATGTTCAAGTATATAATAAGCTTCATTATATAATTTTCTATATGATTCTCATACCTCAAATTAGTACATTATAGAACTATTTTTCAATTACACTATTACATCTCTTTGGAGACTGTAAAAAAGTTTGGAGTTGCTCATGAAAATTCATACTGCTCATTTTATAAAAACATTATCACAGGTACTATATCTATCACACCAATATTTAAAATCTAACTATAAACCTTGACATGATTTCTTTAAATAATGGACTTTTTAGATAAATATAATATTATTTTATTTTAAGTTTTATTTAATTAAATATTATATTTTCAGATATAATTAATTTTAAATTATTTATTGATAAAATAAGTCATATTTAAGTGATATTTTTAAAAACAAAGAATAAAAAAAACTATTTAATGTTTAAAAGGAAAATCATGAATATTAGAAAATTTATATTTAAATACATTCTTTTTAAAAGTTGATAATAATAAAAAAATAGAAAATAGAATTATTCTTTTGTAAAATATTTAACCACATCTAAATCTTTAGCAAATAGTGATGAAGCCTTTTTTACAAAATTTTTAAAGTGTGTTGTTTCCATATGCTTCTCTAAAGCTTGTTCATCATTCCATTTTTCCACAAAAACGAAAGTTTCATGGGCTTCACAATCATTATATAAATTATAACTAATACACCCTTTTTCTATTCGTGTATTTTCTATTAAATCTTTTGAAGCATCAATAAACTCATAATTTTTTCCATTTTTCAGAACTGCTGTAGCAAAAACAATTAGCATTATTTAACCTCCATCATACATTACATAAGTTTCATAAAAAATTATTTATGAAGAATTAATTTCATTTTATAAAGTATTAAAACTATTTCCAATTAAATTTCATTATTTATATTTTTCAATTAATGAAATTCCCCATTTAGCCATTTCCTTAGCAGAATCTTGGGATTTTGATTCAGCAAAACATCTGAAAATTGGTTCTGTTCCAGAAGGTCTTATAATAACCCATCCTTCTTCTTTAAAAATCTTAACTCCATCCGTAGTATCTACCTTAAAGCCTAATGTAGAAACATCATCAGATATTCTCTTTAAAACCTCTTCTTTCATATCATCTGGACATTCAATCTTCATCTTTTCATTGAAATAATTAGGGAGTTCATTTATTAGTTCAGAAAGTGGTTTTTTCTCTTTAGCCATTATCTCTAAAACCTTAGATGCTGAAAGTGCTGCATCTCTTCCATACACAAAGTCTGGAAAGATTAATCCTCCATTTTCTTCTCCTCCAAAGAGTCCATTTTCTTGATGAAGTTTTCTCGCTACAAGAAGATCACCAACGGCTGTAGCTATTACCTTACCATCATGTTCCTCAGCTATATCATAAATAGCTGTAGATGTTGCTACAGTTGTGACGATTAAACCACCATTGTTGTCTTTTAACATCTGTTTTTCAACTAAGGCAAATGTCTTATCTCCAGGCACAAAGTATCCATTTTCATCAATAAATATTGTTCTATCTGCATCACCGTCATGAGCAATTCCAACATCGGCTCCAAGTTCCTTAACCATTTTTATTAAATCTTGAAGATTTGGTTCAATTGGTTCTGGATTTCTTCCTGGAAAAGAGCCATCTGGTTGAGCATTCAAAGTTATTAATTCACATCCAAGCTTTTCAAATAAGTAGGGTGCTGTAAAACATCCTGCACCTGACCCACAATCAACAACTACTTTCAATTTAGCTTCCTTAATTGCATCAGCATCAACTCGCTTAATAACTTCATTTATGTATTCATCCACTATTTTATCTTCGTTGTATGCAGATTTTATATTGTCCCAACTTACTCTTTTTGGATTTTTATTAAAATATAATTCTTCAACAGCTAAGTCCATATCTCTATCAATTCCAATTCCCAATTTATCAACAAACTTAATACCATTATATTTTGGAGGATTATGGGAAGCTGTAATAATTATTCCACCATCATAATATTTACGAACTGCATATTGAACAGTTGGTGTCGGTAAAATTCCAAGATCAACAACTTCACAACCCGAAGATAATAATCCCGCCACTATTGCATGTTTTATCATAGGAGTGGATGTTCTTGTATCTCCACCAACAGCTATTCTTCCACCGACCAATGACCCATAACTTGCAGCTAACAAAGATGCGAATTCTGGATCTAAAATCTCATTAGCTACTCTTCTAACACCAAAAGTTCCAAACAATCTTCTTTTACTCATCATTTCACCATTACAAATAAAATAACCTAACAACAATAAATTTATTTATATTTCATCTTAAACATCGTATAAAAACATACAATTCAATTAAACAATTTAATATATTTATTAATAAAACTTACAATATAAATATTATATTTTAATATTACTATTATATTTTATTTATAAAGATATTAATATATAATTTTATGATATTATTTTAATAGAATTCGAACCATCTAAAATTAACTCTATTGCAGAATTATATTCGCTTACACTACCAAAAACCTTAACTTTCTCTCCAACATAATTATTAACATCTATACCATTATTTTGAAATTTTATAAATGAAGACTCGAAAACAACCACATTAATTCTTCCAGTTCCATCATTAACAGATAAAAAATAGTTTTTACCTGAAGACGAAGATTTTACAGACTCTAAAACACCAGTGATAGCTATTTTCTCACCAATCATAGATTTACCAATCTCCTTTATCTTGAGTTCCTTTGACTCAACACTACCAGCAAAAATTAATATTCCAACAATTCCAATAAGAGCTGTGAACAATGCAATTTTAAATATTTTCTCATCTGTTATCTCCATTTTATCATGCCCACCATTTTTTCCATGATCATTTTTAATATCCTCCCCAATATACTTTATTTATCATAATATTATCTAAAACATCTGAAAAGACTTTTTAATTAAAGATTAGAATTAAATTAATTTAAACTAATCCCTAATTTTAATAGCTCAGATATTTTTAATATAGTTTACTTTCAAGAAAAAAAATAGAAAGATATAAACTATTTATGCTAAAAAATCATAATTTAAGTAATAATATTTTAAAAAGAATAAAATCCGATAAAAATGATGAAATTAGACCCTCATATTCATAGTATCTATTCAAAAGATTCACAAAGTAAACCAAAAGATATTTTAAAACAAGCCAAAAAAGTTGGATTAGATATAATAGCTATTAGTGACCATAACACCAACAAAGGCTCAAAAATAGCTATTGAAATGTCTAAAAGTATTGAAGGAATAGATGTTATACCATCAATTGAAATTAGTTCCAATAAAGGCCATATTATAGGTTTTGGAATTGAAGAATTAATATCTACTAATCTTTCACCAGAAGAAACAATAGACAAAATTCATGATTTAGGTGGTGTTGCAATAATTCCACATCCTTACTCAATTTATAGAAACGGATTGTTAACTAAAATCAATTATAAAACTATTGAATTTGATGGAATTGAAGTGTTAAATGCCAGATTTATTTTAGGTTTTTCTAATACAAAATCAAAAAAGTTAGCAAAAAAAAATAATATTCCTGAATTTGGTTCAAGTGATTCACATTTTCTTGATTCAATTGGTGATTGTTATACCAAAGTAGATATTGAATCTATTGATGATCTTTTTGATGCCATTAAGAAAAATAGAACCAAAGCCTTTGGAAAAAGGACATCAAACTATTTAATCACCAAAGAAGTTTTTAATAAGAAAATTAGGAGAAAATATTGAACTTATTGTTAAACCTTTGAATTTTGTTCAAATGATAAAAATAGAAAAAATAAATTTACTATGGATAACAGATATGAAAATGTTTATTTTTAATATTTTCAATTAAACATTATTCAGAGTTAGATAATTCCTGAAGGTATAATCTAAAGAGAGCTTCTATAAACTTAATTTAAACATATATTGATATGAGGTTTTGTTATTATTTTCATTTTTTCATTGAAAAATTCGCATATTTTGTCTTTTTAAGGCTAATTTCATCACTATTTTTAGGGATTTTCCCCAATTTTTTTCATAGCTATCGCTAAGCAGAACAAATTTCCTTTAGTAATCTTGGTAATTGAATTAAGTTAAATGCTGTGCATTCAATTTTTTAAAAACGGGAAAATCTTCGATTTTCCCTAAATTTCTCGTTTCACTCGAAATAAAAATTGATTAAAAATAGTTTCTCATTATTTTTTTGATCAAACTTTTTTTAAAAAGTTTGGCTGTGCATCTTTATTAAATTATCTATACTGGTTTCTTGGGTGGTTGTTAATCGTGTATGACCAGATTTAAACACAGTTTTAATCACTGCATAGGGTCTTTGCTTGGAGTCTCTCTTACTGGAAATTCTTTTATATTCTCATTTTTCTCATCTGATACTTAACTCCCCACCTTTAGGCTTCTTTTGAAGAGCCATCATGTCCTCATAGGTTTCACACCACAATAACCTTTATCCTTGTAAATAACCTGAATGTTCATTGGTGCATAGATCTATTTTGTTATCGTGTGGGGAAGCAGCGGTTAATTCCGTTTTGGATTAATCCATGCTTATTATACAACTAATGTATGTGTCTTGTATCCAAAAAAACTTTTAACACATTTTTTAGCCCAAGTACCATCTTTACTACGAGTTGTTTTCGCTTCTAACCCTCTCAGTGAGTTTTTTTTAATGACCTGGATCTTGTTAGGTAAGTATGCATCCTGACTCATACTCCCTTCCAGACTCTAACCCATAATTATACTATCATATTCATTGAATGAAGACCATAGCTTCCATAACTCCAGATTTTGTTAACCTTTCTCTAAAGTAACCATTATTGTAGCTTTATCAGGTATAATGGGCCATCTAAGGAACATTTCGTTTAGGATACTCTACTCACATGAGACTTCTTATCTCAATTCAGGTATCAGTATAAACCATGCATTTTTTGGATTATTAAGGCTTTAAACATGGACTATAACATCGATTTCAGGTCTTCCACCTTTCCGTGTCTTATTTTTGTAAACTTGCATTAGTATTGAGCGGAAAATTTCCCAATCTACTATTTGATCAATATTCATTTAATTTATCACCATGCTTTTTAACATCACCTACATTTGTTGCTGATAAGATTAATTGTATTATTCATAATTATCACTTTATACCATTATAACATGTGAAAAGTCCCTAAATACCAATTAAAACCACAATGGAAGGTGTGAATAATCGGCACATTTATATGCTATCACAACATTAGGTTAATATGGGAGTTTCATAATTTATAAATCTTATCGAGTCTGTCCAAACAAGTACATTTTGTCAAATTTTAGGGGATATTAATGAGATAGAGTAACCCATATGAAAACCATGTATCATCATTTCTGATATCAGAGTTGCTGATATTAGTCGTTGTTGATATAAAAAACTAATGAAATATTAAATCGAATTTTTAAAGTTTATGAGTTCTGATATGAATTAAACGATTGAAGTTCAGACTAAATTTTAGTGTCCAACTTCTAATTAAATCTTGAACTAATTTGAGAAGTTGATAATGTTTGGGAAAAGAGGATTGGTGTTTATGGATAAGAAATTAAAAGCTTTATGGTATATAATTATCATGATTTTTATACTTGCTTGTGCTTATGGTGCCGTGAAAGGTAATATTGTAGAGAAAAAAGGAATGTTAGATGTTTCTAAAATTGAAATCATGAATGATACCTATGGCTTACGGAATTCTTATAGTGTTTCTTGTGATGTATTGAATTTAGTTCCATTGGATTATTTAAAAATGAAAACCACTTATTATGATAAATATATGAATATATTAGCTGAAAATAATATTTCATGGTACGATGAAAATATAATGAGTAATGTACATAATTGGGCAAGTGACCAAATAGGATATAAACCAGGTGCTGATGGTGTATTACCTGATAGTGTTCAGATTACATTTTTTAATAAGCCAAATGGTGAAAGTGTAGCAGAATCAATTTATCGTACAAGTTTTAAGATTTTAAATGTCCAACAAAGTGGAGGGTGATCTTTGTATTTAGATATAAAAAATTGGTTGGAGAAGTATTTAACTGAAAAATATGTGAGCATTATCTTATTTATTTCCAGTTTCATCATATTATTTTCCAGTTTAATAGTGAGCTACTTTGAAAGCTATTTGCGATATGATGAAATTTTCACTTTAACTCTTATTAAGGATACGCTTCCTAATATTATTAAATTAACTGCAATGGATGTTCATCCACCACTTCATTATTTCATAGTTAAAGCATTTGTCTACTTTGGACAGGAGATACTGCATTTACCATTTGATAGCATTTATCTTGGTGAAATTTCTTCAGCTATACCTTTTTTATTATTAATGGTTTTTTCCTATTTCTATCTTAGAAGAGATATTGGATGGTTATCAGCGGGCTTATTTAGTTTTTCACTTATATCAATGCCCCAAATGATTTTTTACTCTGGAGATATTAGAATGTATCCTTGGGGTATGTTATTTACAACCCTATCTTTTTATATGGCATATAAGATAACAATCACAGATACATCAAATAAAAATTCATATAAATATTATCTTTTATTAATATTTTTCACAGTCTGTGGGGCATACACTCAATATTATTGTAGTGTAGCTATTCTTGGAGTTTATTTTGTATTATTTACATATTTAACTTTAAATAATGATATTAAAAAAATTAAAAGATTGATTTTATCTGGAATTATTTCTGTTGTATCTTTTCTTCCATGGATACCAACTTTAATTCAACAAACACACTATGTTAGTAATAGTTTTTGGATTGGTGAATTCAATGCTGAGACTTTATTCAATTCAATTATATATTTTTTAAGTGCTACAAAAATTGGTGAAACTACTTGGACTTTATTGGGGTCTCCAGAAGGCTTGGATTTGCCATTTTTATCCTCACTTTTGATAGTTCTCATTTTAGTTAGTATTCATTATTTATTTAAAGGAAAGTATTCAGTTGAAATTGTTAGAAATAGGCTTCTCAAAGTTAATTTTTTAACTTATGGTGCCTTGATTATCCTATTTGAAGTATTCACTGGGATGTTAGCATCCAATATAATAGGAAAACCGATTCTTCATGTTCGTTATCTTGTTATAGGAATTGCTTTGTTTTGGCTCTCAGTAAGCATGATAATTGGTAAAACATATCATCTTAAAAATAAATCAATATTTTTATCATTGTTTATTTTATTTGTTGTTGGCGGATTGATTTCATCTTATTATGGTTTTCACATATTGGGTGAAAATAATAAATTAACTCAATTAATGAAGGATGATTATAAATTAATAGGTTCTAACGACTTAATTATAGATACGGATTTAACAGTTACAGGCTGGAGAGAGTTATTTAAACATCATTCAGATGATAATACATTGATTTCGTCTTTAGATAGCTATTGGGAGCCCCCTTATTACAGAGTTTATTCAAGCCGTCATGATATGAGTGTTTTTAAAAGGGATAAATTTGAAAGGATAAATAATACTCTTAATCATGGTGATAAGGTTTGGATTAGTGGTGGAATTGATGGGGATGGTTTGCAAAGATTATTCCAGGAGCTAATGGTTTTAAAGGATTATAGGTATGGATACTTGGATCCATATTATGTTAAGAAGCACCATGTTTTAATAGAAATAGGTAAAAAATAATAAAATAACTCCCAATGATGCTAATGAGGGAGTATAATATATATTAAATATTTTTTTGGAGGCATAATTATGGTTAATAAGAATCTTTTAGGTGTTATTATAGCTTTAATAGTGATTATAGTTAGTGGGTGCTTAATAACCTACTACTATCAGAACCCAGCTACTATTGAAATATTAGATTATTCCTATTCATCTCATAATAGTAGCCATGGTAATCCACCTTATTATGACATTGATTTTGAGATTAATTCCAATAAACTTGTTGATGATGTTGTTGTTGATTTATATTTCAAACAGGGTGATACTGTTATTTTTGAGGCATTAACTCATAAGTTCCCACCTATAGGTAAAGGACAATATGGTTATTCATTTACATTATATAATGATCTGATACCTGATGGTGATTTTAATAATGTTGTTTTTGATTTTAAAGAAAAAGGTAAACTTATTGGATCTCGTACTATTTACGATTTGAGTAAGATTCACAATAAATAATATTTTTTTTCTTTTTTTTTGTCTGTGTTTTATGTAATATAGGGTGTTAGATTTTCATGAAAAATTGGAGCAATCATAAGACATTGTCCAAATTTTTACTGATGAAGTTTTGTTTGTTTTTGTGATTTTTATAGTTTTGGATGATGACCCTTTTATATACTGATATTTTTGTGATAAGCATGTTAGTAGCTCTTTTAATGACCATATGTGGTCTGTTAATCCTATAGACATCATTAAAGTTATTTTATCATTTTCCGC
>JAISTD010000165.1 GCA_031272765.1 Candidatus Methanovirga australis | reverse complement strand
TTAAAGAAGTTATATAAGATTATTGAAAGTATTGAAATTTATTTAGACCTCCAAAGAGTTAAATGGGAACAAAATCACGGAAAAAATATCACACCCATCGAATTTTTTACATAGTCATTATTAATGATTGATACCAGATAAGGATTAGTAGTGAAAAATAAGAATTAATACAAAAGAAGGATTAGTGCAGGGAACGGGATTCGAACCCGCGAAGGGACTAACCCAATAGGCCCTCAACCTATCGCCTTTGACCACTCGACCATCCCTGCTAAAGATATATTAACAATTACAAAAAAGCGCAAATTATAATATTAAAAATACAACACTTTAAATTATATTAATTATAGTATTTAAAAGTTTTGATTATCTATAATGTTTTGAGCATTATAATAATTTCTAATCATCTTTAATCTTCTTTTAGCTTTAATTTTTAAAATACAATTTTTTAATTTTTAAAATAATTATATTAATAAGATTGATAAATAATAAATAAATTATAATAATTTATGATTAATAAAAAGCATAATAAATGAAAGTAGATTTTAAATTATAATTTATTATTTTTTATATTTAAGATTATTCAAGTTTTTTTTATATTTGAGGAAAAACCATGGGACAAAATTATGTGACAATTACAGGAATGGATTACTATGAAGATGTATTTTCTTTTGATATTGGGGAAATTATTCGATTAAAGAAAGAACCTAACAATTCTTATGATGCTGAAGCTATTAAAGCAGAGATTCCTTTCACTGGAAAAATAGGGTATGTTGCAAACAGTAGCAAAACTGTTGTAAAAGGTACTATGAGTGCTGGAAGAATATATGATAAAATTGAAGAAAATTCTTATGTTAAAATAATTTTTATCACAAATAAAGAATTAATATGTGAATTTTTAGACAATGAAAAATCAGAAAATGAAATCAAAGCTATTGAATCCTTATTTGAAAAATGGGGTGAAGAAGAGTCTGTAGAGGAAGATTTAGTAATGGATAATAATTTTCTAATGGATAAAGAAGAAAAAGATTTTGGTGGAATTGAAGGGCATGTTTTTGAAGTTGATTTAAGAAACGATAGCTTAAATAGGGTTTCACCAGCAATAAAAAACAAATTATTGGATCTTATTCTAAATTCAGTACAATTAAAATATGAACCATCAGATACTGAGTTATTTGATGGAGAAGAAGTTAATTTTAACCTTAAAAGCTCAAATAATGTGAAAAATGATATGAATAAAATATCACACGATGAAATAGCTATTTTTATGCATAAAAAGGAAGGTTTGATAAATAAATATTTTGAGTTAAAAGAGAAAATTTTAGATATTGATGATTTAGTTGATTATAAAATCAATGATAAGCAAGGTAATTTTTTCTACAATGATAAATTATTTGCTTTATTATCTATTGAAGAAAATTATATTTCAATATCTATTAAAAGTGATGCTAAATTGGAAATATCAGGAGATTTTACTGAAGTAATGGATAAAAATAGCTATTTATATGAATTCAATCTTGATGAAGAGGCTGATTTTAAAGATTTGATTGGATTTATTAGAAGTGTTTTATTAATTGATAACAATTAAGTTTTATTGACCAATGCCGTCAACTTAAGCATTAAATTTCTAAATAGTAAAAGCATTTTCTTAAACTCATTATACTTGTTAGTTTTTGGAAAAACTTTTGATGAAACTTTTGTTTTGAACGAAGTGAAAAACTTAGGAGAATCTTTGATTCTCCGTTTATTTCGAACGAAGTGAGAAATTTAACGAAATTTTCTAATTTCGTGTTTTTAAAAGTTTCTTCTAAATAGTAAAAGCAAATCTTTTTAAATGATTTTTATTATTTTTCAAAATAAGTTAATAAGCTAATGGTTCAGAAATTTCAAGACCAACCTTAGATAATTTTATTGATGATTTTTTGGAATTTGGGTTGTTAAAAAAATCAAATCAAGGGTTTGAATTAAATGTTAGCTCCGAATTAGTTAAATATTTTATAAAAGCTAATCTTTTATTAGCTAATACTAAAATTGATTCAGGAAAAAAATTTTAATCAGGGAAAATTGTTCTGATGATGAAATTGACGACTTATTAGAAGATATATTTGAGGATGATATTGATCATGAAAAAAGAATAGGAAATAATGAAGAAATATTAGTGAATAAACAAGAATATTCAGAATTAAGAGATTTTTATATTAAAAACTATAATTTAGTAAAATATTTAATGAATAATCAATTTTTTGATAAGCAACCTTCAAATATAACTAATTTTAAAAAAATAAGATTTAATCATGGTTTAAATAATACTAAAAAGGTTTAATGAAGTCAAAAGAGTTAAAAATCTTTAATAGAAATTATTTAATTAAGCAGTAACGATAATATGCAGTATATTTATAAATTGTATTAAGATTAAAATTGGGTAAGATATTATAATAATATTACTAATATAATATTAAATAATAGTAGAATTGAATCATATAATTTTAGATTGAGATTATTATGGGAGTATATTTATGAAAGATTTGCCTACTGACATTGGAACTTTCTCCACTATTATTGAAAATGATTATTTGTATGTGGATAAAACAGAATATATTTATAAGATGGCAAAACCAGGAAAAAAGTATTTTTTATCAAGACCTCGCCGTTTTGGAAAGTCATTATTAGTAAGTACTTTAAAAGAACTATATAAAGGGAATAAAAAGCTTTTCAAAGATTTATATATTTATGATAAGTGGGATTGGAGTAAAAAGTTTCCTGTTCTTCATTTAGATATGAGTGATTTAGAATATGATAGTATTGATCAATTGAAATTATCCTTACATGAACTTGTTGATATGTTTGCTTTGAAATTTTCTGTTAATCTTAATAATAAAACTTTAAAACTAAAATTTTCAGAGTTATTAATGCAAATTTATAGTAATTATGGTCAAAAAGTTGTTGTTTTAATTGATGAATATGATAAAGCTATTTTGGATAATATGACAAAATCTACGATTTTGTCTGCAGTTGAAATCGAAGATTTCGATAATACTGCTGATTTAGAATTGGTTGAAGAGATTCGTAAAGAATTGAATAATTTTTATGGTGTTTTAAAGTCTTCTGATAAGTTACTCGAGTTTGTTTTTCTAACAGGTGTTTCTAAATTTTCTAAGGCCAGTATTTTTTCTGGTTTGAATAATTTAACTGATTTGACTTTAAATCAGAATTTTTCTTGTATTTGTGGATATACTCAAGAAGATTTAGAAACCATTTTTAAGGATTATTTAGTTAGTTTTAGTAATGATAATAATATTTCTTGTGATGAGCTTTTAGTTTTAATTAAGAATTGGTATGATGGCTATTCTTGGGATGGTTCTAATCGTCTTTATAATCCTTATTCTATATTGTCTTTCTTTACTAAGGGTGAATTTGGTAATTTTTGGTTTGAGAGTGGTACTCCTTCATTTTTAATGGATTTTGTTAGAAATAATAAAAGTACAAATATTCTTTTTGATAAAAACATGAGTTTTTCTGGTGATTTTCCAACTTTTATCTTTGATAAGCTTGATTTTAAAACTTTACTTTTACAAACTGGTTATTTAACTATTAGAGAGAAATATGCAAAACCTGGTAGGCTTACTAATTATAAATTAGTTATTCCTAATAAAGAGGTGAATGATTCTTTATATAATTCAATTATTGAAGAGTTTAGTGATGATGATAGTTTAGATGTTTCTCAATTGGCAAGTATGTTTTTAAAAGCTATTAAGTCCTGCGATAATAAAAATCTTCAGATTGTTTTTGATAATCTTGTTGATAGTGTTCCAAGTATTTTGTTTGGTAAGGTTAAGAAAGATATGAGAGAGTCTAATTTTCATATTTGGTTTTTATCTTGGTTTAAATTAATGGGGTTTTTTGTGATTGGTGAAATTCCTACTTCTGATGGATATATGGATGCAGTGCTTAAAAAAGATAATCTAATTATTGTTTGTGAGATCAAATATAGCTTAGATAAAGATTTGGATAAGTTGGCTCAAGATGCTATTAGTCAGATTTATGATAATAATTATTATTCTCCTTATACTGATTGTGATGTGGTTTTGTTAGGTGTTGCTTTTGGTGATCGTGAAGTTAAATCTATTATTAAGCCGTTAAAACAATAATTATCTTTTAATTTTTATTATTAGAATATCTAATTTAGTATAGTATGCCCCAAAAACTTTTATATCATTTTATTAAATTTTTAAAAATTGGAAAATTTTTCAAAAGAGTTGATTATATTTGAATGAAGAAAAAGTTTCATGACAAGTCAACTGTGACCCGTCCTCACTAATTAATTTTGCATTTATCTTAAAGGTTGAAATATGTTTAAAAATGTTTTTGGTAATTGTCCACAGATAAAGGTGCTAAATTTCTTATTATCTTCATCAAATAAGTATTTAAATAAGTCAGAAATAGTTAAGCTTTAGAAATTTCAAGACCAACATTAGATAATCTTATTCATGATTTTTTGGAATTTAATTTGTTAAAAAAATCAAATCAAGGTTATGAATTAAATGCTAGCTCTGATTTAGTCAAATACTTTAAAAACTAATTTTTTATTAGCTAATACTAAAATTGATTCATGAAAAGAAAATTTTAATCGGGGAAAATTGTTCTGATGAGGAATTAGATGATTTATTAGAAGATGTATTTGAAGATGATTTTGATTATAATGAAAGAATAGAAACTAATGAAGAACTATTAGTAGATAAACAAGAATATAAAGACTTAAAAGATTTTTATATTAAAAATTATGACTTAGTAAAATATTTAATGGATAATCAATCTTCAAATATGCTTAATTTTATTGATTGGATCTGTATTAATAAATAAGTATAAATACTATGTGTTACATAATGCATATTAAAAAATATGGAATTATAATATTGCATTTAAAAAAGTTACTTATACACTACCAATTGAAGCAGTTAATTAGATAAATAATTTATCTAAACATTATGGGAAGTCAAAATCTGGAATAATAGCGGATTTAATAATGAATACTGAATCAAAACAAGATAAATTACTAAAAAAAATTGTTCATCTTGAAAGTAATAAAAATGTTACTTTTAAAGACATGGAAGGTATTATTAAAACAGATAAAGAATTTGATCCAGTTGAATTAAGAAACAAAGTCTACTTAGACAAGGTTAAATAATGATATTTCTTGAACCAAGCTTTATAATTAGTTTCTATGCAGAAAAATCAAATAAACACAAAGAAGCTATACGAATTCTTAACAAGGTTGAAAAAATTTTCTATTATTTAATTTTTAGCATCTAATGGAGTTTCAGCATTTTTTTTTGATGAAGAATCATTGAATCGTTTTGAAAAGATATTCATCGAAATAAATAAATTATTTTGATGAATGAGGTGATTTAATGGGTTGCAAACCAGAATTAAGATTTAACGAGTTTAGTGGGGGATGGGAAGAGAAATATTTGGGTGAAATAGCTATTATTGAAGGAGGAGGAACACCTTCAACTGGAAATTTTGAGTATTGGGATGGAAATATTAACTGGTTTACTCCTACTGAAGTAGGTAAAAAGAAATATGTTGATTCAAGTATCAGGAAAATCAATGCTTTCGGATTAAAGAATAGTTCAGCGAAATTATTGCCTAAAAATACTATACTACTTTCATCAAGAGCAACAATTGGACATTCATCAATAACAACCTAAAGAAGCCTCTACAAATCAAGGATTCCAATCTCTGATTGTAAATGAAGATAATGATATTGAATTCATTTATTATTTAATTAAAACAATTCAAAAAGATTTAATAAGAAGATCTTCAGGATCTACATTTCTTGAAATTAGTAAAAAAGAAATATCTAAAATTAAAATAAAAATTCCTTCATTTGAGGAGCAAGAGAAAATAGCTATATTCCTATCAAAAATAGATGAAAAAATAGCTATTTTAGAAGACAAATTAGAATTATGGAATAACTATAAAAAAGGAATCATGCAACAGCTATTCTCTCAACAACTAAGATTCAAAG
>JAISTD010000135.1 GCA_031272765.1 Candidatus Methanovirga australis | reverse complement strand
AAATTCAAATTGGACTTGTTACTGTATACTGCACCACCATAACTTGCAAATCCATTTGTTAATTTAAGATTACTTATATTAACATTAAAATTAGGAGATATATTAAATATTTGCATTTTATTTCCATTCAATGTCTTTAAACCATCATCACTTTTTATCATGATATTTTTAAGTATGTTAACAGTTTTATCTAAATTCAAATCATCCAAAACATGCACTGTTCCACCATCCCTAACATGATCCATTGCAGTATTCAGTTTTTTAACAGGAGAATCTTTACTTCCATTATTCAGATCAGATCCAGAAGAACTAACATACACATCTGAAAGAGTAGTAGTATAATTGTACTCAAAGTTATCAACTTTAATTGTTATATTACACAAGCCAAAGTCAAAACTCTGATTCATGGAAGCATCAAAAGTCCGATTAAACACATTATTTAAATATATTTCCCCATTAAAAGAAGGAACCTTATACCCATTAGTATTTTGAGTATTTAATCTAAAATTATAAAATAAATTTGTACCATCTCTAGTTGTATTTATTATAAAGTATCTAACTGGTTGTTTTCCATATATCTGACCATCTATATCATTACTACCAAACCAGTTATTATCAATAGAACCAATAAAAAACCTCCTATTTGAAATACTTCCACCTTTAATTCCTGCAGTATTATTCACAAATCGATTATAATTCACATGATTATGTATAATAATATTATTAGTAGAGATAGCTCCACCAGAACCTGATGCAGAATTGTTAACGAAAGTTGAGTTAACTACATCAAGTTTGCCACCAAAGACAAAAAAATATGATCGACCAGAAGAGATAGCCCCACCATCCTCTGATGCTGTGTTATTAATGAAAGTTGAGTTAACTATTATCATCATCACCTATTAATTGATCTACATAAACATTTTTCTCCTTTTGAGGTATAAGATAATCATAAACATAATTATCCACCACTATTTTAACATTTTCACCTGGATTAAAAGCAAATTCGTGATTAATGCTTGCATCAAAAGTCTGATTTAAATTATCATTAACATACACACAGCCATCAAAAGCAGGTATTTTATCATTAGGATTGGAACTATCATTTAACTTCAATTTATAATTAAGAACAAAATTATTTTTATCAAAGCCTGGCTCAACACCAACAACATAATTATTCTCTGGAACTTTATTTGATTTATTACCTACTGTATTGTCACCCCACCAATTAGCATTAACATTATTATATTCGCTTCCAATGGAGGATACAGTAAGATCTCTACTATTGTTGAAAATTCTATTATTATTTATAAAATTAGAACTCCCTGAAGAAAATATGACTACAGCACCAAGGTTAGGATTATAACCTTTATTGTTGGTTATAGTGCAACCAGTAACATTATTACCATTTATTCTACCAATAGAATAACCGTCATATATTGTTATTCCAGGCATAGATCCAGTATTATTACTAATAAGACAATTTTTAACAATATTATCATTAGCCATTATATGGACTGCCCCATATTCTGCTGTGTTGTTAGTAAAAATACAATCACTAACAATATTATTTGCTCCAAATATACTAATCACACCCTCATAGTATCCATAACCGTTGGCATTATTATAGAATTTACAATTAGTAATGTTATTAAATCCATTAACACCAAGTGAGTTTGAAATAGAGATCGCACCTCGTTTAGTGTAAACATCATGTATAGTACAATTATTGATAACAACATTTTGACAATTATTTATACTTATTGGTTTGGTGCAAACTTTTGGTCCTGCACCTACAATTTCTAAACCATTTAGTTCTACTCCATCAGCCGTGATGATAAAACCATCTGCATCCTTATAATATTCTGTGGTATCTGTAAGATTTAATATTTCAATAATAGGATGTGCATTGGGTGCTGCTCTTATCACTAACTTTTTATTAACCTTAACATCTGAATATATATAAAATCCACCCTCATAATATCCATCCCCAGTTAATTCTATAATATCACCATCGTTAGCATTGTCTATAACTTCTTGTATAGAATCATACGGTGTAATACTATGAATTTTACTATTCGCATTCAAATGTCCTATATTACTACTACTATTTGATATATTACCAGTAGATATATTATCAATAGCATTTAAAGGCAATATACTTAAACTTAAAATAAAGATTATAAATAATCCAACTAATTTTCCAAACTTCATAAAATATCTCCTCATTCATTAATTCTATCTATATAAGAAAGTTTCTAATTAATATTTGAATAAAAATATATTAATAATTGAAACTTTCATACTAATCCTAATGTAGTGGTAGTATATAAAGGTTGTGATAATAAATTACTTATCATAGAATAATATGAAACTTTCATATTAGTCCTAATGTGGTGGTAGTATATAAAGGTGTCGATTATTCACACCCCACCCTGTGGTTTTAATTTAAGTATTATATAACTTTCACACATTAATACTGTACAAGTGATAAAATTACGAACAACACATATTACATCAGAAATGTAGGCGATGTTAAAAAACACATCAACAAATTAAATGAATATTGACCATAATAATAGATTGGGAAATACTTCCGTCCCATACCCATCCACAACCTTACAAAAATAAGACAAAAAAAGGTGGAAGACCTGAAATCGATGTTATAGTCATGTTTAAAGCCTTAATAATCCAAAAAATGTATGGTTTATCTGATCCAGAATTAGAAAGGAGTCTCTGTGACAGAGTTTCATTTAGAAAGTTCCTTGGATGGTCCATTATACCTGATAAAGCTACAATATGGTTATTTAGAGAAAGGTTAAGCAAATCTGGAGTTATGAATGAAGTGTGGTCTTCATTCAATGAAATCATAGATAATTATGGATTAGAGTCTGGAAGAGAGTATGAGTCCAGGAATGCATACTTTCCTAACA
>JAISTD010000071.1 GCA_031272765.1 Candidatus Methanovirga australis | reverse complement strand
TCAGCTATTGCGTTATTAGAACCATTAATCTCTGGAATAAAAGAAAAAACTGGTTTATCCAGGAAAAGAGTGACAACATACTTAGTATTAATAGGAGTATTAATATCTACAATCTATACAACTGGATATGGAAGTTACATCTTATCCATAGTTGACCAAACCTTAAATCAGGTATTTGTCATTTTTTGTGTTATTTTAGAGGCAATAATCTTCTCATGGTTCTGGGGTTTGGACAAGCTTATCCGTGTGTTAAATATTAATCCAACTACTAAGATAGGTGAATATTGGATGTTATCTATAAAATATCTTTTACCTTTTGCATTAATTTGTTTATGGATTAGTGGAATTTATAACATACTAAAGACAGCAGGGTTTATTGAGCAAATCGTAAATTTCATAATACTTTTAATATTCATAATAGTGCCTTTTATATTAACTTCATTTCATTCTAAGTCAGCAAAAAATGACACACAATGAATAGCTAAAATCTAACCAATTCAATATCAAAATCACAGTTATCATCATTCTTTGTTATTAAAATCCCATAATTATCTTTAAACATTCCTGGATTTGCTATGATGGTCTTATTTAACTTAGATATTGATTTGGCTTCGTGAATATGACCACAGAGATTTATGTCAAAGTCATTTTCATTTATAATATCTCTAACAGCTTTACTTCCAACATGATCTCCACTTAATATCTTATCTGCTTCACTTTCAAATGGTGGGGAATGAGTTAGCAATATTTTAATAATATTCTCCTCATTTATTACAGAGCTATTCTCTTCAATAACAACACTTTCATAATCTATTAAATTATTCAAACCTGCATATAAATCCTCTTCATTTACCTCAGATGGTGTTGAAAATGGTGTTGGGCTTGAACCGCCAAAACCATATATTAGGACATTTTTAAAAAGGTTAATCTTGTCATGGCCAGAAATAGCTTTAGAATTCTCAATTACATCAGGAATAGTTTCAATATCACAATTTCCATAAATAGCTATTACTGATGTTTTAGAAGCAAGCTTATTCAAAAAATTTTTTGCAAACTCATCAGGACCAAAATCAGTTATGTCTCCAGAAACTAAAACTAAATCTATTTCATTTTCATCCAAATACTTTAAAAAATTTTCATTTTCTGTGCAATGAACATCACTTATATGTATAATTTTCATTTTTCCCACCTTCCAGAAGTGAAATGTAATATAATCCATTTTTTTTTTATTTGATAATATTGAATTTATTTTAACTTAAGTTTAATTTTAATATACAGTAACTTTAAAATAAAATTTTTGTAATTTTTTATAATAAAGAATAATCTTAAAATGTAAATTAATTAATCAATAATCTATTATTTTATTAAATCAATTTTAAATTATATTAGATAAAAAAAATCTTTATTTTCATAAAATAGACCTTTCATAAGTTAATATTTTATCAATAGTTACACTAAAATCACATACATTTTCTAAATCATAGTATCTACCATTAGAAATAATAGCTAACTCTAAATTAACATTTTTGCCTTGCTTAATCTTTTTTTCAAAATCTATAATAATTGTGTATATTTTATCATCAGCCAACTGTCTTCCAATAGCTAAAACATCCTTTATTGGACTTCCAGTAATATTTCTTAAATCACTGTTTTCAATACCAACATTAGGCATCCCATCAGAGAGTAAAATAAGCATAGGAATATACTCCCTATATTTTTTTTCTTTTTTTAGAATATCATATCCTTTTTTTAATCCTGTAGCCATTGGTGTTGTCCCACCAACACTAATTTTTCCAAGTTTGTCTAAAAAAGAGCTCGGTCTTTTTGTGTTTGGAATTATGATCTCACTTTCATTACCTTTAAACCCAATGACAGTTAATTTATCCTTATGTTTATTAATGTTTTTAATAATTTTATTTAATATTCCCTTTATCTTATTTATTTTTTCGTCACTCATCATTGAACCGCTTAAATCTATTACAACAACTATACTTGCCCTTGCTTTATGTTTTCTAATTTTACTTCTTAAATCTTCTTTTTTAACCGTGATTTTATCCCTTGAATGAATTGCAGCTGCTCGTAATGTTCCATCAATAGAGATATCATTATAATCCTTTGAAAATCTTGTTTTAACATATTTCCCTTTTTCTGTTTTTGATTCTACTCTATTACCATAAATTTTTTCTTTTTCTCTTCCTTTTAACATTAAAACTTTGTTAATATCTTTTTCTAATTCTTCAATTGGAAAATCATCAATCTCTCTTTGATTCTCAACTCTTTTAATTTCTAAATCACTAGTCTGATTCTCATTTTCTTTAAGATCCGTTCCACTTTGTGTTTGATTTGATAAATTTTCATTTTCTTCTTCAGTATTATGTTCCTCATTTTTGGTGTTTTGTTGTGATTCTTGTTCATTATCATTTTTATCTTCTTTTTTCTCAGAGTCTTGTTTGTCACTATTACTCTGAGTATCATTACTTTCATTACTTTGAGCATTTTCATTATTCCGAGCAGTGTCATTACTTTGAGTATTGGTATTCTTCTGAGGATGATCCATACAATCAGGATATTTACCTAAAACTAACTCAAAAGCCTCCACCACATTTTCATAACCTACTGTATTATTTCCTTCAAATGCAGCTATTGTCTTTGAAGTTTTTAAAATAGCTATATCTTTTCTATGACCTTCTAACCCTAAATTATTGGTATTTATAGCTATTATTCTAATTAAGTCATCATCAATCTCAACTTCAGCTAAACTATCTTTAGCATTTTTTATTCTTTTTTTAAGCTTTATTTCTTCATCTTTGAATTTTTCTCTGAATGATATAGGAT
Source organism: Candidatus Methanovirga australis (assembly GCA_031272765.1). GTDB lineage: Archaea > Methanobacteriota > Methanobacteria > Methanobacteriales > Methanobacteriaceae > Methanovirga > Methanovirga australis. Next base: position 1,137 of record JAISTD010000071.1, on the reverse strand, counting down.
CTTTCTCAAATTCTTGTCTATACAGCATAACTGTAATTTTTTCTTTAATATTTTCTATTCCATTGACCAATATTTCTAAACCCATTCTATCAGAAAGTTGTCTTCGAAGTTCACCTTCTTCTGGGTTCATTGTTCCAATTAAAATAAATCTTGATGGATGTTTGATTGATATCCCTTCTCTTTCAACTATATTCATTCCAAAAGCGGCGGAATCCAATAGAACATCCACTAAGTTATCATCTAAAAGGTTTATCTCATCAATGTAGAGTATATTGTTATGGGCAGTGGCTAAAATTCCAGGCTCTAATTGTTTCACTCCTTCTTTCAATCCTTTTTCTATGTTAATCGAACCGATAACTCTATCTTCAGTAGCTCCAAGTGGTAGTTCAACTACATCCATAGGTTTTTTAACTATTTTAATTTCATCATCCTTTGTTTTATTATGGAATTTGTATAATTGAAAATTAATGTATTCATTTTTATTTGCATTGAATGGTGAGCCTTCAACAGTTTCTATTTTGGGTAATAAACTACTTAATGCTCTAACAGCTGTTGTTTTTCCTGTTCCCCTATCTCCTTTAATTAATACTCCCCCAATTGAAGGATTGATGGCATTTAGTATTAAGGCTTTTTTAACCTTTTCTTGACCTATAATAGCTGTGAATGGATAAATATTCTCTTTCTCAAGATAGATAATCTTTTTCATGAATATATCTATTATTTTTATTAGATATTATATTTTATGCTTGTTTAAAAATCTTTGATTTTTTACTATTTAGAAGAAACTTTTAAAATGGAATCTTTGGTTCCTAAGTTTCTCACTTTGCTCGATAACGGGAACTGAAGTTCTCTAACTTCCCTAAAAGATAAGAAAAGTTTAAGAAAATGGAAAATCAAGATTTTCTAACTTAACAAGTTAAAGTTCATCAAAACTTATTTCTTCGTTTTTGAAAATATCAATTAAAAATAATTTATTTTATTATTAAATAATTTGAAATTAAGTATATTAAAAAATATCTTTATTTATAGTCCTTGATATTAATAATTTAATTAATAAATTTTTTATATAATCTTCTGTTATTAAAAATATCTTCAAACATGACTTATTTCACTATTAAATAATTGTAAAATTAATTA
>JAISTD010000062.1 GCA_031272765.1 Candidatus Methanovirga australis | reverse complement strand
TAGTGTTTCTCTTTTGTTGGCTAATGTTCCTTTGGTGTTTTTGGTTTTGGGGTTGTTGTTTGTTGTTGTCCTTGTTTTTGTGTTTAGACGGAGAAAAACCATTTAAAATTTTTTTTTTTTACTTTAACTTTTTTAACTTTTGAGTTATGCTGAGCTTTATATCATGTGTATTTAAATTGAGTTTATAATAGTCTCTCTAAAAATAATCCAGTGTTTATTATTAAATAATTAACAATTGTTAATGTACTATTAATAACACATTAAATTTATTATTATATATAAATTATATAAAGAAAGAAAATAAAAAATTACTTTTCTAAGTTTAACTAATTATTTTTTTATATAATTAAAAAAATAAACAATAGAAAAAAATAAAATAATAATTTAATAGTAGTATAATGGAGGAAAATTTAATGGATCAAACCTTGCTAATGCTTCCTGGTCCTACAAATGTATCTAATCGTGTGCTTCAAGCAATTTCCAAAAATGTTGTAAATCATAGAAGTGCTATATTTGGAGAAATAATAACTGAAACTTCACAGTTGATGTCTAAAGTATTTAATACCAATAATCAATCCTATTTATTAACAGGTTCAGGTACTGCTGCCATGGAAGCAGCTATTGCAAATATTTTAAACCCAAATGATAAGGTCTTAAATGTAATAAGTGGTAAATTTGGTGAACGATTAAAGGATATCACAAATGTTTTCGGAGGTAATTCAGTAGAACTTAACATTGAATGGGGAGATTGTGTAAAACCAGAAAATATTAAAGAAGAATTGGAAAATAATGAAGATATAAGTGCAGTTACAGTTGTTCATAATGAAACATCTACAGGAGTCGCTGCACCAATTAAAGAAATAGGAAAAGTGTTAAAAAATTATGATGCTTTATATGTTGTTGATACGGTATCTTCTCTTGGAGGAGATCATGTGGATGTTGATAAATATGGAATAGATATCTGTTTCACTGGTTCACAAAAATGTTTAGCAGCCCCACCTGGAATGGCAGCTATTACTGTAAGTGATGATGGATGGAAAGTAATAGATAATGTAGATTCAAATACATATTACTTAGATTTGAAAAAGTATCGTAGATATGGTGCTGGAACCCCACCTGAGACACCTTACACTCCTTCAGTTACTTTAATTTATGGATTGTACGAAGCATTGAAAATCATTGAAGAAGAAGGATTAGATATGAGAATTAAAAGACATGAAAAGTCTGCAAAAGCAACACGTGAGGCTGCAAAAGCTCTTGGTCTTAAGTTATTCCCTAAGGAAAAAGTTTCATCAGCAACTGTCACTGCAATTAATATGCCTGATGGAATAAGTGATAGTGAACTTAGAGGAACTATGAGAAATGATTACAAAGTAGAGTTGGCTGGTGGACAAGATCATTTGAAAGGGAATGTTTTTAGGATTGGTCATATGGGTAATACAACTTATAAAGAATTAGCTATTACTTTTTCTGCATTAGAAATGACTCTTAAAAAATTTGATTTTGACATAGATTTAGGTTCTGGTGTAGCTGAAGTAAACAAGATATTTATCTAAATTGACAAAAAGAACGGAACCTATCGGTTCCTAAGTTGTCTTCGACAACAATACTACGGAGTCATACTCCATAGATGAATTTTTGTAACTAATCAATGAAACCAATTGTTAGGTGGAGATTTCCTGAATATGGAATTTGGGAATAGTTCATTATTCAAGATTACCCGATAGCCAAGGATATTGAGAATGTAACGATAAAAGGATACATTCAATACATTAATCAACTGGTTAATTAGGCTCTGAAGTCTTTAAATTCAATGTGAACCGTCGGTGCGACGGAGATTGCCTTTAGTAAAACTAACATAAGTTAGTGGGTTAGGAATCTATGGACTCCATAGTAGTTCAATTAATACATAACACATCTTCTTTTTTATTATTTTTTTCCTTGTTTCATTTTTTATTTTATTATTTTATTCGGCTTTTTTTTATTTTATTTTCATATACTATACTGAATTATTATACACTAACAGACTTTAATATAGTGTTTAGTTGAACCTTAATTTTAAAGGATTTATATTTCAAATTTTTCATATTTAATAATTTAAATGACTTAAAAAACGAATTTTTTTAATATTAATAGATATTTAACTTTTTTATACATTATTAAAATGTTTTATTTAAATTATAAATATAAATATTTATAAAATACTTAAAAAACTTTAATAAAAGCTTATTTTATTATTTCGTCTGATTACAATTCTTAAAAAATTTTTAATAATAATATTTCTGAAAATCTTAATATGGTATATAAAGTTTTTGATTTATTTTTCTAAGTAATGTTTATATTATTTAGAATTAAAGATAAGTATCAGTACAATGAGATTACATTAAGTAATCAAAAAGTACATAATAATTTAAAAAAATTTAGGTTTTCATAAAAAATAGGGTTTTAAAAGTAAAGTTTAGAAGTTTTAGTAAAAACCATGAAAGTTTTGATGAAACTTTTCTTAGCATTTAGGTAAGTTAGAGAACTTCAGTTTTAGTTGTTTCAAACAAAGTGAGAAACTCAGGGAATGAAATTCTTATTATTTCGAACAGAGCGAGGAATTTAAGAAAACAAAGTTTTCGTTTATTCTCAAGCGAAACATGAGAATTTAGAAAAATCTCTGATTTTTCGTTTTTAAAAGGTTCTTATAAAACTGAATGATTTGGTTATTTTATTATTATAGATTATTAATTTTATTCTTTAAAATTGAAAATCCAAAAATAATTGAAAATCTAGAAAAAAATATAGAAAAAAATAAATATATATATTTTAATATAGGAGGATAATCTCTATGGCTGATGATGATGTAAAAATTGTAATGTTTTGTTGCAACTGGTGTTCCTATGGTGGAGCAGACACCGCAGGAACAGCAAGAATGCAATACCCACCAAATATTCGAGTTATTAGGGTCATGTGTTCTGGAAGAATAGAGCCTCAATTTGTATTGAAGGCATTCAGAGAAGGAGCAGATGGTGTTATTGTAGCAGGATGTCACCACGGTGACTGTCACTACGATGCAGGAAACTATAAATTAGATCGTAGGATGCGTTTAATTTATAAATTAGCTGATGGCATGGGTATTGGTAGAGAAAGAATATACCACGACTGGATTTCTGCATCTGAAGGTGAGAAATTCGCTGGAACCGTTAAAATGATGGTTAATAGAATTAAAGACTTAGGACATTCTCCTTTAAAAGGTCAATTAAATGCTGAAGCTTAATTTGGAGGAATTATAATGGCAGAAAAAGCAAAAATAGGAACAATGTGGTTAGGAGGATGCTCTGGTTGTCACTTATCTATTGCTGATTTTCACGAATCTTTATTAGATGTTTTAGATCTTGCTGAATTCCAATTTTCTCCAGTTTTAATGGATACCAAATATGATGAAATTCCAGAAATGGATGTTGTTATCATAGAAGGTGGAATCAGAAACGAAGAAAATAGAGAATTAGCAGAAAAATTAAGAGAAAAAGCTGGGTTCATTATTAACTATGGTACTTGTGCATGCTACGGTGGAATCCCAGGATTAGGTAATTTGCATACAGTTAAAGAATTAGAAACTGAAGCTTACATTAACTCTCCAAGTACAGTTAATCCTGAAGAAATCGTACCTAATGAAGAAGTGCCACAATTAGAAAGTAGAGTCAGACCATTAGGAGAAGTTATCGAAGTGGACTTAAATGTTCCTGGATGTCCTCCAAGATCTGATGTTGTTGCTCAAGCTGTTGTGTCCTTACTTAAAGGTGAAACAGTAGAACTCCCAACAACCAACCTTTGTGATGTATGTCCAAGAGAAAAACCACCAGCAGGTTTAGCTATGGATGTTATTAAAAGACAATTTGAACTTGGAAGACCAGAAGATGATTTATGTTTAATATCTCAAGGATTAGTTTGTATGGGCCCTGCTACTATTTCATTATGTGGAGCAGAATGTCCAAGTGCAGCAATCCAATGTAGAGGATGTTATGGACCAACGACCAAGGTGTCTGATCAAGGTGCGAAAATGATTAGTGCTATTGCTTCAGATTATGGTGTTGAAGAAGATAAAACAATTGACCCAGAAAAAGTAGCTGATCAATTAGATGATATTGTTGGTACTTTCTACACTTACACTTTACCAGCTGCATTCATTCCAGCTAAAATGCAAACTGGAGGGAAATAAATATGGTTAAACTTACTATGGAACCTGTAACCCGTATTGAAGGACATGCAAAGATTACTGTAAATCTTGACGATGGTGGTAATGTTCAAGATACCAAGTTACATGTTATGGAATTTAGAGGATTTGAGAAATTCATGCAAGGACGTCCTGTTGAAGAAGCTCCAAGGATAGTTCCAAGAATTTGTGGTATTTGTGATGTACAACACCACTTAGCTGCAGTTAAAGCATCAGACCAATGTTATGGCTTTGAAGATGACGATATTTTGCCAGCAGCATACAAAATGAGAGAAATTATGAACTGGGGATCTTATATGCACTCCCATGCTCTTCATTTCTACTTCTTAGCAGCTCCTGACTTCGTTTACTTCCCAGGTGATAGAAAAATAAGAAATGTCTTCCAAATCATCAAGGATAAACCTGATTTAGCTCTACAAGCTATTGAAATAAGAAGAAATGGTTTAGATATTGTTAAAGCAATAGGTGGAAGACCAATTCACCCAATTTCATCAACTCCTGGAGGTATTTCAACAGAACTTGATGGAGAAACTCAAAAAGATTTACTTGCTAAAGCTCAAAAGAACATTGAATTAGCACAAGCTACATTAGACTTTGCGATTGAAAATGTATTCACTCCAAATCTTGATTTAATTAGTAGTTTAGGTAACTTCGGCGATACAAGACATTGTGGTTTAGTTAAAGATGGTGTATGGGATGTTTACAATGGAAATGTTAGAATAAAGAGTAAAGATGGTTCTAAAATTGAATATGAATACAACAATCTTGAATACTTAGATATTGTAGCAGAACATGTTAAACCATACTCCTGGTTAAAATTCCCATATATTAAAGAATTAGGATATCCTGAAGGTATTTACAGAGTAGCACCATTATCCAGAATTAATGTTTGTGATAAAATGCCTGCTGAAGCTCCTCTTGCTCAAGAAAGGTTAGAAGAGTTCCGTAAAAACTTTGGATATGCTCAAGCTCCATTACTTTTCCATTATGCAAGATTAATTGAAATGTTGGCTTCTGCTGAATGTGCAGCTGCAGGATTAGAAGGAGATCTATCAGGTAAAAAATTCCCAGATGCTATTGAAAGAGTTGCTGGTGAAGGTGCTGGTATTGTTGAAGCTCCACGTGGAACATTAATACACCACTACAAAACAGATGAAAACGGTTTAATGACCAATGTAAATATTGTTGTTGCAACAATACAAAACAATCCAGCAATGGAAATGGGTATACAAAAAGTAGCTAAAGACTACATCAAACCTGGTGTTGAAGTAGGAGACGAAATATTCAACAAAATGGAAATGGTTATTCGAGCATACGACCCTTGTCTATCCTGTGCTACCCATACAATGGATACTCAAATGAGATTGGCTACAATTGAAGTCTACGATAGCGAAGGTCAACTAATTAAAAAAGTTTAAGTGAGGTTTGGAATAATGATAGTAGTCAATCAAGAAGACTGCATCAAATGTGGGGCTTGTCAAGGTACTTGTCCATCAACAGCTATTATTTTAGATGGTCAGAAAGTTATTAACTGTGACATCTGTAATGGCGAACCAAAATGTGTGGAAATTTGTCCTAATAATGCATTAGATATAGATGAACTAACACTCGAAGATGGCATACCACAAAAAAGAATAGTCTACAACCCTGCTAAATGTGATCAATGTGGTGACTGTGTTGATGTATGTCCACAAAAAACACTTAAACTCGAACCAGAATCTAAATTACCATTACATGGTTACTGTGTAATGTGTGGAAAATGTTTAGATATATGTCCAGTTGAAGTTATTGGAATTCATGGATACAAAGAACCTAAAAGTCGTGACTTAAACATTCAAGGAGCCATTTATATCAAAGATTGTGTTGGATGTAGTATATGTGTCCAAGAATGTCCAGTTAATGCGATAACTTTAGATAAAATTGGTGGAGAAATATCTATAGACGAGGGCACATGTATAAAATGTGGTGTTTGCTCACAAACATGTCCTTGGGATGCAGTATTTATATCAGGTAAAAGACCTATAAAACGTGGTAAAACTATCAATACTTTTGAAGTAGATTCAGAAGCATGTATAGGTTGTAACAACTGTGTTGATGCGTGTCCTGGAAGTTTCATAGAAGCTAAAGGTTCTAATTTAACAGTGGAAATTCCAAAAAACTGCCCAAGTTGTGGACTTTGTGCAAATGTCTGTCCTGTTGATGCTATAGACTTTGAAATGACTCTTGGAGATGCCTTACCTACTAACGAACTTGGAATAGTGAATGTTCCTGAAAAATGTGATTTTATAGGAGCCTGTGCTAATAAATGTCCAACTGAAGCAATACGAGTAGTAAGGAAAAATGGAGTCCAAGCTCCTGAATCCATTAAAAATGCAGGAGAACCATCTTTTACAATGTGTGCAAGATGTGGAGCATGTGCAGCTGTTTGCCCTGAAAATGCACTACATTTAACTCCAATTGAAAAACTACATGATGGAGAGTTGTATGAAAGGGAAAGAATTCAGTTCAGCCCTTCAAAATGTACTCAATGTGGAGATTGTATTGATGTATGCCCATACAATATGTTGAAATTCAAAGATAACGGACCATTACCTTTAGTAGGGTTCTGTACACTTTGTGAACAATGTATTGAAGCATGTCCAAAAGGGGGATTAGAATTTAAATAGAATTATTTTCTATTTATTTTTTATTCTTTATTTATTTTTTTAATTATTTTTCTTTAAATTCAGTTACTTTTTCTTAGTTTATTATTCAATTTAATTTCTTTTTCTAACTTTTCAAATTAATCAGTTCTTAGACTTTTCATGTATATTTTATAGTTTAAGACAAAGTTTTTTACAATTTTAATATTATTTTATGATTATTTTTAGTAAAAAATATAATAATTATTAAATTAAATTATAATTGTGAGACAATACAGAATAACATTCATTATTAAATTCTATTGAACTAAAATAATTTTAATTTTTTATTAGTTCTTGAAAAATATTAAAATTTAAGGATTAAGAAAACCTGCAATATTTTACCAATTTATGTTTGTTTATTTTAATTAAGTTTAGAGACTTGCTTTATTATATCTTATTTAAAAATTATTATTATTAAATTTAAAAATATATTATCTTATTTAAAAAAAATTTAATATATTGTTTATGTAAAATAAATAATGTTAGTGTAAAATAGTATAGAATAAGAAGGCTTAAAAGATGAGAGTTAATTAATAAAATTTATAGGGATAGAATGATCAGTGAAAAAGAAATAGAAAATGTGATTTATAAACTTTTTAAAGAAGCAGTTATCTCTCTACCAAAAAATGTTGTGAAATCCATAGAATATGCTCTTAAAGTAGAGGATAATGAGTTAGCTTGCTTAAATCTTAAAGCTATTTTGAGAAATATTGAATTAGCAGAGGAAAAAAATATTCCTATGTGCCAAGATACAGGATTACCAATAATTTTTGTAAAACTTGGTAAAGTTGAAGTTGAAAATCTTCACGATGGAATATTATCAGGTTTAAGGAAAGCCACCAAAGAAGTACCATTACGGCCAAACATTGTAGATCCCATAACAAGGATTAATACTGGAGATAACATTGGTATTAAAATCCCAATAGTTGACATTGAATTAATTGATGAGGATTACATAGAATTTACAGTATTGCCAAAAGGGTTCGGATCTGAAAATAATAATAGGTTAGTAATGGCATTGCCTGGAATAGGATTAGATGAGATAAAAAACTTAGTAGTTGAAACTGTAAAAAGTGCTGGAGGTAAACCGTGTCCTCCAATGATTGTGGGTGTTGGTATTGGTGGAACAAGTGATTACGCACTAAAATTAAGTAAAAAAGCTATTCTCGGTGAAATTGGTGTGAGAAACTCTGATGAAGTTTTAGCTAAACTTGAAGAAGATATTATCTCTGAATCTAACAAGACAGATATTGGTCCAATGGGCCTTGGAGGAAAAACCACGGTTTTGGATGTTAAAGTTATGAAAGCCCATACTCATACAGCTGGACTCCCTATTGGTATTTGCATTCAATGTTGGGCTCATAGACATGGGACAATGAAAATAATGGATAAAAATTAAAAAAGTCTAATCATCATTTTAAGAAGATAATATTTAATATAATTATTTTAAAGTTTTTTTTATAAATTAAATGTATCATTTAAACAAATAACAAGAAATAAATTAAATTTTGACCATAATTTATTTAAATAATTGTAAATATAGATGATAATATTATTAGAATTTAATGTGATTATTTTGAATAAAAAAATACTGCCAATTTTGTTGCCATTGATACTTGTTATTTTTTGGTATATATTCACTGTTCCAATTGTGCTGGTTCCAAACTATGTCATGCCAAGTCCGATAATGGTTATAACATCAGCTTATCAATTAATAATTTCGGGAAAGCTATTTACCCATATTATTAATACATTGATTAAAGTTTTATCTGGATTGGTTTTAGCATCAGTGATAGCTATTCCACTTGGAGTTTTGCTTGGATGGTCTCAAAACTTAGAAGATATGAGCAAATTTATTGTTGGGATTTTAAGACCGATCCCTCCAGTGGCGTGGATTCCATTCTCTATTTTGTGGTTTGGCATAGGTTTAATTCCAGGAATTTTTATTATTTTTATGGGATGCTTTTTTCCAATTCTTATTTACACAATTGATGGTGTTAAAAGAACTGATAAAGTGTTAATAGAAGCAGGTAAGACTTTAGGAACTTCCAACTTCCAAACAATAACTAAAATAATCTTCCCATCGTCAATACCAACAGTAATATCTGGTTTAAAGGTTGGTGTTGGAATAGCACTAATGTGTACAGTCACAGCTGAAATGGTTGCATCAAACAGTGGATTAGGATACTTAATTATGAACTCCTCCCAGCTATTTGATACTGGTGCAGTGGTTGTTGGCATGTTATCAATAGGAATTATTGGACTACTTTTTGATCTAATCTTTAAGAAGGTTCAAAGCAAAATATTCTGGTAAAAATAGAATATCTGAACCATTATTGAAAGAATAATAGCTATTTAGTAAAATATATTAAGGGATTTAATTGACATTTGAAATCAAAAATTTAAGTAAAACATTCAAAACTCATGGAAAAGAAGTTTTTGCACTTAAAGACATTAATCTGAAAATAGAGAATAAGGATTTTGTTTGTTTACTTGGTCCTTCTGGGTGTGGGAAAACAACACTGCTTCGTTTAATAGGCGGACTTGAAAAAGGAGATAATGGAGAAATATTAGAAGATGAAAAATTAATCACAAAGCCATCTAAAGAAAGAGGATTTGTTTTTCAACAATACTCTTTATTCCCATGGTTAACAGTTTTAGACAATGTGAATTTTGGTTTAGATCTAGGAAATGACTCTAAAGAAGAGAATATTAGAAGAGCGAGAGCTTATTTGAAATCTGTTGGTTTGGAAAATAGTGAAAATCTTTATCCTCACGAGCTTTCTGGTGGAATGAAACAAAGAGTAGCCATTATACGTTCTCTTGTAAATAAACCTAAAACATTGCTGATGGATGAACCCTTTTCAGCTTTAGATATACAGAATAGGCATAAATTACAGGAAGAGATAGTTAGAATTTGGAAGAAAACAGAGAAAACAATAATATTCGTCACTCATGATGTTGATGAAGCGGTTTTCTTAGCAGATCATATAGTTTTAATGGGGAGAAATCCTGGTCATATTAAAAAGGTTTATGATAATAATCTTTCAAGACCAAGAAGTAGAAATAGTGAAGAATTTTTAGCTATTCAAAGTCATATTTTAGAAGGATTAGAAAGTTAAATTATAGACATTTTAAAAAAAAAAAAAAATAATTTTTTATTTTCAACAGGGACTTGAAGGGAGTTCTGATTTTACAAATGAAAATTGTTTATTAACAGTATAACTTTTATATGAATTATTCTTATCATCATCCATTTCTCGTCTAATTGCAAGTGCTTCTTTTACTTTCAAATAATGATCTAATGCTTTACATTCGTCTTCACAATCTAATCCTCGTTCTTCATGCCAAGCAACATGCCCTTGTCAATATTCTATTTGACATTCTAACCAGTCTAAACTCATAATTTCACCCCGTTATTGTTATTATTGGTTTCCTATCTTTATCCTGATAAGTGAAAACATAATAATTAGGATCTAACCAATACCAACGATCAGTTTTAGCAGTATAATTAAATGAAGTGTGTGGTTCTTTAATAATCCATTTATAAGTTGTAGCAGAATAATAATGGGGTTTGCTTACTTCCTGATTAAAATAGTCAGGGGCTTTTGAATCCCGCATCATATAATACCAATCTGAAGAGTCCCAATAATCTAAATTTTTCACTTTCTCACCATTAATATTATAAATAATTGGGGTTCCTCCATAATTAACTTGTTGAATGTATTCACCACGATACAAATCAATATGATATGTGCATACTTTCGCATTAACAGTACTTAAACACATACCACTTAATAATAATAAAATTAATATTTTTTTAAACATTTTTAATCATCTCCATTATTTTTATTTTTGAGAGTTTCTATTAACCAGGCTGTGCGACAATTATTTTTTCGTTTTTTTTTTTTTGAGGGAAAGGCAAAACTATTTTTTTTAGAAAAAATTTCTGTGTTTTTTCAGTCCAAACATTTTTTGACTTTTTTTTTTGGTTTTAAAATTTAAACTTTTGTCGTTC
>JAISTD010000198.1 GCA_031272765.1 Candidatus Methanovirga australis | reverse complement strand
CATATATATTATTGTGTGATATGTTTTGTGTCATTATTTAATAATATCACACATCTTTTTTATTAATACTTGTAGTAATATAACAATTGTTATCACAAGGATTTTTGACAGAGTCATTTTATCAAAGTAAAAATTAAATCAATCATTATCTAAAGTTTTTAATAATTTTCTTATTTCATTTGCAAGAATCAGCCTGTAATCTTCTACTTTAAAGAAATTTTTAGTCCATACGCTTACTTTTATTTTTATTCCTTCTTTAGCAAATTCTTTAGCAAAGATTTTTGGTTTAGGGTCATTGAGAACCCAGGATATATCTGAAATTTCACTGTTTATTTTATCTTTCCATTTTATCAGATCGTATTTGTATGGAATTAAAATATCTAAATCTATTCTATGTTCATTAAGGTAAGTGTAATTTGTATAAGGGTTTGATGAAAATACTGAGTTAGGTATTGTGATGATGGAATTATCAGAGGTTAGTAATGTTGTTGTTCTAAACCCGACTTTTTGAACTTTTCCACGAACACCATCTACTTCAACCACTTCTCCTACTTTAATTGTTTTATCTGATAGTATAAACATTCCAGATATAAAATTTGAAATCATATCTCTTCCAGCAAAACCTACGCTTATACCAATAATTCCTAAACTCCATACGATCCCTGTAACATCGACACCTAAAATTTCTAATTCAACTGTGATGGTTATAATATAAATTAGATACTTAATTGTGTCTCTTATTAAATAGCTAACTGTTAGTTCAAGGCTGAATTTTTTCGTGACTTTATTTATTATAAATGAATTTAGTTTTATCAGTGAAAGGGATACTATGATTAGTACAAAACTGTAAATGTAAAATTTAGAGGATTCTAAATCGTAGATTATGTTTAAAAAATGAGGATACATTGTTCACCTTAAATAGCTTATTCATTATTATAATTCAATTTTTAAAAAGTCAAATGCAATTCCTGTGTTTTTAAAAATTTCAGATGCTTCTTTCTCGATTTTATCAACTTTTTTATATCTTGAACTTATGTGTGTGAGAACTAGTCTGTTAACCTTTGCTTTTTTAGCTATTTCTGCAGCTTGCAAACTTGTTGAATGATAATGTTCTTTAGCTTTATTTTCATCTGATTGTTCGTATGTAGACTCATGGATAAGTAAATCCGAGTTTTTTGCGAATTCTATAAGTTCCTCTGATGGTTTGGTATCTCCAGAATAGCTAATTTTAATTCCATCACGTTCTTCTCCTAAAACTTGCTCTGGAATTATAATCTTATTGTTTAATTTTATAGTTTCACCATTATGAAGTTTTCCAAAATCAGGTCCAGGTTTAACACCAAGTTCAATAGCTTTTTCTCTTAAAAATCTTGGTTTTTTCTTTTCAATGATGGAATATGATAAATTATAGATGTTGTGTTGTGTTTTAATAGCTTTTATCGTGTATTCATCGTTGTCTATTATTGTCCCTCCTTTTATTTCGTGAAATATTGTTGTAAATGTTTTATTGTCACATCCTAAACTACGAATAGCTATTTCAATGTTGGATATTCCAGGAGGTCCATAGATATTCAATGGTTCAGTTCTTCCTCTAAATCCCATTGATTCAATTAAGCCTGGCAAACCTAATATATGGTCTCCATGTAGATGGCTTATGAAAATCTTTGTAATTTTCATTGGACTAATTTTAGCAAAGATTAATTGTCTTTGTGTTCCTTCCCCACAATCAAGTAATATTGTCTCTCCAAAGGCTTTTAATCCTATTGAAGGATGATTTCGATGTTTTGAAGGTACTGCAGATGAAGTTCCTAAAAATGTTATTTCCATTAAATCACAGTTACTTAGTTTTTATTGTTAAGACATTTATATGTTACATTCTAATATTTATTTTATAGTTTTTAATCTTGAGTTACTTTTTATAAGTTTTATATCAATGATAAATTTTATTAATAAGTTTAGTTAATTAAAAATAATAGGTAATTAAATATAGATAAAATCATATATTTATTTAGTTGACTGTAGTCAGATTTAATGTATTTTATTATGCATAAATTTTATTGATATCATTAATGTTTATATAAAATAAATTTTATATTTATTTATAAGATTAAAGTAAATTTTATATTTATTTATAATATTAAAAAGAGTATTGTCAGTGTATTTTTTAGTATTATTTGGTTTTTATTATTCTTATTTTAGTATTTAGCTTAATTTTAATAAAATGTGTTCGATGATTATGAAATATAAAACACCGCTATTTTTCTTATTTGGAATAGTAGTAATAGGAATAATGGTTTATTTTGCAGGATTCAATGAATTAGTAAAAAAATTAGAAATGGCAGATTTTAAATATGTTTTAGCTGCACTTGTCGTTCAAATAGTATCATTTTTCCTTTTTGCCATTAGATGGCATATAATTAATAAAATAGCTGACATAAATATTAAATCTATTAAGCTTGTTCCTATGATTATTATTGGAATAGCAATAAACAACCTTACTCCAAGCAGTAGTGGTGGTGGAGAACCAGTTAAAGCTTATATTCTATCTTCAAAAACGAATGTACCTTTTGAGTCTACTTTCGCGACTACAATAGCTGATAGAGCATTAGACACTATTCCTTTTTTAGTTTTAGCTATTCTAACCATTACTACATCAATCCTATTCTTTCCTTTAAACGATGAATATACTGCAATTATGGTTTTTGCTGTAATATTAATAACTGGCTTATTCAGTGTTATAATGTATATGTCAGTGAATAAAAAGTTTGCAGAAAGGATAATATCCTTTGTTTTAAAAGTGATTAGAAAGTTTAAAAAAGATAATGGATCATTAGAGAAAAAAGTCATTGAAGCAATCACTGGCTTTCAAGACACTATGAAATTAATGCTTAGAGATAAAGATATTCTTTACAAAGCTTTACCATTATCTTTTTTCATCTGGTTTTTTGAAATATTTAGAATGTATCTTATTTTCCTTGCATTTGGGAATAGTGTTAATGTCTTTGTAATTGCAGAAATATTCATTATTTCTACATTGGTTGGTATGATTCCTCTACTTCCTGGAGGTTTAGGTCCAACTGAACTTATGATGATGGGATTATTTGCTTCTGTAGGAGTACCTAACGAAGTTAGTGCAGCTGTTACTATAATCGAGAGATGTATTTCATTTTGGTTACCCATATTCGTGGGTCTTCTCATCTTACCTTACTATGGATATTCATCAGATAAGATTAAAGGAGCTGATTCTAAAATTATTGGAGAATTTGCTAATAAACAAGAAGAATTTGAAGAGATTTTTGATAATAAAAAACTCAAAAAATGATAAGTAAGCTGCTTACACAGAATATAGTTTATCTATAAGATCTTCTATAAACATAAGATTAAGTTAGTTTTTGATTTTAATTTTGAAAATATTTGGATTCTTATTTTTTTTGAAAAAAAGACTGTCAAAAAGTGTGGAAAGCTTCATGAAAACCAACATTTACTTATAAATAAAATGGGAAAAAACTCCACAGAAATTTGCAAGCTCAGGAAAACATAAGATATATTACTTAAAAAAGAAATATGGATGTATGGATTTAATTAAATTTGTAAAATTATAAATTATGAAAATGTTTTTATATGAGAGTTTCTATAAACTTAATTTAAACATATATTGATATGATGTTTTGTTATTATTTCATTTTTTTCATCGGAAAATTCGCATATTTTGTCTTTTAAAGGCTAATTTCATCGTTATTTTTAGGGTTTTTCCCAATGCTGTCAAGTTAATTTTTTCATTTTCCATTGAGGTGATATTTGGTGTTTTTTGCTTTTGTTATTCTTTCAAATTTTCTATTGGGCTTTATTTGAACTATATTTTTCTTTATTTTCTTTTTTAATTCTTTATATCGGTTTTTGAATGTTGATATTGTGTTTGAATTTATTATTATGGTTGATATGTATTCTTAATAAGTATTGTGCTTGTTTTGAAGTTGATTTTATAATTTTTTTTTATTTTCATCTACAGGTTGCTCCACATCTTTTATTATTTGTTTTGTGAGATTATAAGGTATTGTCAAAAATTATGGTGATAGATTCATAATGTAAGAATATTCAGATTTGTTGGATTATTATGTTTTCATCGATTTTGGGGTTTTATAAACTTTCCATAAGATATTTTCTCCACATAACAATTGTTATCACAAGGATTTTTGACAGAACCATTATAAACAATTATTTTTGAATAAAAATCCTGTTCAACTGTTAATCTTTTTTTAGCAGTTATTCTTTCTATTTCTAAACTATTTTTTAATGCATCATATGATGTTTCAAGATTGGACTGTTAAAACATAATATTTTAATTTCTTTTTTTTTATTTTTTTTTATTTTATGAAATATAAAAGGTGTAAAATTATGTTTGATAAAATAAAAAAATTCACCCAACAAATAAAGAGATTGTCAAAAAGTGTGGAGGTTTTCACAATTTTCATCACCAATTTCACGATCCGCTGGGAAAAGACATATTTCACAATATAAAGATTCTATGATTTCACAATTCTGATAATTTACA